>NZ_JBSGUW010000001.1:249031-329246 GCF_053608125.1 Isoptericola sp. NPDC055063 | reverse complement strand
GTAGGGGGGGGGGGGGGGGGGGGGGGGGGGGGGGGGGGGGGGGGGAGGGAGGGGGGGGGGGGGGGGGGGGGGGAAGGGGGGGGGGGGGGGGGGGGGGGGGGGGGGGGGGGGGGGTTTTCTTTGGTCCCCCCCACGACCAGACGCACCCCATCCAGGAGCAGATGCCGTCATGACCACCACCCCCCTGCGGATCGCCGTGCTCAGCGCATGGCACGTGCACGCCGAGGAGTACGGGCGCGCCGCGATCGACCACCACGACACGGAGCTCGTCGCGGTCTGGGACGACGACGCCGAGCGCGGCCGTGACCTCGCCGAGCGGCTCGGCGTCGAGGCCACGACCGACCTCGACGCCCTGCTGGCGCGCGACGACCTCGACGGCGTGACCGTCACCGCCGCCACCAGCGACCACGTCGAGGTGATCGGCAAGGCCCTGGCGGCGGGCAAGCACGTCTTCACCGAGAAGCTGCTCGCCCCGACCGTCGAGGGCTGCGACGCCCTCATCGCCGCCGCCCGGGCCGCCGACGTCCGGCTGGTCGTCTCCCTGCCGCGGCTCACGCACGGCTACACGCTGGCCCTGCGCGAGATCCTCGACGCCGGCACCCTCGGCCGGATCACGTACTCGCGGGTCCGCCTGGCCCACGACGGCTCCACCGCCGACTGGCTGCCGACCCGTTTCTACGACCGCTCCGAGGCGCTGGGCGGCGCCTTCGTCGACCTGGGCGCGCACCCCGTCTACCTCACCCAGCTGATCCTGGGCGACGAGGTCGTCTCGGTGCGCCCCACCTGGACGGACCAGACCGGGCGCGGCGTCGAGGACAACGCGTCGGTCACCGTCGCCACGCCCGACGGCGCGATCGGCGTCATCGAGACGGGCTTCGTCACCCCGGCGAGCCCGTTCACGATCGAGGTGCACGGCACCGACGGCTCCCTGCTGCACGGCTTCGAGACCGACGACGACGGCGCGGCCGTGATGCGCCTGACCACCCGCGAGGGCTCGTCCCGCGTGGACCTGCCCGCCCACCAGCCGATCCTCTTCGCGCAGTGGGCGGACGCGATCCGCTCCGGAGCGGACCTCGAGGACAACCTCGCGCGGGCCCGGTCGCTGACCGCGCTCGTCGAGGCCGCGAGCGCCGTCGCGCTCACCGCAGCGCAGGCCTGACCGACGGCTGCCCCACCGGAGAACCCGCCCCACCGGAGAACTGGACCCACCATGACCGTGACCCCTCCCGTCCGCATCGGCCTGATCGGCGCCGGCGGCATCGCCGGCGCCCACCTCGCGGGGTACGCCACCATCCCCGACCGCGTGACGGTCACCGCGATCGCCGACGCGGTGCCCGAGACCCTCGCCCGTCGCGCCGAGGAGACCGGCGCCCGCGCGTACGCCGACTTCACCGAGCTCGTGAACGACCCGGAGGTCGACGCCGTCGACATCTGCCTGCCGCACCACCTGCACCGGGCGGCGATCGTGGCCGCGGCCAAGGCGGGCAAGCACATCCTCTGCGAGAAGCCGCTGTGCCTGACCGCCGAGGAGGCAGCCGAGGTGCGCGCGGCGGTCGAGGCGGCCGGCGTGACCTTGATGTGCGCGCACAACCAGCTGTTCATGCCCGCCGTCGCCCGGGCCAAGGAGGTCATCGACTCCGGCGTGCTGGGCGACGTCTACGAGGTGCGCACCACCGACTCGTTCTTCAACGACTTCGACCCCGACACCATGGGATGGCGCGCCCACGCCGCGACGAGCGGCGGCGGCGAGTTCATCGACACGGGATACCACCCGACGTACCTGCTGATGCACCTGTCTGGCGGGCGGCCCGTGCAGGCCTTCGCCATGATGTCGACCCATCGCCTGACGTTCATGGAGGGCGAGGACTCCGCCCAGGTGCTCGTGCGCTTCGACAACGGCAGCGTCGGCCAGCTGGTCACCTCGTGGGCCTACGACGCCGCGCCGGGCACCGACCGGTTCAGCGTCGTCGGCTCGAAGGGGTCGCTCAGCTCGGACGGAACGACCCTGCGCGTGAAGGTGCGCGGCGAGGACGAGCAGGTCTACGAGCACGAGGCCGTGAACACCTTCGCCGCGGAGATCGTCGACTTCGTCGACTGCCTCGAGACCGGCCGCCGTCCGCTGAACACGGAGGCCGAGGGGATCGCCGTGCTCGGCATCATCCTCGCGGCCTACGAGAGCGCGCGCACCGGGCAGGCGGTCGACGTCGCCGGCGTGTGACGCGACGACGCGCCGACCGGAGTCGCCGGTCGCCGTCGCCGCGAGCACGGCGGGGCCCGCGGGGACCGACACCGGTCGCCGCGGGCCCTGTGCGTCGTGGGGTCAGAACCCTCCGAAGTCGCCGCCGCCGAAGTCGCCGCCCCCGAAGTCACCGCCGCCGAAGTCCCCGAAGCCGCCCATGTCGCCGCCGGTGTCCCCGCCGTAGCCGGGGTCCGCACCGGCGGCGTCGGTGTACCCGGCGTCACCGCCCGCGTCGGCGCCCGCGTCACCGCCGCCGTCGCCACCGCCCGCGTCGCCGGCGAAGTCCTGCGACGGGTCGCCGAAGGCGGGGCCGAACATCGCGTTGGCCACGGCCGAGCCGATGACGACGCCGGCGACGGTGCCGAGCAGGCTGGAGCCCATCATCGACCCGAAGCTCGGGCCGCGGGCGCCGTACCCGCCCTGCCCGCGGAACGACTGCTCCAGCGTCCCAGGGTTGCGCAGCTCGGCGCGGGTGGCCATGCGGGCGAGGGACTGCGGGTCGTCGGAGGCCGCGCGCTCGGCCGGCGGCAGGCCGGACCCGAGGTCCTGGAGCACGCGCTGCCGCTGCTCCGGCGTCAGGCGGGCGAACGCCTCGGCGTGCGCCTGCTCGACGGCGTCCGGCGGCGCCGTGCGCAGCAGGTAGCGATACCGCTCGACGGCCACCTCGTCGGGGTCGCGGTGCGCCGCAGGCACGCGGTCGCCGGGCCGCCCGGCGGGCTGCTGGTCCGGGTGCGGGGCGTACCCGTGCTTGCCGGGCGACTCGCCGGCGCGGGAGGCGCCGTAGTCGGGCCGCCCGGGCACGCCGTGGTACGAGCGCTCGTCGTGGGTTCTGCCGAGAAGTCGGTCGAGGAGTCCCATACGGGGTGAACGCCTGCCGTGCGGGCGCCGTTCCCGCCGCGGCGAGGATTCTCCCGCCGTCGTGCGATGCGCCCATGCCTGGGCGCATGCCCGCGGACGCCGGGCCCGGGAACGGCGACGGCCCGCACCCCGACGAGCGGGGTGCGGGCCGTGCGACTCACGCGGCCGGCGTCAGCCGGCCGGGCGGTGAGATCAGAGCGGGCGGACGTTCTCCGCCTGCGGGCCCTTCGGGCCCTGCGTCACGTCGAACTCGACGCGCTGCTCCTCGTCCAGGGAACGGTAGCCCTGGGACTGGATCGCGGAGAAGTGGACGAACACGTCGGCCGAGCCGTCCTCGGGGGCGATGAAGCCGTAGCCCTTCTCGCTGTTGAACCACTTCACGGTTCCGGTGGCCATGCTTACTCCTTCAAGAGGTGTCGACGACCTCGACCGTCGAGATCGCGCATCACGGTGAATCGTCGTCAACTCTTGAGACCAAGGTCCGCCGGGCGAGAGCGTCAGTCCTGACGACGCGACCGCCGTGGCGCGGACGGAGACCGTCCGGATCGAGCGAGGCACTGCAACGGGCACAACGGTACGCGAGCACGAGCACGGGCACCAGTGTTCACGCACAGGTGGTCCACAGGGTGGGCGCACCGGTGGACGGGGCCGATAGAAAGGAGTCATGACCACCTCTTCCGTCCCCTCCCTGTCCCTGCCCGGTGGCGTCCGGATCCCGCAGCTCGGCCTCGGCGTCTTCCAGGTGCCCGACGACGGCACCCAGGCCAACGTCGAGCAGGCCCTCGAGCTCGGCTACCGGCACGTGGACACCGCCGCGGCCTACTACAACGAGGCCGGCGTCGGCGCCGCGCTCCGCGCGTCCGGTCTGCCGCGCGAGGACCTGTTCGTCACCACCAAGCTCCGCAACGGGGACCAGGGGTACGAGCGGGCGCTGCGCGCGTTCGAGGACTCCCGTCGGGCCCTCGGCGTCGACCAGGTGGACCTCTACCTGATCCACTGGCCGGTGCCGAGCGCCGATCTTTACGTGGAGACGTGGCGCGCGTTCGAGAAGCTCCTCGCCGACGGCGCCGTGCGTGCCATCGGCGTCTCGAACTTCCTGGTGGAGCACCTGGACCGGCTGGTCGCCGAGACGGACGTCGTGCCCGCTGTGAACCAGATCGAGGTGCATCCCACGTTCCAGCAGGCGGCGCTGCAGCAGCACTGCCGGGACCTCGGCATCGCCGTCGAGGCGTACTCCCCGCTCGGCCGCGGCGCCGACCTCGACGCGCCCGCGGTCGTCGCGGCGGCCACGGAGCTGGGGGTCACGCCGGCGCAGGTCGTGCTGCGCTGGGCCGTGCAGCAGGGCCGCGTCGTCATCCCCAAGTCGCTGTCCGTGGCGCGCCAGGCCACCAACCTGGACGTCTTCTCCTTCGAGCTCTCGCCCGCGCAGGTCGCGTCGATCGACGCGCTGGAGGCGGGCGTGGCGGGGCGTACGGGCGCGGACCCGGCCACCGCGGCGTTCACGCAGATGCGCGACTGACGCTCGGCCTGGAGGCAGGACGACCCGCGCGACGGCGGCCGTCCCGGTGGGTGCACCGGGGCGGCCGCCGCCACCGTTCCCGGCGCCGTTCGCCGGGGCTAGTGTGACGCAGATAACAGGTTTGTCACGATCCGCAGGGAGTGACCCGCGCGACACGTCGCGGACATACATTCTCGCTACGTTCAGCGGCACTGAATGCGGTGTTGAGCCCGCGAACGTCCCACCTCCAAAAGGGGATACAGCATGATCCGACGAACCACGGTCGCCAGGGGCCTCGCCCTCGCGGCAGTTCTCAGCCTGGGCCTCACGGCGTGCGGCTCCTCCGACGGCGGAGGGGACGAAGGCGGCTCCTCCGACCCGCTGAAGATCGGCACGATCCTCCCGGTCACCGGCACCCTCGCGTTCCTCGGCCCGCCGGAGATCGCCGGCGTCGGCCTCGCCATCGAGGACATCAACAAGGCCGGGGGCGTCCTCGGCAACGACGTGAAGGTCGAGTGGGGCGACTCGGGCGACAGCACCGACCTCTCGGTGGCCAAGAGCACCGCCACCGACCTGATCAGCAAGGGCGTGTCCGTCGCGATCGGCGCGGCGTCCTCCGCCGTCACCCTCGGCGTCGTCGACCAGTTCGAAGAGGCCGGGGTCATGGAGATCTCGCCGGCCAACACGGCCCAGGACCTCTCCGGCTACGGCGACTTCTTCGCCCGCACCGCCCCGCCGGACACCGTCCAGGGCGCGGCCCACGGCTCGCTCATCCTCGACGACGGCCACTGCAAGGTCGGCTTCCTCGTGCAGAACGAGGCGTACGGCACGGGCCTGCGCGACGTCATCGAGGAGACGCTCAAGAAGGACGGCTGCGAGGCGGTCTACGGCGGCAAGGGCGCCGGCAACGAGTTCGCCCCGGGCGAGACCAACTTCGGCGCCCAGGTGACCGACCTCCTCGCCCAGAAGCCCGACGCCATCTCGATCGTCGCGTTCGAGGAGACCGTCGCCATCGTCAACGAGCTCGTCGCGCAGGGCTGGGACTTCAAGGGCAACACGTACTTCGTGGACGGCAACCTCTCCAACTACGGCGACAAGTTCGACAAGGGCACCCTCGAGGGCGTCCAGGGCACGCTGCCCGGCGCGCAGGCGGACGACGCCTTCCGCGAGCAGCTCAAGACCTGGTACAGCGCCAACGAGAAGGGCGAGCTCGAGGACTTCTCGTACTCGGCCGAGTCGTACGACGCCACCGTCCTCGCCGCCCTCGCGGCCGTGAAGGGCAAGGGCACCGACGGCGAGACCATCTCGAAGAACATCCGCGCGGTCTCCGGTGCCAACGGCGGCACGGAGGTGAAGACGTTCGCCGACGGCGTCAAGGCGCTCGAGGCGGGCGAGGACATCAACTACGTCGGCAAGTCCGGTATCGGGCCGCTCAACGAGTCGAACGACCCGACGTCCGCCTTCATCGGCATCTACAAGTACGGCGCCGACAACACCTACACCTTCCAGAAGCAGATCGAGGGCAAGATCGAGGAGTGATCCTCGCTCGTTGACCTCGGTCACCCACGACGGTCCGGCCGCTCCCCGCGAGCGTCCGGGCCGTCGTCGTACGCCGCGGCCGGGGCTACGGGGCGGCAGCGCAGTCCGTGCAGCGGACGTCGGCGGGCGGGTCGTCTCCGACGAGCTCGGCGATCCAGTCGACCAGGCGGACGCCGTCGACGCGGGTGGAGTAGAACGCGTCGAGCTCGAAGATCCCGTGTCCCGCCCCCGGCGCGGTGTAGCTGTGCACGGGCACGCCGGCGGCCTCGATCCGTGCCTCGTTCGCGTCGATCTGCGCGAGGAGGTCGGGCGGGTCGCCGGGGATCCAGCGGGCCACCTCGGACGACGCGTGGGGGTCGTACGCGTAGTCGAAGCGGCCCAGCACGAGGTCGGGGTCGTGGTGGCCCGCCTGCACCCAGAAGGCGGGGGGACCCCACGCGCGGGCGGCGAGCCCGTCGACCGCCCACTGCGGCGCGGCGTCGAAGGCACCCCAGCGCGCGTCCAGCACGCTCTCGTCGAGGCCGGGGTGGTCGGGCCAGGCGCCGGACTGCGCGCCGAGGACGGTCACCCGGGCATCGGGCAGCAGGTCGGCGACCATCCCGCCGTAGAGCGGCGCGGCCACCGACCCCGCGGTCTTGCCGATGACGACGACGTCCGTGGCGTCGGGGTACGTCGCGGCGAGGTGGTCGAGCGCGGCGCGGCCGTTGACGGCGCCCCGGTGCTCCACGGAGAGGCCGCCCCCGTAGTCGCCGGTCGTGTCGCCCAGGTGCGCGTCGCCGGTGCAGGAGCTGACGTAGACGAAGGACCAGTCGCGGAACGGGTTGTCCTTGCGGGTGACGTCGAACATCCCGCTGCGGTTCTCCGGCTCCGTGCCCCGGACGCTCCAGTCGTAGACGTCGCTCTCGCCGTGCTCGCCCGTGAGCGCGCAGGTCGCGGCGTCCCAGCACACCCCGCCGCCGTTGAGGAAGAGGACGACCCGCTTCGTGTCCGCCCGGCGTTGCCAGAACTGGAACGGGCTGCCGTCGGCGCAGCGGCACCCGGCGGGCGCGGCGACCGTGTCCCACTCCAGCCCGGGTGCGGGGGTGCAGGCGCCGAGCGCGGCCGCGAGCGCGACGGCGAGGACCGGGACGCCGGCGGCTCGCCGACGCCGGGAGCGACGGGTGAGGCGGGTGAGACGGGTCGGAGTCATGCGTCCAGGCTGGGCGGCGCCGGCCCCGCGGCGCACCCGTCCGTGGTCGGGTCTCGAACCCCGACCTGCGACGGGTGTCCGGCGGCGTGGCCCCGGCCTACTCTGTGGAGGCCATGAACACTCCCGGGGAGGCCCGACGGAGCGCCCTGCGCAGCCCGTGGTTCCAGGACGCCGGCCTGGCAGCGCTGCTGCTGGCCGGCACCGCCGTGGTCGCCGACCCTGCACCGGGGACGGCCGTCGTCTGGTGGGCGGCGACCGCCGTCGGCGTCGCGGCCGTGGTCCTGCGGCGGCGGTGGCCTGTGCCGGCCTTCACCGCGGCGCTGCTCGCCGCCGTGGCGCGGATGGCGCTGGGAGCCGGCCCGGCTCCGGCCGACGTCGCCGTGCTGGTCACGGTCGCGACCGTCGCGGTGCTGCGCCCCCGGCGGGTCTCGCTCGTCGCGCTGGGCGCAGGGCTCGCGGTGGTGACGGCCTGGTCGCTCGTCGTCGCGTCGGCCGGTGGGGGCGGCGGGTTCGGCGCGGGCGGGGAGACGCTCGGCGCGGGCGGCGCGCCGGCGCCGTCGTCGTGGGGCGGTCCCGCGGTGCTCGGCCCCCTGCTGGCGGCATCGTGGGCGCTCGGCTGGGGCGTGCGGTCCCGCCGCGCCTACCTCGCAGAGCTCGAGGCACGGGCGCGCGACCTGGAGCGCGAGCGCGACCAGCGGGCCGCCCTCGCCGTCGCGGCGGAGCGCGCCCGCCTCACCCGCGAGATGCACGACGTCGTCGCGCACGGCCTCGCCGTCATCGTCATGCAGGCGCAGGGCGGGGCGGCGGCGTTCGAACGGCGTCCCGCCGACACCCTGGCGGCCCTGGACGCCATCGTCGCGACCGGCCGCGCCTCCCTGGCGGACATGCGGCAGGCGCTGGCGCCGGACGACGGACGCGACGACCGGCCGGACGACCGGCCGGACCGCGGCCCGGCCTCGGAGCCCGGGCTGGCGGACCTGGCCGGCCTCGTCGACCGGGTGCGGCAGGCAGGCACGCCCGTCGCGCTCCACGTCGAGGGCGCACCGCGCCCCCTCGCGGCCGCGGTGGACGCCGCGGCGTTCCGGATCCTCCAGGAGTCGCTGACCAACGTCATGCGGCACGCCGGGCCTGCGGCGTCCGCCCAGGTGCTGGTGTCGTACGACGACGGCGCGCTGACCCTCGAGGTGAGCGACGACGGGCCGGACCGGGCCGACGACCGGGGCGAGCGCGACCACGGCGGGAACGGGCTGCGGGGCATGCGTGAGCGCGCCGCGCTGCTGGGAGGCGAGGTGTCCGCGGGGCCGGGCCCGCGCCGGGGCTTCGCCGTGCGCGCCCGCCTGCCGCTCGACCCCGCGGTGCCCTGGGCGCGGGAGGTGGCGCCGTGACGCGGGTGCTCGTCGCGGACGACCAGGCCCTGATCCGGGCGGGTCTGCGGATGATCCTGGAGAACGCCGACGACATGGAGGTCGTCGGCGAGGCCGACGACGGCGCCGCCGCGGCCGACCTGGCCGCCGAGACCCGTCCCGACGTCGTGCTGATGGACGTCCGGATGCCGGGTGTCGACGGGCTGGAGGGCACGCGGCGCATCTGCGCCGGGCCACCGGACGGCCCGCGCGTCCTGGTGCTCACGACGTTCGACCTCGACGAGTACGTGTATGCGGCGCTCCGGGCCGGCGCGGGCGGCTTCCTCCTCAAGGACGCGCTCGCCGCCGACCTGCTCTCGGCGATCCGGGCCGTGGCGCGCGGGGACGCGATCGTGGCGCCGCCGATCACGCGGCGGCTCATCGAGCGGCACATCGGCACGTCGGGCGACCCGCTGCCCCGCACCGCGGCGGAGCTCGACCTCCTCACCGCGCGCGAGCGCGAGGTGCTGGGGCTGGTGGCGCGGGGGCTGTCCAACGCGGAGGTCGCGGGCCGGCTGTTCGTCACCGAGGCCACCGTGAAGGGCCATGTCAGCGCCGTGCTGGCGAAGCTCGGGCTGCGCGACCGCGTGCAGGCGGTGATCTTCTCCTACGAGTGCGGGCTGGTCCGCGCGGGCGCGTGATGCCCGCGCGGACCAGCCCGCGCCGTCGTCCCGGAGCCGTGCTACTTCGTGTCCTCCGCGAGGGAGCCGAGGTAGAGGGAGATGACCTTCGGGTCGGACTGGAGCTCCCGGCCGGTGCCGGTGTAGGCGTCCCTGCCCTGGTCGAGGACGTAGCCGCGGTCGCAGATCTGCAGGCAGCGGCGGGCGTTCTGCTCCACCATGATCACGGACACGCCGGCCTTGTTGATCATGCGGGTGCGCAGGAACGTCTCGTCCTGGCGGACGGGGGACAGGCCGGCGGACGGCTCGTCGAGCAGCAGCACGGACGGGTTCATCATGAGCGCGCGCGCCATGGCGACCATCTGCCGCTCTCCGCCCGACATCGCGCCGGCGCGCTGGGTGCGGCGCTCGTGCAGCACGGGGAACAGGTCGCGGATGAACGACCACCGCTCCTCGAACGCCTGGGGCCGCAGGTAGACGCCCATGCGCATGTTCTCCTCGACGGACAGCGAGGGGAACACGTTGTTGGTCTGCGGCACGAACCCGACGCCGCGGGCCACGAGGGCGTTCGCCTTCATGCCCGTGATGTCCTCGCCCTCGAGCGTCACCGTGCCGGAGTGGATCTTCACCAGCCCGAAGAGCGCCTTGAGGAGCGTGGACTTGCCGGCGCCGTTGGGGCCGATGATGCCGACCAGCTCCCCCTTACCCACCTCGATCGAGCAGCCGTCGAGGATGTGCACGCCGGGGATGTAGCCGGCGACGAGGGCGTCGGCCCGGAGCAGGACCTCCTTGCCCTCGGGGACGCCGCCGCGGTGGGCCTCGGTCGTCAGGGTGTCGGTCATCGCTTCTCCTCCTCGGCCTCGAGGCGGGCCAGGATCTCGGGGTCGAGCAGCGAGTCGTCGCCGAGGTCGGTGTCGTGGTGGGCGCCGAGGTACGCGTCGACGACGGCCTGGTCCTGCATCACCGTCGTCGGCGGGCCCTCGGCCACGATGCGGCCCTCCGCCATCACGACCACCCAGTCGGAGATGTGCCGCACGGCGTGCATGTCGTGCTCGACGAACAGCACGGTCATGCCCTGGTCGCGAAGCGCCTGCACGTGCCCCAGCAGCGACTGCACGAGGGCCGGGTTCACGCCGGCCATCGGCTCGTCGAGCATGATCATCGTCGGGTCGGTCATGAGGGCGCGCGCCATCTCGAGCAGCTTGCGCTGCCCGCCGGAGAGCGACCCGGCGAAGTCGTCCGCCTTCGCGTCGAGCTTGAAGCGGGCGAGGATCTCCATCGCCTTCTCGGTGGCGGCCTTCTCGTGCCCCTGCCAGGTGAACGGCAGCCACGAGAGCCAGAACCGTTCGCCGGGGTTCTTCGGGGACGCGAGCAGCATGTTCTGCAGCACGGTGAGCCGCGACAACGCCTTGGTGAGCTGGAACGTGCGGACCATCCCCGACTGGGCGACGCGGGCCCCGCTCTTGCCGGCGAGCGACCTCCCCTCGAAGCTCCAGCGCCCGCTCTGCGGGGTGTCGAACCCGGTGAGGAGGTTGAAGAACGTCGTCTTGCCGGCGCCGTTCGGGCCGATGAGCGCCGTGATGGCGCCGCGCTGCACCTCGAGGTGCTCGACGTCGACCGCCGTCATGCCGCCGAACCGGCGCACGACGTCGTCGGCCACGAGGATCGCGTCCGGCTTGGACGCCCCGACGACGGCCTCGACGTGCGCGAGGTCGTCGCGGGCCTCTGCCGCGACGGCGGAGGTGGGGGCGACGGCGGCCGCCGCGGCGGCGTCGACGACGGACTCGGGCTCGGGGGCGGTGCCGGCGTCCTGGCCGGCCGAGGTCTCTTCGGACATGTCAGCGGACATTGAAGGCCAGCTCCTTCTTGTTCCCGAGGATGCCCTGCGGCCGGAAGATCACGAGGAGCATGAGGGTGATCCCCACCAGCATGCCGCCGATCTGCTCCACGTTGGTGGTGCTGATGATCTCGCCCACCCCGGTGTTCTCGGACAGGGCGCGCATCCCGGTGCGCATGAGCATGTAGGCGCCGAAGAAGATCATCGCGCCGAGGACCGGCCCGAAGACGGTGGCGGCGCCGCCGAGCAGCAGCACGGTCCACACGAAGAACGTCATCGTGCGGCCCATGGCGTCGGGCGCGATGGTGATCGGCAGCACGTAGAGCACGCCGCCGAGCGCGCCGAGCATGCCGCCCAGCACCAGCGACTGCAGCTTGTACGAGTAGACGTTCTTGCCGAGCGCACGCACGGCATCCTCGTCCTCGCGGATGCCCTTGAGGACGCGGCCCCAGGGGCTGCGGGTGACGAGCCAGACGAACAGCAGGGCCAGGGCGACGACGCCCCACGCGAAGATCCGCGTCCACCAGGAGTCGGACCCGGTGTTGATGTACTCCAGCGGCCCCAGCGCGGTGCGGCCGTCCGGCAGGGGCGACAGGTCCTGGAAGGTGCCCTTGTAGTTGCGCCCCTGGAGGCCGGAGGCGCCGCCGGTCCACTCCTGCAGCCAGGTGGACCGGCCGATCCAGCGGATGATCTCCGCCGCCGAGATCGTGACGATGGCCAGGTAGTCACCACGCAGCTGGAGCGTGGGGATGCCGAGGACCAGGGCGAACAGCAGCCCGGCGGCCAGCGCGATCACCAGCGCGAGGAAGAACGGCGCGCCGGCGATGGTCGCGATGCCGAAGCCGTACGCGCCGAGCAGCATGAAGCCGGCCTGGCCCATGTTGAGCAGGCCGGTGTACCCGAAGTGCAGGTTGAGGCCGATCGCCGCGACCGCGTACGCAGCCGTCGTGGGTGCGATGAGCTCGGCGAGGGACTGCGTGAGGATTCTGAGGAACTCGTCCATGGTCGGTCTCCCTTCAGCCGATCCGCTCGCGGCGGCCGAGGATGCCCTGCGGCCTGATCAGGAGCACGAGGATGAGGATCACGAGCGCCGACGCGTACCGCAGGTCGCTCTGGATCACGAGGTTGGACAGCTCGACGACGAGGCCGATGAGGATCGACCCGACGAGGGCGCCGAAGGCGGTGCCCAGCCCGCCGAGGGTCACCGCGGCGAACATCAGGAGCAGGAGCTGCACGCCCACCTGCCAGTTGAACGACCCGTACGAGATGCCCCACATGAGCCCCGCCAGCGCCGCGAACGCGGTGGCCAGTACCCAGACGATGCGGATCACCTTGTCGGGGTCGATGCCGGTGGCCGACGCGAGCGCGGGGTTGTCCGACACGGCGCGGGTGGCGCGCCCGAGGCGGGTGCGCGTGAGGAACAGCGCGAAGCCGACCAGGCAGACGAGCGCGACCGCCATCGAGATCCACGACGTGGTGCTGAGCGTGATCCCGACGAGGGTCAGCGGCTTCGGGTTGCTCGACACGATGCGCAGGGAGCTGCCGCCGATGAAGAGCTGGATCACGTACTGCAGGGTGATCGAGAGGCCGATCGAGACGATCATCAGCTGCATCACGGGTGTGCCGCGGCGGCGCAGCGGCCGCCAGATGGCGGCGTCCTGCCCGAGCCCCGTGAGGGCGCAGAGGGCGATGGTCAGCGCGCCGCCGAGCCAGATCGACATCCCCCAGTGGTTGATGGCGATGAACCCCAGTGCCGCGCCGAGGGCGAACTGCTCTCCGTGCGCGAAGTTCGACATCCCGGTGGTGCCGAAGACGAGGTTCAGGCCGATGGACGCGAGCGCGAGCAGCAGGCCGAAACGGATGCCGGAGCCGAACTGCTGCCACACCTGGCCCCAGGACAGGTCGCCCTGGGAGGCGTCGCCCTCCGGGGCCGTGCCCACGGCGTCGCCCTCGGTGGCGGTCTCGTCGTCGGCGGGGGCGCTCGTCGTGGCCTCGGCCGACGGGCTGGCCTCGTCCTCCGCGGCCGTCCCGAGGAGGAAGGCCGCGCGGCCCGTGCCGCCGGTCTGGGCGACGACCTCCGTCGTCGTCTCCGCGGGCGGTGCCTGACCGGCGGGGAGCGAGGACGGGTCGAGGGTGACCGTGTACCGGCCCACCTCCTCGACGGGGATCGAGATCCGGTCCGTGGTGGTGGTGACCGTCTCGTCGAACCCGCCGGGACCGGTGATCGTCAGCTTCGCGTCGGCCACGGGGTCGCCCGCCTCGTCGACCACCCGGACGGCGATGCAGGCCGTGGAGTCGCCGGGGGTGCAGTCGGTGGGTATGGCTGTGCTCGTGCTCTCGGCGGCTGTGGTGTGTGCCGCGCTCTCCGCTCCGGGACTCGCCTGTGCTGGTGGCAGGGCGAGCGCCAGGGGCGCGAGGGCGATCGCGAGCGCCGCCGCGGTGCGGCGCAGCACGATCGCCCTGGTCGGTCGGTCCGTCGTCATCGGCCGGGTCCTCCGTAGGTCGGTGTCGTTCCCCGGGCGAGCCCGGGGTCCCACCCGCTCGCCCCGTCGATGCAGGGACACTAAAGGCCCCATGTATCCGCAGGGTTTCGCGAGCGTGCCGTGAGTGTAGCGAGCAAAATGTGACGCACCTGACAGATCCAGGTCACAGTCGTGCATCACGCGGGCGGATCCCGTCCGGGCGCCGGCGGCACCTAGGCTGGCCGCGTGCCCGACGACCTCACGCCCGCCGCCGATCTCGCCCCCACCTCGCAGGACGCGCCCGTCGCGGCCCCTGCCGAGGCCCCCGTCGCGGAGCGCCGCCCGACCGTCCGCTCGCACCACGGCGACGACGTCGTCGACGACTACGAGTGGCTGCGCGACAAGGACTCGCCCGAGGTGCTGGCGCACCTGGCCGCCGAGAACGCGTGGACGCAGGCGCAGCTCGCGCACCTCGCGCCGCTGCGGCAGGACGTGTTCGACGAGATCAAGGCACGCACCCTGGAGGCGGACCTGTCCGTCCCCGTCCGGATGGGCTCCTTCTGGTACTACACGCGCACCGAGGAGGGCCGGCAGTACCCGATCCACGCCCGCGTGCCCGCGGCGGGGGAATGGGCTCCGCCGCGGATCGAGCCGGGCACGGTGCCGGCGGGCGAGCAGGTGCTGCTGGACCAGAACGCCGCGGCCGAGGGGCACGACTTCTTCGCCCTCGGGTCGTTCGACGTCTCGGAGGACGGCGCCCGCCTCGCGTACGCCGTCGACACCACCGGCGACGAGCGGTTCGCGCTGCGCGTGCGCGACCTGACGACGGGCGAGGACCTGCCCGACGTCGTCGAGGACACGTTCCCCGGCGCGATGCTCACCCCGGACGGCCGGTACCTCTTCTACCCGACGGTCGACGACGCGTGGCGGCCGTACCGGGTGTGGCGGCACGAGGTGGGGACCCCGGCGGCCGACGACGTGCTCGTGCTCGAGGAGCCCGACGAGCGGTTCTGGATCGGCGTCGGGCTCACCCGCTCCCGCCGCTACCTGGTGATCGAGGCAGGGTCGAAGACGACCAGCGAGGCGCGCGTCCTGGAGGCGGACGACCCGACCGGCGACTTCCGCACGGTCTGGGAGCGTCGCGACGGCGTCGAGTACACGGTGGAGCACGCCGTCCTGCCGTCGGACGACGACGGCTCCGGCACCGACGGCCGCGACGTGCTGCTCGTGCTGCACAACGACGGCGCGGAGAACTTCGCGCTCGTCGCCACCGACGTCCCCGCCCGGGCGGGCCAGCACTCCGCCGGGCCGCTCGACCCCGCCGCGGCGCGTGTCGTCGTGCCGCACGACCCGGACGTGCGGCTCGAGGGCGTGGACGCCTTCGCCCGCCACGTGGTGCTGAGCCTGCGGCGCGAGGCCCTGCCGCGCATCGCCGTCGTCGACCTCACGCGCACGACGGCGGACCAGCCGTGGACGCCGCGGGAGATCGACGTCGACGAGCCGCTGTTCTCCGTGGCCCTCGACGCGAACCCCACGTGGGAGCAGCCGCTGCTGCGGGTGCAGCACACGTCGTTCGTCACGCCCGCCACCGTGCTGGACGTGGACCTCGCCACCGGCGAGCGGCACGTGCGCAAGCAGCAGCCCGTGCTGGGCGGCTACGACCCGGCCGACTACGCGCAGCGCCGCGAGTGGGCCACGGCCGAGGACGGCACGCGGGTGCCGATCAGCCTCGTGTGGCGGCGGGACGCGGTGACGCTCGACGGGGCCGGCACCCGCGCGGAGCCCGCGCCGTTGCTGCTCTACGGGTACGGCGCGTACGAGGCGAGCATCGACCCCTACTTCTCCGTGCCGCGCCTCAGCCTGCTGGACCGCGGCGTCGTGTTCGCCGTCGCCCACGTGCGCGGCGGCGGCGAGCTGGGCCGGCACTGGTACGACGACGGCAAGCTCGCGGCCAAGGAGCACACGTTCACCGACTTCGTCGCCTGCGGCCGCCACCTCGTGGAGACGGGCTGGACGTCGCCCGAGCGCATGGTGGCCGACGGCGCCAGCGCGGGCGGGCTCACCGTGGGCGCGGCGCTCAACCTGGCGCCCGGGCTGTTCGCCGGCGTGCTCGCCGGGGTGCCCTTCGTCGACGCGCTGACCTCGATGCTCGACCCGACGTTGCCGCTCACCGTCGTCGAGTGGGACGAGTGGGGCGACCCCCTGCACGACGCCGACGTGTACGCCCGCATGAAGGCCTACAGCCCGTACGAGAACGTGCCCGACGACGCGTCCGCGTACCCGCGGGTCCTGGCCACCACGTCGCTGCACGACACGCGCGTGCTCTACGTGGAGCCGGCCAAGTGGGTGGCGCGGCTGCGGGCCGCCGGCGCCCCCGCGCTGCTGAAGATCGAGATGTCCGCCGGCCACGGCGGCGTGTCCGGCCGGTACGCGCGCTGGGAGGAGATCGCGTTCGAGCACGCGTGGACGCTCGACGTCCTCGGCGTCGGGCAGGGCTGAGGCGGCCGGCGGGCGGACGGAGGGGGGCCCGCGAGCGGCCCGGGTGAACCCGGGGTGGTCGATCCCACATCGCGATGCTGGAACGGCGGGCGCGCCCCGGACGTCGTACCGTCGCGGGGCCGGGGTCGCGCGGCCCCGCTTCGTCGCCGCTGAGCCGGCTCCGTGCGCGCCCGCACGACCGGCCGTCTGGAGCTCGTGTGTCAGGGAACGCCACCACCCGGTTCGCCAACGTCTCGCTGCTGGCCGTCACCAGCCGCCTGCCCTCCGGCGTACGGACCTCCGCCGACGTGCAGAAGCGGCTCGCGCCCGCGCTGCGCCGGCTGCGGCTGCCCACGACGCTGCTGCAGCGCGTCGCCGGCGTGCAGGAGCGCCGGGCCTGGACCACCGCCGAGGACGTGGACGACGCCACCGTCGCCGCCGGGCAGGAGGCGCTACGCGTGGCGGGCGTCGAACCCGCCGACGTCGGGCTGCTCATCAACACCTCCGTGACCCGGCGCCACCTCGAGCCCTCCGTCGCCGTGCGGCTGCACCACGGGCTGGGGCTGCCGTCGTCGGCGGTGAACTTCGACGTCGCGAACGCCTGCCTCGGCTTCATCAACGGCATGAGCCTCGCCGCCGGGATGATCGACTCCGGCCAGGTCCGCTACGCCGTCGTCGTGGACGGCGAGGACGCCGACGTCATCCACGACCGCACCATCGAGCGGCTGCTGCGCGCCGACCGCACCCGCGACGACTTCATGCAGGAGTTCGCCTCGCTCACCCTCGGCTCCGGCTCGGCCGCCGCCGTGCTCGGCCGCGCCGACGAGCACCCGGAGGGGCACCGCGTCGTCGGCGGCGTGACCCGCGCCGCGACGCAGTTCCACGACCTGTGCGTGGGCAGCACCGAGGGCATGTTCACCGACGCGAAGGCGCTGCTCGACGGCGGCCTGGAGCTCGTCGTGGACGCCTGGAAGGACGCCGTCGCCGACTGGGACTGGTCCGGGATGGACCGGTACGTCACGCACCAGGTGTCGCGCGTGCACACCACCGCGATCGTCGAGGCCGTCGGCCTGGACCCCGCCGCCGTCCCCACGACGTACGAGCGGCTGGGCAACGTCGGGCCGGCGTCCGTGCCGATCACGCTGGCGGAGCAGCAGGACACCCTGGGCGCCGGGGACCGGGTGCTGCTCATGGGCGTGGGCTCCGGCATCAACACCGCCATGCTCGAGCTCGCCTGGTGACGGGCGTCGTGACCGGCCCCGTGACCCGTCCCGTGACCGTCCTGCGCCCCGCCGACACCGTCCCGCCCGGCCTCCCCGGCCTCGACCCCCGGTACAGCCACGTGCTGACCGACGCACGCGGCGGGTCGTGGCACTACCTCGACAACGGGCCGGAGCTCGCCGCCCGGGGCGTGGAGCCCGTCGGCACCGTGCTCGCCGTGCACGGCAACCCCACCTGGTCGTACCTGTGGCGGCGCCTCGTGACCGGCGCCGGCGACGCGGCCGTCGACGCGGCCGGCGGCGCGGGCGACGGCGCTGCTGTCGGCGGGGCGCCCGCGTGGCGCGTCGTCGCCGTCGACCAGCTCGAGATGGGCCTGTCCGGGCGCACCGGCGAGCACCGGCCGCTGGCCCGCCGCGTCGCCGACCTCGGCGCGTTCACCGACGCGCTCGGCCTGACGGGGCCCGTCGTGACGCTGGGCCACGACTGGGGCGGCGTCGTCTCGCTCGGCTGGGCCGTGGACCACCCCGACCAGCTCGCCGGCGTCGCGCTCCTCAACACCGCCGTGCACCAGCCCGACGGCGCGCCGGTCCCCGCGCCGCTGCGCCTCGCCCTCGCCGGGCCCGTGCACCGGCTCGGCACCCGCACCACGCGCGCCTTCCTCGAGACCACGCTCGCGCTGGCCCGTCCGCGACTGGCCGACGACGTGGCCGCGGCCTACCGGCTGCCGTACCTCACCGCCGGCGAGCGCGACGGCATCGAGGGGTTCGTCGCCGACATCCCGGTCGACGACGCCCACCCCAGCGCGGCGGAGCTGGACCGCATCGCGGCCGGTGTCGCCGCGCTGACCGTGCCCGCCGTCATGCTCTGGGGCCCCCACGACCCGATCTTCTCCGACCGCTACCTCGACGACCTCGTGCACCGGCTGCCGCACGCGCACGTGCACCGGTTCGTCGACGCCGGTCACCTGATCGCGGAGGACGTGGAGTGGGTGCCGGCGGTGCTGCGGTTCCTGTCCGGGGTGCCGTCGGCGGCGGGGTTGGGTTCGGCGGCGGGGTCAGGTTCGGCGGCGGGGTCGACAAGCTCGGGCGCGGATGCGTTCACGGGCCCCAGGGGGCCCTCCACTTCGGGAAGGTCTACATCCGCGCCCGAGCTTGTCGACCCCGCCGCCTCGTACGACAACGTGCCTTTCGATTTGTCGGCCGAGCCGACCGGGCGTGCGTCGACGCGCCCAGCCGGCGGCGGTGCGGGGGCGGGTGCTGTGTCCCGCTTCGTGCCGTTGTGGGCGGCGCTGGACGCGCGGGCCGGCGACCCAGGGGCTGCCGTGCTGGACATGTCGGTGCCCGGGGCCGACGGGCGGCCGTTCACGGCGAGCTGGCGGGCGCTGGACCGGCAGGTGCGGCGCATCGCCGCCGGGCTGCACGGGATCGGCGTGCGGCGCGGGGACCGCGTGTCGCTGCTGGTGGAGCCGGGGCCCACGCTGACCGCCGTCGTGTACGCGTGCCTGCGGATCGGCGCCGTCGTCGTCGTGGCCGACGCCGGGCTGGGCGTGCGCGGGCTGACGCGCGCGCAGCGCGGGGCGTGGCCGCGCTTCGTCGTGGCGCAGCGCAAGGGCCTGGCCGCCGCGCGGGCGCTGGGCTGGCCGGGGGTGCGGATCTCCGCCGAGCCGCTCGCCCCCGCGGCGCGCCGGGCGCTCGGCGTGACGCACGAGCTGGTCGACGTCGCCCGGGCGGGCGAGGGCCTCCCGCTGCCGCCCGAGCCGGGGCCCGAGGATGAGGCCGCCGTACTGTTCACGTCGGGCTCGACGGGCCCGGCCAAGGGCGTCGTCTACCGGCACGCCGAGCTGTCGGCCCTGCGCGACGCGCTCGCCGCGCACTTCGACGTCGGGCCCGAGACGGGCCTGGTCACGGGATTCGCGCCGTTCGCCCTGCTGGGCCCCGCGCTCGGCACGCGGTCGGTGACGCCGGTGATGGACGTGTCCTCGCCCGCGACCCTGACCGCGAGGGCGGTCGCCGACGCCGTGCGGGCGTCGGACGCGCGCATCGTCTTCCTGTCCCCGGCCGCGATCCTCAACGTCGTCGCGACCGCGGACGCGCTGGACGACGACGACCGCACCGCCCTCGGCCGCGTGCGCACGGTCCTGTCCACGGGGGCGCCCATCTCGGCCGCGCTGCTCGGCTCGGCGGCCGAGCTCATGCCCGCCGCGACCGCACACACCCCGTACGGGATGACGGAGTGCCTGCTCGTCACCGACGTCACGCTCGACGGCATCCGGGAGGCCGCCGCGGCGCCCGACGACGGCGTGTGCGTGGGCCTGCCCGTCGGCGGCGGCGAGGTGCTGGTCAGCGCGCTCGACGACGACGGCGCCGCGACCGGCGCGCCGTCCGACGCGCCCGGCGTGCTCGGCGAGGTGCTGGTGCGCGCCGGGCACCTCAAGGAGCGCTACGACCGCCTGTGGCTGACGGACCTGGCCGCCGAGCGGGACACCCCGCCCGGGCGCTGGCACCGCACCGGCGACGTCGGGCACCTGGACGACCAGGGCCGCCTGTGGATCGAGGGCCGCCTCGCGCACGTGCTGCGCACCGCCGACGGCCCGCTCGCTCCGGTGGGCCCCGAGCAGCACGTGGAGCGCGTGCCCGAGGTGCGGCGCGCCGCCGTCGTCGGCGTCGGCCCGGCCGGGCTGCAGCAGGCGGTCGCCGTGGTCGAGACCGTGGCCGGCGTGCGGCGCCCCGGGCTCGCGTCCGAGGCGCTCGCAGCCGCCGTCCGCGCGGCGTCCCCCGTGCCGCTGGCGGCCGTGCTGGTGGTGCCGCGGATGCCCACCGACGTGCGGCACAACTCCAAGATCGACCGCGGCCGCCTCGCCGCCTGGGCCGACGGCGTGCTCACCGGCGGCCGGTGGGGCGCGCCGTGACCGGGGTGACCGTGCTGGTGACCGGGGCGTCCGGGCTGCTCGGCGGCGCGGTGGCCCGCGCGCTCGTGGCGCGCGGGGACGACGTGCGCACGCTGCAGCGGCGGCCGTCGGGCGTCGAGGGCGCGGCGGACGTGCTCGGCACCGTGACCGACCCGGACGTCGTCGCGCGCGCCGTCGACGGCGTCGGCGCCGTCGTGCACCTCGCGGCCAAGGTGTCGCTGGCCGGGGACCCCGCGGAGTTCCGCGCCGTGAACGTGGACGGCGCGCGGACCCTGCTGGACGCCGCCGAGCGCGCGGGGGTGGCGCGGTTCGTCCAGGTGTCGTCGCCGTCGGTCGCGCACCTGGGGACGTCGCTGGTGGGCGCGCCGGCCACGCCCGCGGACCCCGAGCGCGCTCGCGGCGAGTACGCGCGCACCAAGGCCGCCGCCGAGGTGCTGGCGCTGGGCCGGGACGGCGGCGGGGCGGGCCGGGGCTCCTCCGCGCCGCGTGTCGTCGCCGTCCGTCCGCACATCGTCTGGGGGCCGGGGGACACCCAGCTCGTGGAGCGCGTCGTCGACCGCGCGCGCCGCGGGCGGCTGCCGCTGCTCGGGCACGGCGCCGCGCTCATCGACACCCTGTACGTGGACAACGCCGCCGACGGCATCCTCGCCGCCCTCGACCGCCTCGACGACGCGCCCGACGTCGTCGGCGGGCGCGCCTACGTGCTGACCAACGGCGAGCCGCGCACCGTCGCGGACCTGCTCGCCGGGATCTGCCGTGCCGCGGGCGTCACGCCGCCCGCGTGGCGCGTGCCTGCCGGCCTGGCGCGGTCCGCGGGCGGTCTCGTCGAGGCGCTGTGGCGCGTGCGCCCCGGCGCCGACGAGCCACCGATGACGCGCTTCCTCGCCGAGCAGCTGTCCACCGCGCACTGGTTCGACCAGCGCGCCACGCGCCGCGACCTGCGCTGGACGCCCGCCGTCGACGTCGACGAGGGCCTGCGCCGCCTGGCCGCGCACTACGGGGGCTCGGCGCCGTCGCCCCGATAGCCGTGCTGTGGCCGTCTCGTCGCGCGTCCCGCCACGCGCGAGCACGACACGCCGCCTCAAGATGAACAGCAGGTGAACAGTCCCGGAACAGTTCACCGAACGGACGGCAGACCGTCGAAAACTCCGAGGTTCACCCCCCACGATGGGTGCCGTGACCGAGACGCTTCTGCTCGCGCTCGTCGTCGTGACGGCCCTCGCGTTCGACTTCACGAACGGGTTCCACGACACGGGCAACGCGATGGCCACCTCCATCGCCACCCGAGCCCTCAAGCCCCGGACCGCCGTCGCGCTGTCCGCCGTCCTCAACCTCGTCGGCGCGTTCCTCTCCCTCGCCGTCGCCGCCACGATCGCCAAGGGCATCGTCGACGCGGGAGTCATCACGCTCCCCGTCGTCCTCGCCGGGCTGGTCGGCGGCATCACCTGGAACCTCATCACCTGGCTGTTCGGCATCCCGTCCAGCTCCTCGCACGCCCTCGTGGGCGGCATGGTGGGCGCCGTGCTCGCCGCCGTCGGCACGTCGGGCGTGCTGTGGTCCGGCGTCGTGTCCAAGGTGCTGGTGCCGGCCCTCATCGCCCCGGTCGTGGCGATCGCGGTGGCCGGCCTCGGCACCTGGCTCGTGGCCCGCCTGACCCGCGGCGTCCCGCAGGACGTCACCAGCCGCGGCTTCCGCTGGGGCCAGATCGGCTCCGCGTCGCTCGTCTCCCTGGCGCACGGCACCAACGACGCGCAGAAGTCGATGGGCATCATCCTGCTCGCCCTCATCGCGGGCGGCGCCGTGCCGGCCGACTCGGGCGTGCCGTTCTGGGTGATCATCAGCTGCGCCCTCGCCATGGCGCTCGGCACCTACCTGGGCGGCTGGCGCGTCATCCGCACGCTCGGCAAGGGCCTCGTCGAGATCGACACCCGTCAGGGCATGGCCGCCGAGACCTCCTCGGCCGCCGTCATCCTGCTGTCGAGCCACTTCGGCTTCTCGCTCTCGACGACGCACGTCGCCACCGGCTCCGTGCTCGGCTCCGGCGTCGGCATGCCGGGCGCCAAGGTGCGCTGGAGCGTCGCGGGCCGCATGTTCGTGGCCTGGATGGTGACCCTCCCGGCCGCCGGCCTGGTCGGCGCCCTGTGCCACTGGCTCGAGTCGTCCATCGGCGGCGCCGCCGGCACCATCGCCGTCTTCGCGCTGCTGGTCGTCGTCTCCGCCGCGATCTGGCTGGTGTCGCGCCGCAAGCCCGTCGACCACACCAACGTCAACGAGGCCTGGGACGAGGAGAAGGGCGCGTCCGTCGAGGCTGTCGCCGCCACCACCGGCGAGGCCGGCGGCGAGCGCGTCGCCCCGGTCCCCGCCGTCGCCACCGCATCGTCCGTCACCCCGGCCGTCGCCTCCCTCAGCGGGGCCTCGAACCAGAAGGTGGGAGCATGACCGACTTCATCGAGTGGGGCGCCCTCGGCCAGGTGCTCGTCGCCGGGCTGATCGTCGGCGCCGGCATCCCCGCGCTGTTCGCCCTCGGGCTCCGGCTGCTGGCCGGCACCACCGCGGAGACGCCCGCCACCTCGTCCGACGCCGACGGCCCCGCGCCCCGCGTCATCGCCATCCCGCGCCCGTCGCCGGCCCGCCTCGCCGGCGCGATCGTGTGCATGGGCGTCGTGGTCGGCGCCATCGCCTTCGGCCTCGTCTTCCTGGTCTCCGGCGGCCACTGACCGTCCCCTGCTCGAAGGGAACAGGTCAGCGGGCGAGGTCCGCGGCGGCCTCGAGAGCACGCGCGGCGCGCTCGTCGCCCAGCGCGGTGCACGCCGTGACGGCGGCGGCCGTGCGCGGCCCCGACAGGCCGACGAGGGACGCGCGCAGCACGTCGGCGTCGTGCACGGTGCCCAGCAGGTCCTGCAGGGCGCGATGGCGGTCGACGACGGCGGCGGCCCACCGATCGGTCCCGGCGTCGCCCGAGGTGCCGAGCACCTCGGCGGCGTAGCGCGCGCGGCGCGCGGCCTTGCGCAGCCGGTGCACCGCCTCCGGAGCCGGGCGAGGGCCGTCGTCCGGGCCCGCCCACGAGGCCACCGGTGCGGCCCGACGGCGCACCCGCGCCAGCTCGTGCTCGACGCCCGGGCGCAGCGCCGTCGCCGCGTCGGCACCCGGATCGCCCGCCCGGGGTCCGAGCACCGCGTGCGGCGCGACGGCGAGGGCGTCCAGCCGCGAGGTGAGGTCCCGGCAGCGGGGCGACGCGAGTGCCTCCGCCACCCCGCCCCGCGCGTCCTCGTGCGCGGCCCGCAGCGCGCCGTCGAGCAGCACCAGGCCCGCGTGCACCTCGGGGTCGGCACCGGGCGGGTCGGTGGTCAGGTCGGCGGCGAGCGCCGCGAGGCCCGCGCGCCGCACCTCGGCGTCGCGCGCCGCCCCGAGGGTGCGGACCCACCACGTCAGCGCGTCGAGCGTGCCGTCCTCCGGGTCGAGGCACGGCCGGAACGCGCGGAGCGTGCCGCGCAGCCGTCGCACGGCCACGCGCGCGTCGTGGACGGCCTCGGGAGCGTCGGGGCCCGACGCCGCGAGGCGCACGTCGTCGTGGCCGCGCAGGATCGTCTCCGCCTGGGTGCGGATCGCGTCCGTGAGCACCTCGCCGGCCGTGCGGGCCATGCTCGATCCTCGCCCGCGGGCCGGGCGCACGCCCGGGGCGGGGTCAGGCGCGGGCCGCCGTGAGCGCGAGGGTGAACCCCTGCTGCACGAAGCTGCCCCCGACGTCGTCGATCGCGGCCCCGAGCCCGTCCAGGACGGCGCGCAGCTGTTCCGCGGGCAGGCGCGTCGCGAGGCCGGTGGTGGGCACCCAGTCGAGCCACTCGTCGCGGGTGTACGTGCGCTGCCAGTCGAACCGGTGCTCGCGTGGGGCCTCGAACCGGCCGGTCGCCCGCACGCCGTCACCGGCGCGGGCCACCATGGGCGCGTAGCCGTCGATCGACGTCATCGTCCCCGCCGTCGCCATCGGCGACCCGGGCAGCACTCGCGCGTAGACGGCCGCGAATGCCGCCGCCAGGGCGGCCGGCGGGTCGCCGGCGTTCCAGAACACGCTCAGCTCCCCGCAGGGGCGCAGGACGTCGGCGGCGCGGTTCGCCCCCGCCTCCGGGTCCACCCAGTGCCACGTCTGGCCGGCGGTCACGGCGTCGAACGACCGTCCCGCCGGGTCCCACTCCTCGAACGGGGCGACCTCCACCTCCGTCCCGTCACGGCGCGCCACCTCGGCCATGCGGTCGTCGACGTCCACGCCGAGCACGTCGCACCCCGCGGCTCGCAGCTGCCGCGCGACGATCCCGGTGCCCACCCCGACGTCGAGCACGCGCGGCGTGCGCCCCGCCGGCGCGACCCGGGCCGCCGCCGAGGCCACCGCTGTGATCAGGGCGTCCGGATAGCGCGGGCGGGCTCGGTCGTAGCGGTCGGCGTCGACGCCGAACGACGAGGCGACCTGGCGGAGCTCCGCCGGGTCCGGGACACCGGGTGCTGTGGGGGTCATGCCGTCAGCCAAGACCCGGCCGTCGCGCGGGTCAACGATGTTCGCGCCCGGCGGACCCGCCGAGGTAGTCCGAAACCTGCCGAGGTAGTTCGAGATCCCGCGAGGTAGTTCGATTCCTGTCGAGGTAGTGGACTACCTCGGCGCGAACCGAACTACCTCGCGGGATCTCGAACTACCTCGGCGAGAGCTGGACTACTTCGCGGGGGTTCGGACTACCTCGCCGGGATGCGGACTACCTCGCGGGGAGGGCGGCCTTGGCGGCAAGGACGCGGCGCGCGGACGCGTCGACCTTCTTCGCGAACGCCGGGTCCTTGCGGGCCTTGGCCACGAGGGCGTCGGTCATCGCGGGCGCGACGGACGGGTCGGCGGACGCGAGCACCAGGTCCACGCCGGCGTCGACGGCCTCGACCGCGCGCCGGCCGGGCGACCAGCCCTGCACCTGGACCGCCGCGGACAGGTCGTCGGTCATGACGACGCCGTCGAAGCCGAGCCGGTCGCGCAGGAGGTCGCCGACGACGACGGGGGAGAACGCGGCGGGCGCGTCCGGGTCGATCTTGGTGTAGATGGCGGTGGACATCATCACGAACCGCGCGCCGGCGTCGATCCCCTGCGCGAAGACGCCGACGGACGGGTCGTCGTGGGTGGTGACGTCGTCGGTCACGTGGGTGGAGGTGTCCGTGTTCGACGTGACGCGCCCGAGACCCGGGAAGTGCTTGATCACGGTCTCGACGCCGGCCGCGCGCTGCCCCGCGCTGAACGCGTCCGCGGAGCGCACCACGCTCGTCGGCGTGAAGCCGTAGCTGCGGCCGAAGTAGCCGATGGGCGGGTTGTCCGCGGCGTCGGCCTCGTCGACCAGGTCCATCACGGGCGCGAGGTTGAGGTTCACGCCGGCGGCGGCGAGCTCGTCACCCCAGCCCCGCGCGCGCTTCTCGAGCGTGGCGGGCTTCCAGGTGGCCTGCTCCGTGGCCTTCGGCATCGTGGAGAACCCCGGCCCACGCAGCACCTGCACCAGGCCGCCCTCCTGGTCGGTCGCCACCAGCAGGGGGGTGCCGTGCGTGGAACGGGCCGAGACCAGCGCGGTGTACCGGTCGACGAGGTCGCGCGTGGCCTGGACGCCCGCGGTGCTGCGGCCGTGCAGGAAGAGGTTGCCCACGTGGTCGTCGCGGATCGCCTCGGCGCTCACCGCGGCCGGGTCGCTCACCGACACCCCCACCATGACCAGCTGGCCCACCTTCTGGCGCAGCGTCCAGCCGGCGAGCACGTCGTCCGGCTCCGCGGTGCCCTCCGTGGGCTTCGCCGACGACGAGGCGGTCGGCGTCGGACTCGGGGTGGCGGTCGGGGAAGGCGGCGGCGTCGGGGAGGGGGTGGGCGACGGGGCGCTGGTCGGGGACGCCGCGGACGACGACTCGGGAGCGGGCGCAGGCGACGGCTCGCCGACCGGGCCGGAGCAGCCGGCGGCGAGCGCTCCGGCGGCGAGCAGGGCGGCGACGGGCGCCGCCCCGCGCCGAGGGGTCACGCGCGTCGGGCAGGGGCACCGTCGCGGTGGGCGAGGGTGGCGAGCGCGTCCTGCCAGTGGGCCTGCGAGCTGCTCGCGTGCTGGGCCGTGTCGATGTTCTCCTGCCGCACGGACACCACCGTACCCGTCTCGTCCGGTTCGAGACCGATGCGAATCTCGTGGTAGTTGTCCGGGACGTCCGCAAGCTCCGCGAGCGGGGAGAAGTGCGTGAAGTGCAGCAGCCGCGGCCGGTCGACGGCGATCACCACGCCCTTGTCGGCGAACTGGCGCCCGAAGAAGTGCCCCTCGAAGGTCACCGGGCTGCCGGGCTGGAAGTCCGTCTCGATGTTCGCGCCCAGCATCCACCGCGCGCCCGGGTGCATGAGCTCCGCCCACACCCGCTCGGGCGGCTGGGTCACGTGGATCGACGCCTCCGCGACGTGCGGGTAGCGGTGCGAGGACGCGCTGCTGGGGCTGGTCGGGGTCGTCATCGTGGGGGGTTTCCTTCCGCCGGCTCCGGTAGGTCTCGACCCTATCCCCGAGGCTGAGCGGGTGCCCCGTCGCGGGCGAGCTCCCGCAGGAGACCGAGCACGTCGTCGACGGACTGCGCCGGGTCGGTCACGGGGGCCTGCACGTGCCGCACGACGCCCGCCGGGTCCACCAGGAGCGTGACCCGCTTGAGCCGGTCCGCGCCGCCCGCGCGGAACACGGGCAGCCGCAGGGCGGAGGCGGCGAGGCCGTCCTGGTCCGACGCGAGCAGGTAGGGCAGGTCCGCGTGCGCGGCGAACGCCGCCTGCTGCTCGGGGTGCTGGGTGCTCACGCCGAGCACCCGCGCGCCGGCGGCGTCGAGGTCGGCGTGCCGGCGGCCGTAGGTGACGCACTCGAGCGTGCAGCCGGCGGTGCCCGGGACGTCCCCCCAGCGTGGCGGGTACCCGTGGGTGCCGGGCGCGTACGCGCCGGGGAAGAAGAACAGCGCGGTCCAGCGGTCCGGGTCCACGAGGTGCACGGTGGAGCCGTCGTGGGCGGTGAGCGCGACGTCGGGCACCCGCGTGCCCTTCAGCGCCCGCGCCCGGGCGAGGTCGCCGTCGCCCAGGGCGCCGCTCAGCGTGCCGTCGCCCATGACGAACCGCGTGCCCCACTCCTGCAGGGCGAGCAGCACGGGCAGCAGGCCCTCGCCGCGCGCGGTGAGCCGGTAGTCGTGGCGGGGCGGGCGCTCGGAGTAGGGCACCTTCTCGAGCACGCCGTGCTCCACGAGCGACCCGAGCCGCTCCGTGAGCGCCCGGCGCGACAGGCCGAGCTCGCGGTCGAACCCCTCGAACCGGGCGACGCCGGCGGCGGCCTCGCGGACGATCAGCAGGCTCTGCCAGTCGCCGACGACGCCCAGGGACTGCGCGATGCCGCACGAGCTGTCGGCAAGGTCCTCGCGGCGCATGGTGGTCATCCTCTCGCCGGGCCGGGGTGCGCGTCCATCCCGCGTCGTGGTGTAAGTTCCAATTTGAAACTTACACCCGCACGGTGGTGTGAGCGGGCGTTTGGCCCTGTTCTCCCGGTGACCGAGGGCCAAACGCCCGCCCACAGCGGTCAGCCGGGACCCCGACGACGAGGAGGTGGCCGGTGGCCACGAGTGCACGGCCGTTCTGGACCTACTGGGCCGCGAGCACCACGAGCGGCGTCGGCACCGCCGTCACCGGCGTCGCGCTGCCGCTCACGGCGGTCACCGTGCTCGACGCCGGTCCCGTCGAGACCGGTGTGCTGGCCGCGTCGTCCTACCTCGCCTGGGGGGTGCTCGGGCTGCCCGCCGGCGCGATCGTGCACCGGCTCCCGCTGCGCGCCACGCAGGTCGTGGCCGACCTGGTCCGGGCCGCCGCGATCCTCGCCCTGCCGCTCGTGTGGTGGCTGGGCGAGCTCTCCCTGGTCCACCTCGTCCTCGCCGCGCTCGCCGTCAACGTGGCCGAGGTGTTCTTCTTCACCGCCAACACCACCTTCCTGCCCACGGTGGTGCCGCAGCACGAGCTGACCAGCCGCAACAGCCTCGTGTCCGGGACGCAGGCCGCCACGCAGCTCGGCGGCCCGTCGCTCGCGGGGCTCCTGGTGCAGGCCGTCGGCGCGGTGCCCGCGCTGCTGGTCGACGTCGCCTCCTACGTCGCGTCCGCGCTGCTGCTGCGGCGCCTGCCCGAGCGGCGCGAGCCCGCCCTCGGCGACGGCGAGACGCGCCCCGGCATGGGGCAGATGATCGCCGAGGGCTGGCGGTTCGTCGTGCGGCACCCCGTCATGGCGCCGGCCACCTGGTGGGCCTGCGCGGTGAACTTCGTGTGCGGCGTCCAGGCCGGCCTGTTCGCCCTCTACCTGGTGCGCGACCTCGACGCCCCGCCCGCGATGGTCGGTGTGCTGCTCGCCGCCGACGGCGTGGGCTCGCTGCTCGCCGCGGCCGCCACCCCATGGCTCGTGCGCCGGTTCGGGTCGGCGCGCGTGCTGCTGCTCGACGGGCTGGTCGGGTTCGCCGGCGCCCTGCTGATCCCGCTCGGCGCCGGGGCCCTCGGCTGGCTGTGCTTCGCCGTCGGGACGCTCGTGTTCGGCGCCTCCGTGGTGCCGGGCAGCGTCGTGACGCGCACCTACCGCCAGGTGGCGAGCCCGCCCGCGCTGCTGTCCCGCGTGATGGCGACCGTCCGGTTCGTGTCCTGGAGCATGATCCCGCTCGGTTCGCTCGCGGCCGGCGTGCTCGCCGCGCACGTGGGCAACCGGGCCGTGCTGCTCGGCTCCGCGTTCGTCATGCTGCTCGGCCCGCTCATCGTGGGCCTCAGCCCCGTGCGCCGGCTGCGGGACCTCGAGGACTTCGACGCCGCTCGGCCGGTCCCGTCGGAGGCCGCCCCGGCGTCGCGCTGACCGGTCAGGGCGGCAGGTTCCGGACTACCTTGCGGGGCTTCGGACTACCTGGCCGCGTCTCGGACTACCTCGCGGGGTTTCGGACTACCTCGGCGATCAGGGCAGGGCGTCGGCCGCTGCGGCGACGAAGGCGTCGACGGTCTCCGGCGCGGTGTCCCAGGCGCACATGAGCCGCACCTCGACGCGCCCGGGCGTCTCGCCGTCGGCCCAGTCGTAGAACCGGGCGACGGCGCGCAGGCGGTCGGCGGCGTCGCGGGGGAGGGTCGCGAAGACGGCGTTCGCCTCGGTGGGCCGCGTGACGCGCACGCCGTCGTCGTCCGACCCGGGCAGGGCCTCGAGCCCCGCCCGCAGCCGGGCCGCCATGGCGTTGGCCTGCGCGGCGTTGCGGTGCCACAGCGGCTCGTCGTCGCCCGCGTCACCGGGCTCCCCGAGCAGCGCGAGGAGCTGCGCGGAGACGAACCGCGTCTTGGACGCGAGCTGCATCGTCGCCTTGCGCAGGAACGGCACGGCGGCCTGCGCCGCCTCCCGGGCGCGGGCGGACGCGGCGTCCGGCGCGTCGTCGGGCCCGAGGACGAGGACGGCCTCGCCGAGCATGCCGCCGTTCTTCGCGGCGCCCAGGGACACGACGTCCACCCCGGCGTCGGTGGTCAGGGCCCGCAGCGAGCAGCCGAGCGCCGCCGCCGCGTTGGCCAGCCGGGAGCCGTCCACGTGCACGGCCATCCCCAGGTCGTGCGCGACGTGCGTCAGGGCGCGCAGGTCGTCGAGCGCGTACACGGTGCCCAGCTCGGTGGACTGCGTGAGGGACAGCACGGCGGGGTGCGCGCGGTGCACGTCGTCGCGCTGCCAGGCCCACCGGGCGACGTCGTCCGGCGTGATCCGGCCGTCCACGGACGGGCAGGCGAGCAGCTTGAGGCCGCCCACCCGCTCGGGCGCGCCGTTCTCGTCGGTGTTGACGTGCGCGACGTCGGACACGACGACGCCGCCCCAGCGCGGCGACAGCGCGGTGAGCGAGACGACGTTGGCCCCCGTGCCGTTGAGCACCGGGAACGCGAGCGCCCCCGCGCCGAACACCTCGCGCACGCGGGCGTCGAGGCGTGCCGTCCACGGGTCGTCGCCGTACGCGACGGCGTACCCGTCGTTCGCGGCCGCGACGGCGGCGAGGACATCCGGGTGCGCGGGCGCGTAGTTGTCGGAGGCGAACGGCGGCAGGGTGCGGGGGTCGGTCACGCGCCTCAGGGTACGACCGTCACCGGGGAGGCTCCCCGGCGTCGTCGGCCGGGAGGACGGGCACCGCGCCCGTCGACTCCCGCCACACGATCCGGTGGATCGGGGAGCCCGGGCCCGGGCGCGGCTCCCCGCGCACGGCGGCGACCAGCCGGCGCATCGCGGCGCGGCCGGCCTCCGGGAAGTCGACGTCGACGGTGGTGAGCGAGGGCATCATGAGGGCGCCCATCGCGAAGTTGTCCCAGCCCGTGACGACCAGGTCGCCCGGCACCGACCAACCGCGCTCCGCCGCGCCGCGCAGCACGCCCGCGGCGAGGACGTCGTTGGCCGCGACCACCGCGACGGGCGGCGTGTGCGCGGGGAGCTCGAGGATCGCGCGGCGGGCGGCGTCGCCGGACCACGTGCCACCGAGGACGCCGAGCGAGACCACGCCGGGGGTCGCGGGGTCCGCCGCCGCCCGCGCGACCGCGTCGAGGTAGACGTCCCGCCGCGCGCGGGCCGACGCGTACTGGTCGTTCCCCGCGACGTGCGCGAACCGGCGGTGGCCCGCGGCGACCAGCGTCTCGACGAGCACCCGGACGGTGCTGGCGTCGGCGAGGTCGCCGAGGGTGCGCATCTGCTCGTCGAACGTCGCCTCGGCGACGACGGGCGTGGCCCCCTCTCCGGGGGCGCCCGTCGCGTCGGACAGCACCTCCGGGAGCACGGGCACCAGCGTGAGGATCCCCTCGTACTGGCGGCTCGCGGCCAGGTCGCGCACGCGCTCCGAGCGGCGGGCCACCGTGTCGTCGTCGGTCTGCGTCTCCATGACGAAGCCCGCGGCCTCGGCCACCTCGCCCGCGCCGGCGAGGAGGCGGAGCTGGTTGTCGAGCGTCGCGCCGGTGATCACGGCGAGTCGGCCGGACCGACGCGTGCGCATCGAGCGGGCGGCGAGGTTGGGGCGGTAGCCGATCGACTCGGCCACCCGGAGCACGTGCTCGCGGGTGGCCGCCGAGATCGTGCCGCGACCGGTCAGCGCGTAGGAGACGGTCGCCTGCGACACCCCGGCGAGGCGCGCGACGTCGCGGCTGGTGGGTGGGGTCGGCACCGCCACAGTATGACCTCCCGGACCTTTCGCCCGTTCCTACCGCTTGACACGACCGCGGGTCGCGGCCACGCTGGGTGATCGATCACATGATACGTATCATGCACGACGTCAGCTCGTTCCATCGGAGGGACCATGCTCACCATCGGGATCGTCGGCACCGGCGGCATCGCCCGCGCCCACGTCGCCGGATATCAGCGTTTCGGCGACCAGTGCGAGATCGTCGCGCTGTGCGACCCGGCGCCCGGCCGGGCCGAGGCCATGCGTGCGGAGCTCGGGCTCGAGGGGGCCCGCGTCTACGAGGACGCCGCCCAGATGCTCGCCGCCGAGAACCTCGACCTCGTCAGCGTCGCGACGCCGCCGTCCACGCACGCCGAGCTGTCGATCGCGGCTCTCGAGGCCGGCGTCGACGTGCTCGTCGAGAAGCCCATGGCGCCGTCGCTCGAGGAGTGCGACGCCATGATCGCCGCCGCCGAGCGGAACGGGCGGCTGCTGTCCGTCGTCGCCCAGAACCGCTTCCGCGACGACATCGCCACCCTCAAGGAGGTGCTCGACTCCGGCCTCGCCGGGCCCGTGACGCATGCCCAGGTCAGCTCGGCCTGGTGGCGCGGCACCGAGTACTACGACCTGTGGTGGCGCGGCACGTGGGAGAGCGAGGGCGGCGGCTGCACGCTCAACCACGCCATCCACCACCTCGACATGACGCTGTGGATGCTGGGCTCGCCGCAGGCCGTCACGTCCGTGCTCACCAACGCGGCGCACGAGAACGCCGAGGTCGAGGACCTGTCCGTCAGCGTGCTGCAGTACGACCGGGCGCTCGCTGAGGTGACCGCGTCGGTGGTGAGCCACGGCGAGGAGCAGGCCATCGTCGTGCAGGGCCGGCACGCCCGCGTCTCGCAGCCGTGGAAGGTCGTGGCGGAGACCGCCAACCCCGCCGGCTTCCCCGACCGGCAGGGCGACCCCGAGCGGGTCGCCGCGATCGAGGCGGTGGCCGCGGCTCACCGCCCGCTGGAGCACACGGGCCATGCTGGGCAGATCGGCGACATGCTCGCCGCCGTGCGCGACCGTCGTCGCCCCGCCGTCACCGGCGAGGACGGCCGCCGCGCCATCGAGCTGGTGACCGCGATCTACGAGGCCGGCGTCGAGCGCCGCACCGTGGACCTGCCGCTGAGCGCCGACGACCCGTACTACCGCACCGGCACCCTCGTGGAGCGCGCCCCGCACTTCTTCTCCAAGACCGCGTCCGTGGGCGACCTGCCGGGCGAGATCATCGTGGGGGCCAAGGCATGAGCGCCGCCAGCGGTGCCGCCTACGCCCCGAACCCCGTGCCCGCCCCCGTCGTGGAGCCGGGCGAGTTCGTCTTCGCGGCGACCAGCCTCGACCACGGCCACGTGTACGGCATGTGCGACGGGCTGGCCGGCGCCGGCGGCACGCTCAAGTGGGTGTACGACCCCGACCCGGCCAAGGTCGACGTCATGCGCCGCAAGTTCCCCGACGTGCGGGTGGCGCGCAGCGAGGCGGAGATCCTCGACGACGCCGAGGTACGGCTCGTCGCGGGCGCCGCGGTGACGTCCGAGCGGGCGCCGCTCGGGCTGCGGGTCATGGAGGCGGGCAAGGACTACTTCACCGACAAGGCGCCCCTGACCACGCTGGACCAGCTCGCCGCCGCGCGCGAGGCCACGGCCCGCACCGGCCAGAAGTACGCCGTCTACTACTCCGAGCGGATCCACGTCGAGGCCGCCGTGCTGGCCGAGCAGCTCGTCGACCGCGGCGCCATCGGCCGGGTGCTGCAGGTCATCGGGCTGGGCCCGCACCGCCTGGGCACCGGACGCCCCGACTGGTTCTTCGAGAAGGAGAAGTACGGCGGCATCCTCTGCGACATCGGGAGCCACAACTTCGACCAGATGCTGCACTACGCGGGGGCGAAGGACGCCGAGGTCAGCCACGCGGCGATCGCGAACTACCACCACCCGGACCACCCCGAGCTGGACGACTTCGGCGAGGCCGGCATCGTCATGGACAACGGCGCCACCGGCTACCTGCGCGTCGACTGGTTCACGCCCGACGGGCTGAGCACCTGGGGCGACGGCCGCACGATCCTGCTCGGCACCGAGGGGTACATCGAGCTGCGCAAGTACGTGAACGTCGGCACCGGTGAGGGCGGCGGGCACGTGTTCCTCGTCGACGGCGAGGGCGAGCACCACCTCGTCGCGAACGGACAGGTCGGGTTCCCGTACTTCGGGCAGCTCATCCTCGACTGCCTCGAGCGCACCGAGAACGCGATGACGCAGGAGCACGCGTTCAAGGCCGCCGAGCTCAGCGTCCTCGCGCAGCAGCAGGCTCGGGTGCTCACGCCCTGATCCTGGGGAAGCGCCGGGGGCCGAGATCGGCTGGGGCTCGTGACCGAGCCCCAGCCGATCTCGTCACCCAGCGGCCGGATCAGTGTCAGTGGCCGTGACCGTGGCCGTACGACCTGGTCAGGTCGATCCGCACCAGGTGGCCGTCGGGCGGGGCGTCCTCGCCGGGCAGCGCGTTCGTGGTGGCCAGGAGGTCACCGTGGTCCCACTCGAGGCCGGCGGGCAGCGGCGTCTCGACGATGGTCCGGTGGCCGCCCCGGGTCACCTGCGTGACCTTCCCGCCGAACAGCTCCGCGACATAGACGTCCCCGGACGGCGAGACGGCGAGGTTCGTGGCGCTGAGGAGGTCGCCCGCGACCTTCCGCACCGAACCCGACCAGGGGTTCACGCGGTAGACCGCCGCCCGTGCGCCGAGGCTGTCGTCCTCCGGGCCGCCGGGCAAGGTGGTGACGTAGAGCTGACCCCACGGGCCGATCTCGACGTCGGTGGGGACGGGCTCGAACCAGTACGTCTCGCCGACGACGCAGTCCGGCAGGCCGAACATCGCCGCGGCCTCCGCGGTCACGACGGCCGGCTGGGCGGGCAGCACCGCCACGGTCCGGACCCGGCCCCGGTCGCTCACGGACAGGATCGCGTTCATGCCCGCGTCGGCGACGAACGTGGTGCCCCGGACCTGGGTGGTCGCGTACGGGTGGGAGTCCTGGATGCCCTCGTACCGGACCGGGATGCCGTCCGGCGGCGCCTGGTCCAGACAGGCCTGGTCGACGTCGCGGAACCCGTAGGTGACGTCGCCGTCCGGGTTGTTCGCGTTCTCGTAGGCGCGGATGTCGGCGAGCGTGCGCGCCGGGCCGGTCGGGTTGCCCTTCGCGTCGAGGCGCAGCGTCTTGATGCTCGACGCGACCGGGCCCGTCTCGTCGTCGATGAGGGTCTCGGTAAACGCGAGGCGACGGTCGCGGTAGGAGACCCCGCCGACCTCCTCGCCGTTCGCGGACCCGTAGAGGACGGTGGTGTCGCCGTGCTTGTCCACCTCGGTGAGCAGGCCGGCGAAGTTCTGGGTGACGTACGAGGTGCCCTTGGCGCCGACCGCGGCGCTGAGCGGGGTGACCAGGCCGGAGGCGATCTCCGTGACGGTCGGGGGCTTCGGTGCGGGCTTGCCGCCGTGGGCGGCGGCGGGGCTCGCGGCGAGCAACAGGGCCGTCGCTGCTGCGGCGGCCGCGGTGAGGGCGCGTCTCATGGGTGGCTCCAGGGCTCGACGGTGAGGTGGCACAGCACCTTCGAGCCTGCGATCGCCCCCGGGCGCTCGCAGCGTCAGCCGAGGGTGATATCGACCCAGACGAGCCGGTGGTCGCTCGACGGGAACGGGTACACGCCCGTGAGCCGCGACAGCGGGTCGGCCTGCGTGGGCCAGAACACCCCGGCGTCGCGCACCCGCAGGCCCTTCGAGGGCAGCACGTAGTCGGCCCGCAGGTTGCCGGGCGCGGAGTCGGAGAAGTCGGCGGTGTCGAGGGCCGGGTCGCCCCAGTGGGTCGCGTTGGCGCCGCCCTGCAGCGCGGCCGCCTCGACCGCGCCGGCCGACGTCGGCCGCGGGTCCGTGATGCGCGGGTGGTCGAGCAGCTGGTCGACGGCCGTGTTCACGGAGTCGCCGTCGAGCGGGTCGGCGTTCTGGTCGCCCACGATGACGAAGCGCTCGCCCGGCTTCAGGCCGCCGCGCCGGCCCTGGTCGTCGTCGATGTACCGGGACGTGACACCGGGCGTCACGTAGTCGGCCCAGAAGCGGATCTCGTCGTGGTTGCGGCGGCCGTTACGGTCCTCCGGGCCGTCGAACGTGGGCGGCGTCGGGTGCGCGGCGAGCACGTGCACCGTCCGCTTGCCGACGCGCACCGGCACGTCCCAGTGCGACTTGCTCGACAGCCGCACGACGTCCAGCTCGGCGGGGGAGTACCAGTCGTCCGGCTCCGGCGTCGCCGGGTCGTCGGGCAGGAGCGCGCCCGGCATGTCCTTCCACAGGAACTTCTGGAACGTGCGCACGTGCGACGTGTCGATCGGGTACTTCGACAGCACGACCATCCCGTACTGGCCCTCGAACTCCCCGAAGCCGAACGCGTCGTCGCCGCCGCCCACCCGGCCGTCGTTGTTGAGGTCGAAGCCGCTCGCGACCCCGGTGTTCGACGGCGCGGTGTACGCGTAGCGGTAGCGCACCGGGTCGGCGCCGCCCTGCGGCACCTCCAGGTAGTTCTCGCGGAACAGGTCCACGCTCGCGTGCGCGGCGTCGTAGTCGAACTCGTTGAGCAGCACCACGTCCGGGTCCGCGCGCTGGATGACCTCCGCGACCGTGCGCGCCTGCGCGTCGTCGCCCGTGGACAGGTCGGCCTGCAGCTCGCCCTCCGTCGCGCGGTTCAGCGACAGGTTGTAGGTCGCGACGCGCAGCGGCGTGCCCCCGTTCCCACCACCCCCGCCGTGCCCGTGGCCGGTGCCGCCGGCGCTCGCGGCCAGCGGCGTGACGGCGAGGCCCGCGCCGAGGGCGAGGGCGGCGGCCGCGGTGACGGTGCTGCGCGCGGGGGTGCGACGGCGAGAGGTCATGGGGCCACGGTAGGGAGTGGGGGGCGCCGGGGGAAGGGCGGCGCGGCGACCTGTGGATGAACGGCGGGTGCCGCCCTGGCTAGGGTCGGGAGCATGGGAGTCCTCTCCGCCCGCGGGCCCGCCGTCGTGCTCGAGACGGACCGGCTGCGGCTGCGCCCTTGGCGGGTCGAGGAGGCGCCGGTCCAGCGGCAGCTGTGGGCGGAGCGCGACCCCCGCGTCCCCGCGCACCGCCGGATCGACATCGCCGGGCGGCCCACCCTCGAGGACGTCGAGGCCTGGGTCCGCGACGGCGTACGGCCGCCCGGGCGCGGGCTGCTGGCCGTGGAGGTCGTGGCCACCGCGGAGGTCGTCGGGTACTGCGGCCTGATCGACGGCGACGCCGGCCCCGAGGACGAGCCGGAGCTCGCGTTCGAGCTGCTGCGCCGCACGTGGGGGCGCGGGTACGCGACCGAGGCGGCGCGGGCCGTCCTCGGCTGGGCGCGGGAGTCGGGCTGCCCCCGCGTGTGGGCCACGGTGCGGGACTGGAACGCCGCCTCGCTCCGGGTGCTGGCGAAGGTGGGCTTCGTCGAGAGCGGCCGCGTCGAGGCGGACGCCGCGCACGGCGACTCGCTGTACCTCGTGACCGACCTGGCGACCGGCCTTGGCGCGGACACGGACGGGTCGGCCTGACGCTGCCGGTGCGGCGGCGGGGAGCAGGGTGGGGGCATGACGCACACCTACCCGCACGGCGTCCCGAGCTGGATCGACCTGGAGGTGGCCGACGTCGACGCGGCACTCGCGTTCTACGGCGCGCTGTTCGGCTGGTCGTTCACCGAGAAGCTGCCGCCCGGCGCGCCGGGCCGCTACGTCGTCGCGTCGCTCGACGGCACGGACGCCACCGCCGTTGCCGCGTTCGCGACGCCGGACCCGGGGGCCCCCGCCGGCGGCCCCGTGGCCTGGAACACCTACCTCGCCGTGGACGACGCCGCCGCGGCGGCGGCGCGGATCACGGAGCTCGGCGGGCAGGTCGTGACGCCGCCCGAGCCCGTGGGGCCGCCGGGGTCGGTGGCCGGCACGATGGTCCGCTTCCGCGACCCGCAGGGCGCGCCCGGCCGGCTCTGGCAGGCGGGCACCCGCCCCGGCGCGCAGGTGGTGAACGCGCCCGGCACCTGGAACTTCAGCAACCTGCGCACGCCTGACGCCGACGCGGCGCTCGCGTTCTACGGCCCGCTGCTCGGCTGGGCGGTGGACCCGGAGCTCGCGATCGGCATGGCCCGCGTGCCCGGGTACGGCGACCACCTCGCCGCGACGTCCGACCCCGACATCTACGACCGGCAGGCCGGGTTCGCCCCGCCCGGGTTCGCCGACGCCGTCGCCGGGCTGGAACCCACGGACGGGCCCGCGCACTGGTCCATCGTGTTCGCCGTCGCCGACCGGGACGCCGCCGCCGAGGCCGCGCGGGCCGCCGGCGGCACCGTGGTCTCCACCGACGACAACGCGTGGGTCCGCGCGGTCACCGTGCGCGACCCGTTCGGCGCCGAGCTGGTGCTGTCCCAGTTCGCGCCGCAGGGGGCCTGACCGGGCCCCGGTGTCACGGGCGCGGCCTCAGGGACGGCGCGCCTGCACCCACATGACCGGCGTGTCCATGAACGTGGCGCGGTCCACCTCGCGCGCGTCGGCCAGCCCTGCGTCGGTCAGCAGCCGCTGGATGCCGCCGTCGGCGTTGTCCTCGCGGTGCTGGTTCACGCCGATCTCGTGGTGCCGGTGGCCGCCGCGCCCGTGCCCGCCGCCGTGGTCGTGCCCGCCGTGGTCGTGCCCGCCGTGGTCGTGGTCGGGCGCGTCGAGGTCGGCGATCGTGACGGTCCCGCCGGGGCGTAGCACGCGCACGAGCTCGGCGGCGAACTTCCGCTTCTCGTCGAGCGGCACGTGGTGCAGCGCGAGCGAGGACACGACGTGGTCGACGCTCCCGTCCGCGGCGGGAAGGCGGTCGGCGAACCCGCGCACCAGCGTGAGGGAGCCGCGCCGTCCGCCCCCGCGTCGTCCGATCCCGCGTCGTCCGATCCCGCGACGCCGCGCCTTGCGGGCCGCGCGTCGCAGCGCGGAGCCGTCCGGGTCGACGCCGGTCACGGCCGCGTCCGGCACCTCCCGCAGCACCGTGAGCGCCAGGTTGCCGGTGCCGCAGCCGACGTCGAGCACGTGCTGCCCGGGGGTGACGCCCGCCAGCGCGACCGTGCGGCGGTGCAGGCGCCCGGCGTGGCGCCACCAGCTCTGCATGTCGTACCAGGGCATCTTCCACGCGCTGCTCATGCCCGGCAGGTAGGCGCGGTCCGCCTCGTCCGGGCGCACGTCGTCGAACAGGCGGACGCCGTGCGCGTCCTCGGGGTGCTGGGTCACCTCGCCCACGCTAGTCGCGACGCCGGGACGCCGGGCCCCGAGGGGCGTGACACCACTCGGCGACATTCATGACACCAAACCCCTTGCGATGACACCACAGTGGTGTCATAGTGGAGTCATGGACCTGACCCGATACGCCGACGAGCTGCAGCGGCAGCTCGCCACCGCAGCCGCAGCAGGCGGAGACGAGGCGCGCGACCTCGCCGGCCGTCTCACCGCCCCGCTCGACGTCGCCGCGCGGCTCGTGCTCCTCGAGGCGCTGTCGGACGCGGCCGGGGAGATCTCCGCGGAGCTCGCCCCGGGCTCCGTCGACATCCGCCTCCGCGGCGGGTCGCCGGAGTTCGTCGTGACCGTCCCTCGCGCGCCGGCCGAGGCCGCCGCCCCGGCGCCCGCCGCCGAGGAGACGCCGCTCCCCGCCCCGGACGTCGAGGGCGGCGCCACCACCCGCACCACCCTCCGCCTGCCCGACCACCTGAAGTCCCAGGCCGAGGTCGCCGCCGCCCGCGACGGCGTCTCCGTCAACACGTGGCTCGTCCGCGCGGTCGCCGCCGCGCTCGAGCAGTCCACCGGACGTCCGGCCGCCCAGGCCCGTCCGCAGCAGCGCGGCTCCGGCCGCGTCACCGGCTGGGTGCGCTGACTCCACGCGACATCGCGCCGCACCGCCACCCGCCCCACCGACCAGCCTGACACCACACCGACACCACTGTTGGAGCTCCGTCATGCCCACTTACCCCGCCCCCCAGCCCGTCCCGGTCCTCGTGGACGTGCCCTTCGCCAACGTGCACGTCGTCGCCGGCGATCGTGACGACGTCGTCGTCACCGTGCTGCCCACCAACGCGAAGTCCGGCAGCACCCGCGCCGCCGAGCAGGTCCGCGTCGACCGGGACGGCGACGCCGTCTCGATCACCTACCCCGGCTCGTGGAAGCAGTACGTGCTCCCGTTCGCCGCCGGCACCGCCGACATCACCGTCGAGCTCCCCGAGGGGTCCTCGCTGAGCGGCAAGGCCGGCTCCCTCTACGCCGAGGGCGCGCTCGCCGTCGTCGACATGACGCTGTCCGCCGGGAACGCCCGCGTCGACGACGTCGAGCGACTCGACGTCAAGGTCTCCGCCGGCTCCGTGACCGCGGGCCGCGTCACCGGTTCGCTCGACGTCAAGGTGAGCGCCGGGTCCGTGTTCGTCGACGAGATCTCCGGCGACGGCGCGATCCGCGCGACCAACGGCACCACCACCGTCGGATCCGTCACCGGCACCCTCCAGGTGCTCGGGGCGCACGGCGACATCGCGGTGAGCCGCGTGCGCGGCACCCTCACCGCGAAGTCCGCGCACGCCGGCATCCGGGTGAACAACCTCGAGACCGGCGCCGTCACGCTCACCACCTCGTACGGCTCGATCGAGGTCGGGGTGCCCGAGGGCACCGCCGCCTTCCTCGACCTGGCGTCGGACAGCGGCTCCGTCCGCAACCAGCTGACCCCCACCGAGGGCCCGGTCGAGGACGAGGCCACCGCAGAGATCCACGCCAGCACCGGCTACGGCGACGTCGTCGTCCGCCGGCCGTGAACGACACAGGAAACGGAGCTCCGGACATGACCACTGCACAGACCCCCGATCCCGCCATCCGCGTGCGGGGCATCGAGAAGTCCTTCGGCGACCTGCACGTGCTGCGGGGGGTGGACCTCGACGTCGCGTCGGGCAGCATCTTCGCGCTGCTGGGCTCGAACGGCGCCGGCAAGACCACCCTCGTGCGGATCCTGTCGACCCTCCTCAAGGCCGACGCGGGCACCGCCGTCGTGCACGGGTTCGACGTCGCGGCCAAGCCCGGCGACGTGCGCGAGTCGATCAGCCTCACCGGCCAGTTCGCGGCCGTCGACGAGGTGCTCACCGGGCGCGAGAACCTCGTGCTCGTGGCCCGCCTGCGGCACCTGCCGCACCCGGGCGCGATCGCCGACGACCTGCTCGCGCGGTTCTCGCTCACCGAGGCGGGCGCCCGCCGGGCCGGCACGTACTCGGGCGGCATGCGCCGCCGCCTCGACATCGCGATGAGCCTCATCGGGAACCCGCCGATCATCTTCCTCGACGAGCCGACCACGGGCCTGGACCCACAGGCCCGCATCGAGGTGTGGCAGACCGTCAAGCAGCTCGCCAGCGGCGGCACCACAGTGCTGCTCACCACCCAGTACCTGGACGAGGCCGAGCAGCTCGCGGACCGGATCGCGATCCTCCACCAGGGCACGATCATCCAGAACGGCACGCTCGCCGAGCTCAAGCAGCTCCTCCCGCCCGCCGAGGTCGAGTACGTCGAGAAGCAGCCGTCCCTCGAGGACGTGTTCCTCACCCTCGTCGGCGCCACCCCCGCAGACCAGAGCACCGGAAAGGAATCCTGATGACCACCGCCGTCCTCAGCGACACCCGCGTCCTCACGGGCCGCTCGCTGCGCCACATCCTGCGCAGCCCCGACACGATCATCACCACCGCGGTGACGCCGATCGCGCTGATGCTGCTGTTCGTCTACGTCCTCGGCGGCGCCATCGACACGGGCTCCGACGAGTCGTACATCAACTACATGCTGCCCGGCATCCTGCTGATCACGATCGCGTCGGGCGTGGCCTACACGTCCTACCGGCTGTTCCTCGACATGCAGGGCGGCATCGTGGACCGCTTCCAGTCCATGCCGATCGCCCGGTCGAGCGTCCTGTGGGCGCACGTGCTCACGTCGGTCGTGGCGAACATCGTCTCCGTCGCGATCGTGGTGGGGGTGGCCCTGATCATGGGCTTCCGCACCGGGGCGTCGGTGGGGGCCTGGCTCGCCGTGGCCGGGATCCTCGTCATGTTCACCCTCGCCCTGACCTGGCTCGCCGTCCTCGCCGGCCTCTCGGCCAAGACCGTCGACGGCGCGAGCGCCTTCAGCTACCCGCTGATCTTCCTGCCGTTCATCAGCTCGGCCTTCGTGCCCACCGACACGATGCCGGCCCCGGTCGCCTGGTTCGCCGAGAACCAGCCGGTGACGTCGATCGTCGACACCGTGCGGGCCCTGTTCGCCGAGCAGCCCGTCGGCAGCGACATCTGGGTGGCGCTGGCCTGGCTCGTCGGCATCCTCGTCATCGGCTACGCCCTCGCCGTCGCCGCCTACCGGCGGCGCGTCGGCTGACCGTCCCGCCCACGACGTCGCACGGCCGAGCCCCGGTGGACCGCCACCGAGGCTCGGCCGTGCTCGTCGCTGCCGCCCTCGTCGCGCTCCGGCGGGACTACACCGAGGCCGCGGGGACGACGTCGGGCGCGGTGGTCCCTTGCGTGCTCTCCGGCATGGTCTCCTGCCCCCGGTCGCGCAGGGCGGCCGGGCGGTGCGGGTCGCCGACGAAGGCGGGGTACCGCACGAGGCCGGGCCGCTTCGCCTCCCAGGCCAGCTGCAGCACGGTGCTGCGGCAGACGAGCTCCTTGAGCCATGCTCCGGCGCGGGATCCCCGCCGGCCGCCCAGGACCGCGCGGACCGGGACGTCGCCGCGCCCGGCGAACTGGAAGAGCCCGTCGGCGCGGCCGAGGCTCAGGCACTGCCCGACGAAGCCGACGGTGGCCGGCCGCGGCTCCCGCCCGGCGATCCGGGCGAGCACCGTCTCGCCTGCCGCCGCGCCGAGCTGGCCCGCGGCCTGGCAGCTCATCCGGTAGGGCAGGCCCGACGGCGCGGCGGCGTCGCCGGCGGCGACGATGCGGTCGTCGTCCAGGCTGGTGAGCGACTCGTCGGTGCGCAGGCGGCCGGCGTCGTCGGTGCTCAGGCCGCTGCGGGCGGCGAGGCCCGCCGCGCGGAACCCCACGGTCCAGACGGTGACGTCGCTCGGCAGGTCGCGGCCGTCGGCGAGCCGCACGGCGCCCTCCGTCACCTCCGTCACCGTGGCGCCCACCCCCGCGACCACCTGCACTCCGAGTCGCGTGAGCGCGGCCGCGACCACCCGGCGGCCGTTCGGGTGCAGGTACGGGCCGAGGAGGTCGCCGCAGACCAGCGTCACCGCGCGGCCCTGCTCGGCCAGCTCCGACGCCGTCTCGATCCCCGACGGGCCCGCGCCCACCACCGTCACCCGCGCGGCTGGCCCGGCCGCCGCGAGGGCGGGGACCAGCCGGTCGGCCTCCTCCAGGCTCGTCAGGGGGTGGGCGTGCTCCGCGGCGCCCGGCACCGTCGGCGTCGCGCCGGTGCTGCCCGCCGCGTAGACCAGGTAGTCGTAGGCGAGCGTGCTGCCGTCAGCCAGCACGAGGCGGCGCCCGGGCGCGTCGATCCGGTCGACGGTGGCGACCTCCAACCGCACCCCGCCCGCCAGCACGTCCGCGTAGTCCACGACGGCGCCGTGGGTGCCCGCGGCCCGCTGGTGCAGGCGGATCCGCTCCACGAACTGCGGGCGTCGGTTGACCAGCGTCACCGTCACGTCGTCGCGCTTCGTCAGGCGGTTGGCCGCCGTCACGCCGGCGTACCCGCCGCCCACCACCACGATCTGCGTCCTGTGCGACATCTCGTCTCCTCGGTCGTCGTTCCTCATCCGTTCCTCACGGTGACGACGAGGCGAGGGGTGGAGGTGTGACTGCTCCGAGGGTGCGAGGGCGGGACGCGCGACGGCGTCCGGTCGCGGGTGCGACCGGACGCCGTCGGGTGATGCCTGAGCGGGTCAGGCGGTGGTGACCTCGATGCGCTGCGGCGTCGTGCCGGCGAAGACGCCGGCGACGGTGACCGTCAGGACGCCCGCGTCGTAGGACGCGCGGACGGCGTCGCCGTCCACGGCCTTCGGCAGGGTCACGACGCGGCGGAACTCGCCGAACCGGACCTCCGAGATGCGGCGGCCCTCGGACTCCTCCGAGCGCTGGTCCTTGCGCTCGCCGCGCACGACGAGCTTGCGCCCCTCGACCTCGACGGTGACGTCCTCGGCCGGGTCGACGCCCGGCAGGTCGAGGCGGGCGACGAGGTCCTCGCCGTCGCGGTACACGTCGGCCGCGGGCACGGGCCGCTCGGTCCGGGCGAGGTCGGTGGCGCGCGGGGTCCACAGGTCGCGGAGCCACGCGTCGGCGAACGGGGTGCGGGTCAGGGTGGTGGTCATGCTGTCCTCCTCCAGGTGGGTTGCTGCTGACCGGTTCAACTTGAGCGCCTCCGACTCAATTTCCGGGTTCGCCGACGGCGGACGGCGCCGACGCGGACCCCTTGCCCGGCGCTGCGGCCTTCGCCATGATCGTGCTGTCGCCTCGGCCTGCAATCGATTGCAGAGCGTGGCGCTGCCCCGGACCATCCATCACGACGACGACGAAGAGGTCACGACGTGCGACGAGAACCAGGTCAGAACTCCGCGAACCACTCCCCTCTGAGCCGGCGGCTCTTCCTCGGCGGCGTGGCCGCCGCCGGCGCCGGGGCGATCGCGTCACCCGCAGCGGTCGCCACGGCCGCCCCCGTGCCGGCGACCGCCGTGTCCGACGCCATGCCGACCGGCGCCGACGCGGCCGTCGTCGACGACTCCACCCGGCTCGTCGCCGAGTGGGCCGCCGCGCCGGGGGCGCACCCGCTCGTGCCGTTCGTCGCGCAGGCCGGGTATCGGCTCGGCGCGCGCCCGCGCCCGCTGCCCGTCGTCGCCAAGGTGACTGACTTCGGCGCGGTGGCCGACGGCGTCACCGACTGCGCGCCGGCCTTCGAGGCCGCGCTCCGCGCGGCCCACGAGCGCGGCGGCGGCACCGTCCTCGTCCCCGCGGGGACGTACCTGCTCGCCGCGCCCGTCTTCATGCACTGGTCCGGCGTGGTGCTGCGCGGGGACGGCCCCGCGGACACTGTGCTCCACTTCTCCCGCCCGCTCGACGACGGCTACCGGCGCGCGCGACAGTCGAACGGCAACAGCCGCTGGTCGTGGACCGGCGGGCAGGTGTGGTTCGTGGCGCCCGAGCGCAAGGCGCAGTCCGAGGCCGACGACTACGCAGGGCAGGAGGGCTGGCTGCCGGGCGAGACGCTCGCCACCGTGGCGTCGGCCGCGCGCGGCCAGCGGACGCTGCTCGTCTCCGACACGGGCGGTCTGCGTGCCGGGGACATGGTGCTGCTCGAGGTGGAGAACCGGCCCGACGCCCACTTCCTGCAGCACCTCGCCGGAGACGGTCCCGGCGCCCAGGTGTACGACTGGGCCACGAAGGCGCCCCAGCTGACCGCCGGCTCGGGCGGGCAGTACGTGCAGTACGCGGTCCCGTCCTGGCCGGTGCGGGTCGAGGCGGTGCTGGGGCCGCGCCTCGTGCAGCTCGCGCAACCGCTGCGGTACGACCTGCGGCCGGAGTGGCCCGCGCGGATCCGCGCGCTCGGGCCCACCGTGCACGACTCCGGCGTCGAGGCGCTCACCATCCGCAACGAGCTGCTGCCCATGACGCCGCACAACCAGCACCCCGGCTCGAACGGCGTGTGCTTCCAGGCGGTGCACGACTGCTGGGCCCGCGACGTCCGCGTGGAGAACTGCGACCTCGGCTTCGGGTTCACCGGCGCGAAGTCGAACACCGTCACGGGTGCCGTCGTGGCAGGTCGGACCACGCACCACGACGTCGCCTGCCGGATGCAGTCGCACGACAACCTGGTGGAGGACTTCGAGATCGAGAAGTTCACCGTGCCGCTGCCGTCCGGCTCCCAGCACCACGGGCTCAACGTCGAGGGGCTCTCGTCCGGCAACGTGTACCGGCGCGGCACGATGGCGCAGGGCACCTTCGACACCCACCGCGCCCTGCCGTACGAGAACGTCCGCACCGACATCTCGCTCGTGAACACCAACGCCGTCGGCGGTTCGCAGGCGTCCGGGCCGCTCTTCGGCGCGCGGTTCGCACACTGGAACGTGCGGATCGGCAACGACCGGTCGTACGCCGTCGCGATCGCCGACGTCGCGCCGCGCAGCATCAGCCTCGGCATCCAGGGCGTGCAGGGCACGGGCAGCGGGCTCGCGCGCGACTTCTCCGGCGACCTCGAGTCCCTGCTCCTGCAGCACGGCGAGGCGCCCGCGGTCACCGACCTCTACGCCGAGCAGCGGCGGCAGCTGAAGATCGGCGGCTGACCCTGCCGGCTGTCGCGTCGGCCCGGTGACGTAGTACCTGGTGACGGTTCCGGCGACGGAACCGTCGCCGGGTACTACGTCGCTGTGGTCTTGGGGGTCAGCAGGTGCTGTGGCCGTCGAGGTCGTCGCACACGAGGCGGGTGCGGGCTTCGGTGACGGTGGTGGGGGTGGTGGTGCTGGTGGTGGTGAGGGTGTCGGGGATGTCGGTCCAGGTGCTGGAGCCTTGGACGCGGAAGCCGCCTTGCCAGGTGGTGGTGAGGGTGACGGTGACGTCGGTGCGGTAGGCGTTGCCGTGTTCGTCCTCGTGGGTGCCGGGGTCGGTGCCGGGGGTGCCGAGGCGGGTGTAGGTGTGGCCGACCCAGGAGGTGTCCGGTAGCGGGTCGCCGGTGTGCCAGGGGTGTCCGGGGTCGGTGGTGACCAGGGTGGTGCCGTCGGCGGAGTGGGGGTCGTCGAAGTCCCAGGTGAACTCCGTGGGCTCGGCGCGGATGATCACGGGGACCGTGAGCAGGGTGACCTGGCTTTCCTGGGGTGCCGCGCTGGTGTAGGCGGGGTAGTGCACGTTGACGACCATGGGTGGGTTGCCCTGGAGCGTGGCCTTCGGGGTGGGGATCTTCATGGTGCGGAACTCGCGGCGGGCGGCGGCGGCGATGTCGGCGGGGGTGATGCATTGGCCGTCGTCGATCTTCTCGGGCTTGTCGTAGGTGCCGTCGTTCCGGACGCGTTGCACCCACAGCGGGGCGAGGGGGAATGTGTCGGGCGGGCAGTCGAGTTCCTGCCGGATGGCTCTGCGGTTCGCCGGGCACGCGCCGGGGGTGTGCGTGACGTCGTGGACGTACTCCGTGTTCGCGATGAGGAAGCAGGTCGTCTCGTCTGCGCGGATGTACTTGTCCCGTGGAGCGTCGGCATCGGCTTCATGCTTGCCGTTCGTGGGGTGCCGCAACCCATTGCCGACGGCGGCCGCGCCCATCGTGTCGGACTCGTCGCTATTGAAGCCGTGGATCTCCGGAGGCGGGAGAGGCGGATCGGTCTCTGTCGTCGGTGTGACGGTTGTCAGTGCGATGGCGAACGCCGCGACCGCGGCCGACGGGAACACGTCAGGACCCGGGGATGTCGCCGACACCGAGAACGACCCATCGGTTGTCCTGTCGTGTCATCTCGATGCGCGACTTCGCTCGGTTTGCACCTTCGCTGAAGACGACCTTGCCGTCCTTGTCGGTGAGTTCGACCGGCGCGACCTTGACTTCGACGTCGACGGGCCACACTCCCGTGGCAAGGTCCTGCTCGTATGTGTGAAGGACTTGGGCTCGAATCTCGCCGCCCTTCCATGCTTCTCCGCGATTTGCGATGCCTTGAGCCTGCTCGAGTCGGGCCGAGCAGCGATCGCAGCTCTTGAGTGACATCGCCTCCCACTCGGCGGTGTCGCCGGTCTTCATGATGTAGTCGTCGAGCTCGAGGAAGTACACCGCCGCAGCTTCGGCGCCGGCGGGGCCGTCGTCGTCCATCGCCTTGGGGCGTTCGGGGGCCTTGACGGTCGGCGTCGGGCTGGGCGTGGGGGACGCGGGCGTCTCCGGGCTGGCGCTCGTCTGCGTGGGTTCGGGCGACGGGTCGGCGGGCTGGTCCGAGTCGCAGCCGGCGACGAGGAGCGCGGCGGCCGCGGCGATGGAGGTGGCGGCGAGGATGGCCCGGTTGCGGGTCATGGGGGCTCCCTGTCGGCGGTGACGTCGCGCGTCACTGTAGGGCAAGACGACAGATGGTTGCCCGGGTGTCTGTGGATAACTCCGTCGCCGCAGGTGGCGGGCAGCGTCACGCCTCGGGCGGGCGCCAGCTCATCACCGGGCGCAGGGCTCGGGCGCTCAGCGACTCCGTCCAGCGGCCCAAGGCGCGGATCCCGGCGTCGCGGACGGCGGTCCCCACCGGCGAGGTCCACAGGGTGGGGGCGGCCATGCGCGCCGACATCCGCATCACCTGCCGGACGCGGGGCCGCCGCTCCGCGGACCAACGCTGCAGAGCCGTCGCGACGTCGTCCTCCTCCGACCGGACCCGCACCCCCAGCACGACGGCGTCCTCGAGCGCCTGGCAGCCGCCCTGACCGAGGTTGGGCAGCATGGCGTGGGCGGCGTCGCCGACGAGCGCGACCCGGCCGGTCGTGAGCGACGCGGGCGGCTCGGGCAGGTGGCGCAGCTCGTGCCGCAGCACGGAGGCGTCGTCGACGGACGCCAGGAGCGCGGGGATCGGCTCGTGCCAGCCGGCCAGGCGGTCGCGCAGCTCGCCCAGGTCGCGGGGGACGCCGACGGCGTCCGCCACCGACACGTACACGTAGACCCGGCCGTCGGCCAGCGGCATGACGCCCGCGACGATCCCGCGGCCCCAGACCTCCGACCCGACCACGCCGGGCAGCGGCGGCGTGACGAACCGCCACGCCGTCGACCCGCCCGACACGGGTGCCGGGGCGCTCGCCCACCAGCGCGTCCGCGTCGCCGAGCCGATGCCGTCGGCGGCGACGACGAGGTCGGCGTCGACGTCCAACGCTCCAGCGGGGCCGGACAGTGCGACCCGCGCGGGCCGCGACGTCGTGCCCGGGTCGACGACCTCGGCGCTCGTGCCGAGCCGCAGCGCGCCCGCGGGGAGGGCGTCCGCGAGCAGCCCGACCACCTGGGCCCGGTGCAGCATGAGGGTGCGGTCGCCGAACAGCGACGTCGGGGCCTCCGCCCGGCCGCGCATGAGCCAGCGTCCGTCGGGCCGCCGCAGGCCGAACTCTCCCTGCAGCGCGGCCAGGTCGCGCGTCGCGTCCCCGACGCCCAGCGCGTCCAGGGACCGCACCGCGTTGGGCGCGACGACGATCCCCGCGCCCACGGGGTCCAGCGACGTCGCGCGCTCCACGACGGTCACGTCCCATCCGCCGCGCGCCAGCGCCACGCCCGACGCGAGCCCGCCGATCCCGCCACCGACGACGACGGCCGTGCGCCCCACGTCAGCCCCGCAGCGGCGAGCCGACGACGGTGAAGTCGAAGCCCCCGAACTCGCCGGAGAGCAGCGGGCGCGCCGCCGCGATCGACGCCTGCACCTGCGGCAGCTGCAGCGACGCGCGGTGCGCCTCCGCCGACGTCCACAGCTCGGCGACGAACACGGTGTCCGGCTGGTCGTCACGCACCCCGACCTCGTAGAGCAGGCAGCCCGCGTCCGCGAGCTCCGCGCTGCGCTGCGTGAGGTGCGCGACCAGCTCGTCGCGCCTCCCGGGGGCCGTGCCGAGCGTCCCAACGTTCGCGTAGGTCATGGGTCGCGACGCTAGTCCCCGCCGCGGACACGGTTCTGGACGGACATCGGCCCACGGGTGCGCGACGCCACACGCCCACGCCGGAAGCCCGCCGTCGCCCGCGGCGTTGCCGCAGGCATGACGACGATCGAGGCGATGCCGGGTGCAGCCGACGCCGTCGTGGTCGGCGCGGGTCAGGCGGGCCTGTCCGCCGCCTACCACCTGCGGCGGCGCGGGTTCGTCCCCGCCGACGCGCCGGCGCCCGGGGTGCGTACCTTCCTGGTGCTCGACGCCGAGGACGGGCCCGGCGGGGCGTGGCGGCACCGGTGGCGGTCGCTGCGGATGAGCACGGTGAACGGCATCCACGACCTGCCCGGCATCGAGCAGCCCGACGTCGAGCCCGAGGCGGCGAGCGTGGACGTGCTGCCCGCCTACTTCGGGGACTACGAGCGCGAGCTCGACCTGCCCGTCGTGCGGCCGGTGCGCGTGCGCCGCGTCGAGGAGGCGGGCGACGGCGGCCTGCTCGTCCGCTGGGATGACGGACGGGAGGGCGGCGGTCGGGGCGGCACCGTCGTCGCGCGGGCGCTCATCAACGCGACGGGCACGTGGTCCAAGCCATTCTGGCCCGCCTACCCCGGGCAGGAGACGTTCCGCGGCCGCCAGCTCCACACCGCCGACTACGTCCGCGCGGAGGACTTCGCCGGGCAGCGCGTCGCCGTCGTCGGAGGCGGGATCTCTGCCGTCCAGCTGCTCGAGGAGGTCTCGCACGTCGCGCAGACCTTCTGGTTCACGCGGCGCGAGCCCGTGTGGCGCGACTCCTTCGAGCCCGAGGACGGCTCGCGCGCCGTGGCGATGGTCGCCGACCGCGTGCGCGAGGGGCTGCCGCCCCTGAGCGTCGTGTCCGTCACCGGCCTCATCAAGACGCCCACGCTGCTCGCCGCCGAGGCGCGCGGCGTGCTGCACCGCCGGCCGATGTTCACGCGCATCGCGCCCGACGGCGTCGTCCTGCCCGACGGCGAGCTGCTCCCCGTCGACGTCATCTTCTGGAACACCGGCTTCCGCGCCGCCCTCGACCACCTGCGCCCGCTGCACCTGCGCACCGCCGGCGGCGGCATCCGCATGGACGGCACGCAGGTGGACGGCGAACCGCGCGTGCACCTCATCGGCTACGGGCCGTCCGCGTCCACCGTCGGCGCCAACCGCGCCGGGCGCGACGCCGTGGTGCGGATCGTGCGCTACCTCGACGACGCCGCTTCGCCTGCGGCGCCGAACCTCTCGTAGCGCCACGCCAGGTGGTCGCGGTCGGGCCGGTCGGGGTGCCGCCGCGGCAGGGACAGCTGGCGCCCGTGCATCTCCTGCAGCCCGTGCTTGAGCATCGGCCCGTCGATCTCCTCCAGCAGTCGGAACGCGATGCGCACCTCGTAGTCCGGCGTCACGCCCAGCATGTTCTGGTCGTACGCGGCGTGGTGGATCTTGCAGAGCGCGAGGCCGTTGGTCACCGTCGGTGCGCCGAGCTCGTGCCCGTCCGGGACGATGTGCGCGGCGTCGAGCAGTGCGCCGTGCTTGAGCTCGCAGATCGCGCAACGGGTGTCGTACGCGACGAGCACGCGGGTGCGGAACGCCGGCTGGTGCAGGCGCTGCTTCGCGAGGCGGAGGGCGTACTCGCGCTGCGGCTGGGTGAGGTGGCGCGGGTCGCGCAGGAAGGTGAACGACTCGTCGAGCGCGATGAGGAACTGCCGGTTCTGTGGTTCGTCGTCCACCACGTACACCGGGAAGACCGGCGTGTAGATGTTCGGCATCTCCTTGCGGAAGAGGATCAGCGGCATCCCCGTCTCCATGGCATGGCGCAGCTTGGAGTTGTCGCCGGACCACGGGTCGCCCTTGCGGTAGGCGTAGTGCAGCAGGCCGTCGTCCGACTCCGTGTCGTCGTAGGGCCCGTTCGCGGCGCTCACGATCGAGAGCGTCGAGGCGAACGACGCCGGGTTGCGGATGCCCCGCGAGTAGTCGATGACGGGCAGCCTCTCGCCGTCGACATGGAAGTCGCGCAGCAGCTCCTCGCGGCGCAGGAAGCCGCCGTTGGCCTCCGCCCGCTCGCCGACCCACGCCATGATCTGCTTGCGCAGCGCCGCCTCCACCGCAGACTCCACCGGAGGAGCTCACCACCGGCGAGACGGGGCCGCAAGAGTTCGTCGGGGCACTCGCCCAGAAATCACCCGCGCGCCGGTCGTCAGTTCGTCCGCCGGCTGGGGAGATGCGGGCCGAGGTACCCGACGTAGATCTTCTCGTCCACAGCGATCGCGTCGTGGTAATGCAGTCGCGGCGACGTCATCCCCGATTGGGCGATGCGGAAGTGGGCGCCCATGAACACCTTGCGCCCCGGGCTGATCGTCGCGGGAACTGGCAACGTTCGGGGTTCCGAGTACTTGGCGGTCGACCGCACGCTGTCGGTTTCGTCCGGCGCATGACGCCCGGCAGGGAATCCGGGTGCTCCCTGTGGGGTGTTCCGCAGGTAGTGGTCGACCGAGCCACCGTTCCCATCAAGCCGCCAGGCTACGTAGCCGTCGAGGGCCTGCAGGGCCTTCCACGCCTGCTTCGCCCACCGGCCCAGGGGGTCCTGGGTGTCCAGGCCCGCCGCGGTGTCGCCATCACCGGTCCAGCAGACATGGCTGAGGCCGTCGATCATGTCCAGCAGGTCGACGAACGAATCGGGCGCCGTCTCCGGCTTCTCCTCGACCCGAAGTGGCTCCCATGCCTCCTTCGCCTGGTCGTGTGCCTGCATCCGCACACGTAGCGCCTGCACGAGCGCCAGCGACTCGTCGAGCGCCTCCGTGGTGGCCGCATGCTCTGCCTGCTCGTCCTCGAGCCGTCGCCCGGACTCGCGAACCTCATCTCGCAGCTCGGAGATCCGCGCTTGGAGGGCGTCGCTCTCGGCCCGCATCCGCTGCCGAAGCTCACGCAGTGAGGCGACCTCCTGGGCGGCCCTTCCGAGGTCGAGCACCGCGTCCACCGTGATCGACGTGGACCCGAAGACTTCCTCGAGCACGACGGAAAGCGCGGCGGCGACCCCGGCGTCCTGGACCTCGGACGGGGCCGCCGGCGCGGTGGACGGCTCAACGTCTACCGGGAGCTCCGCCCGGAGCATGTCTGCAGAGGGTGTCCGCGTGGGTACTTCGTCGACGGCCGGTCCGGCGGGTGCCACGGCCCGCTTCGGGCGCTCACGACGGACCCTGGCCTGCTCCAGGAAGTCGTCCTCGGCCTGGTGCAGGAGACGCTCCTCGACCCGCAGCGCCTGCGTGGGAAGTGGTTGCGCCAAGGTGACGTCCCGCGCGCGCTGCCCGAGGATGCGCACGACGCGAGGGCCCGCGTCGTTGACGATGCGAGAGGTCGTCAGCGTCCTGTGCCGGCGGGCATCGATCTCATCGCCGAAGTCCACTCCCCTGGCGAAGGTCCGAAGGGTGCCCGGGTGTACGGCGTGGGTCTCACCGACCCGACGAGAGAACTCAGCGGTCGCCTCTGGATCGAGAAGGTAGCCGGCCGCGATGCCCGTGGTTTCCTTGAGTAGATCGCTCGCCAGTCGATGCCACGGTTGCAGGGGCAGGCTCTCGTCACTGCCGGCCACGAACACCGGTCCGCGGCGGTCGTCGTCCTCGATCGCCGCGACGAGAGCCGGGACGTCATCGGCTCCGATCGTGTGGGCGCGGGGCGAGAGCCGCGCACCGCCGTCGCGTGCTTCCAGCACCCCCAGCAGATCGCGCGCCAGGCGTGGAACCTTGGCGTTCCTGCCGTCAGGGCTGTCGATGTCGACCCAGAGCCAGGCGGCGTGCTTGCGCGACCCGGGTTGGTGCGCGATCACCTGGGTGAGCCAGGTGCCTCCACTCCCGTTCTTCTCACGAAGTTGGAAGAGAGTGGACTGTGAGCCGTCTTGCTCAGTGATCTCGGTGAGCACGGCCTCGACGCCCGCACCGATGGTCGACACCGTCCCGGGCAGGACCTGATCGGCGTCGTACTTCTTGCTCTTCAGCCATGCGAAGAGCTGGGACCGCGTCGCGTCCAGGACATCCTGCCCGTCGACCGTGAAGTAGGAGCGGTAGCTCAGCAATGCATCCTCCGTGTCCGCGTCGACCTGCGGGCAGTTCACCACGAGGCGCCGACACGAGCATGTCGGATGTGAACGTCGGAGCGTCGACATTCCTCAGATTCACCCGGTGTCACGCCCCGTGCTGTCACTGCCCTCTGGGATGCTTCGCCGGAGCACGGGTGATGGGGTGGGCGTGGCACCCGGACCGGTGCCGACGGCACGAGGAGAACGCAGCATGGGACAGGTCGACACGGCGACGGGCGCGCGTACGGACGCAAGCAAGGACGGACCCACCGACAAGGAGCGGCAGGTCCGCGGGCTGGACGCCCTGGGGCGGGCGCTGCGACCGGTGGTCGACGAGCGGATGTCGGCGGCGGCGCACGGCCGCCCGTGGGTGGAGCTGTACGAGGCGAAGGAGTCGGCGCGCCTGGGCCGCCCGTACCGCGCGGACGCGGGCGACCCGCGGCTGCTGCTGCGCGTGCTGCGGTACGAGCGCGGCGTCTTCACCGAGGTCGACGCGTCGCAGCGCGCCTGGATCGACGAGCTCATCCAGGCGTCCAACCGGGCCGCCCACTCCACCACCGTGACCGGCGCGCAGGTGGATCGCGCCCTCGACACGACGGCGCTCCTCGCGGAGTCGCTCGGCCTGGACGACGTCGTCGAGCAGGTCACCGCGCTCGCCGCGCTCGGCGCCGCGCCCGACACCTCGCCCGTCGCTCCGCCCGTCAACTCCCCGGACGCCGCCGCCGCGCCGCCCGCGGCCGCCCCCGCGGACGACGTCGTCCCCGCGGCCGACGCCGCGGTCCCGTCCCCGGCACCCGCGGTCCGGGTGCCGCTCGAGACGCCGCCGCCGCGGGGCATCCGCGTGCTGACCGCGCGGGTGGGAGACCTCGACGTCGTGGTGCAGTTCCGCGAGGCGGTCAACTACGCCCTGGTGCACAACCGCGTGTCGGTGGTCGCGGGCGTCACCGTGACGCACCGGGGCACGACGGCGGTGCCCGGCGTCGTCCTCACGCTGACGATCGACCCGGTGGCCCCGCTCGGCGACCTCGCGGTGGCGGCCCCGCTGGTCATCGACGTCGGCGCGGTGGCGCCCGGCGCGCGGGTCGACGTCCCCGCCCAGCAGCGGGCGTGGCGGCTGAGCCCCGAGCCGTTCGTCGCGCTCGACGAGGCGGTGACGGTTGGCCTGCACCTCACGGTCGCGACCCCGGGCACCGTGCCGGTCCGCGACTCCGCCGACGTGCGCCTGCTCACCGCCGACGAATGGTGGGCCGTCAGCATCCCGGAGAGCCTGGCGGCGTTCGTGCGCCCCAACGACCCCGCCGTCGTCACGCTGCTCGGCGAGGCGAGCGAGTTGCTCGCGGCGCGCACGGGGTCGCCTTCGCTCGAGGGCTACCAGTCGGGCGCCGACCGGGTGCACCAGATCGCCGAGGCCGTCTACGACGCGCTCGCCGCTCGCCGCATCACGTACGTGGAGGCGCCGTCGTCGTTCGAGGGCACCGGGCAGCGCATCCGCACGCACGCCGCCGTCCTCGAGGAGCGGCGCGGCACCTGCCTCGACCTGGCCTGCACGTACGCGGCCGCGCTGGAGCAGGCGGGGTTGCACCCGGTGCTCGTCGTCGTCGACGGCCACGCGTTCACCGGCTACCTCACGGAGGAGAGCGAGCTGCCGTCGGTCACGGTGACGGAGCCGGCCGCGATCGTCACGGTGGCGGACTCCGACCTGTTCGACGCCGTCGAGACGACGGCGGTGTGCGCCTCCGAGGCGCCCCGCGGCTTCGACGAGGCGCGCGGCGCCGTACGGCACTGGTGGCGGGCGGACCTCGACCAGGTGTCCCACCTGTTCGACGTGCACGCCGCGCACCGGTATGTGCGGCCGCTGCCCGCGATCCGCACTGAGGGCGGCGTGCGGATCGTCGAGGTGGTCAGGGAGACGGTGGCCGCGCCGCTGCGCCGCGTCCCCGCGACGGCGGCGCACCCGGACCACGCCACCGGCACGCCCGTGCCGCCGCGCGTGGAGCGCTGGCAGCGGTCGCTGCTCGACATGACGTACGTGAACCCGCTCCTCAAGCTCAAGGATGCCTCCAGCCTGCCCGTGCACGTGCCCGCTGGCGGGCTGGCCCGGCTCGAGGACACCGTGTCTGCCGACCAGGACCTCACCCTCGCTCCGCACGACGAGCTCGCCGAGATCCACCGCGCCCAGGGCGCCCGCACCGCCGCCGACGTCGACCCCAGGGCGCTGCTGCGCATCCTCGACGAGGAACGCACGCTGTTCGTCGCGATCGGGCAGAAGCAGTACACGAACCGGCTGCGCACGCTCCAGCGCAAGGCGCGCGCGAGCCTCGAGGAGACCGGCACCGACACCCTCTACCTCACCCTCGGCACCCTGGAGTGGCAGGAGCCGAACGGCAAGGAGGGCCGCGCGCCCCTGTTCCTGCTGCCCGTCCGCCTCGTCGGCGGCCGGGGTGGCACGTCCTTCTCCCTCGAGCGCGACGACACCCGCACGATGGAGCCCAACTACTGCCTCGTGGAGAAGCTGCGCGTCGCGTGGGGGCTCGAGCTCCCCGAGCTGACCGACCCGGGCGAGGACGAGTCCGGCATCGACGTCGCCGGCGCGCTCGCGTCCGTGCGCACCACCCTGCTGCGCGCGAAGGCGACCACCTTCCACGTCGAGGAGACGGCGCGGCTCGCGCTGCTGCAGTTCTCCACCCTGGAGATGTGGCGCGACCTGCGGCAGAACTGGTCCCGCTTCGTCACGCGCCCCGCCGTCGAGCACCTGGTGCACACCCCCGGCCGGCCGTACGTCGACGGCATCGAGCCGCCCGAGGCCGAGCCGTCCACCGAGGCCAGCACCTACCTGCCGATCCCCGCCGACGGGTCCCAGATCGAGGCCGTGCGCTGGGCCGCCGCGGGCAAGTCGTTCATCCTCGAGGGCCCTCCCGGCACCGGGAAGTCGCAGACCATCACCAACCTGATCGCCCACTGCCTGGCCGAGGGCAAGAAGGTGCTCTTCGTCGCCGAGAAGCAGGCGGCGCTCGAAGTGGTGAAGAAGCGGCTCGACGGCGTCGGGCTCGGCGAGCTCAGCCTCGACCTGCACGGGAGGAACCAGACCGTCACGGCGGTGCGCCAGCGGATCGGCGCGGCCCTCGACCTGCAGTCCGCCGGGTCGCCCACCTGGGATGCGCTGCGCGCGAGCTACCGCACCCTCACGGAGTCCCTCGCCCGCTACCCGGGCCAGCTGCACGAGGTGGGTCCCGTCGACATGTCGGCGTGGCAGGCCCGCCAGATCCTCCTCGAGCACGAGGAGGCCACCGCCGGCACCGCCGCACGCGAGGTCGACGTGCCGCAGTCCGTCGTCATGGGGCAGGTGGCGCTCGCGGACGTGTACGACGGCGCGCGCGACCTCGGCACGGCCCTCCTCGACCTGGGTGTGGTCCCCGACCGCGCGCCCTGGCGGCTCGCCGGTCCGCCCGGGCCCGGTGCGCTCGACCGAGCCGCCGTCGGGCGCGCGCTCGCCGAGCTCACGGCGGCCGACGACGCCGTCGCGGACCCTCGGGTCCGCGCCATCACGATGCACGCCGCGACCGCACCCGAGATCGACGCCGTCGCCGCGTGGCTCGACACTGCCCGGCAGGGCACGGGCCGCGCCACTGCGGAGGCCGCGCGGCTCGTGACGCCGGCGTGGCGGGAGCAGGCGGCACGGCTGCGGGCCGACGTCGAGGCGTTCCGCGCCGCGCAGACGCCCCGGCTGCGGGGGTTCCTGCCCGGAGTCCTGGCCGCCGACCTGGACGGCGCGCTCGCCCTCGCGCGGGAGGCCGACGGGCGTCTGTTCGGCCGCAAGAAGCGGCGCCTCGCCGTCCTCGGGGGGCTCACGGCGGTGCTCCCGCCGGGAGTCGATGTGCGGTCCGCGCCGCCGTTCCCGGTCAAGGAGCTCACCGCCATCCTGCAGGACCTGGCGGCGCTGCGCTCCGAGGTCCGGGACATCGCGCAGCGCGCCGCGGCGGTGCCCGGCACGGGCGTCCCGCCCGCGTGGAACCCGCTCGACGACGCGCAGGCCGCGGCCCTGCTCCGGGTGCTGTACGGGCTGGAGGTCGCGGCGCACCTGCGCGCCATGCTCGGCGCGGCGGGTGGGGACCCCACCGCCGCGCGCGACGCCGCCGACGCCGCCACGGGCGAGCTGCTGCGCGACGCCGCGGCCGGGGGAGTCCCCGACGGGGCGGCCGTGCGCCGGCTGGGCGCGGCGTGGGCGACGTTCGTCGGCGTCCTCGGTGCCGCCCCCGACGACCTCGCCCGCTGGTTCGCGGGCCGCCCGCGCGGCGAGGCGATGGCGCAGGACCTGCCGCGCTGGACCGCCGACGCCGCGGGCGGCGCGTTCATCGCGCTGCAGCGCTGGGTCCGGGTGCGTTCCGCGCTCGCTCGGCTCGAGGGCCTCGGCGTGAGCCTCACCGACCACGTGCGCGGCGGGGCGCTGCGCGGGCCCGACGTCGAGAACCAGGTGCGCCTCGGCGTGGCGCACGCCGTCCTCGACGAACGGTTCGACTCCACCGGACTGTCAGGGTTCGACGACGCCGAACGCGACCGGCTCGTGGACCGCTTCCTGGCGACGGGCGACGACGTCCGGGAGCGGATGGCGGCCGAGCTGTCGGCCCGGATCGTGCGCGCCCGCACGTTCGACCCGAACGCGCGGGTCGGCTCGGTCGCCGAGCTGCGGCAACAGCTCGGTCGGCGCCGTGGCGGGCTCACGGTGCGCCAGTTGATGCACCGGTACGGCTCCCTGATCACCGAGATCACGCCCTGCTTCCTCATGAGCCCCACCTCGGTGGCCCGGTTCCTGCCCGCCGACGCGATCGACTTCGACGTCGTCGTCTTCGACGAGGCGTCCCAGATCCGCGTCCCGGAGGCGATCGGGGCGATGGGCCGCGGACGGTCCGTCGTCATCGTCGGCGACTCCAAGCAGATGCCGCCCACGTCGATGTTCGGCCCCGCCGCCCCGGACGATGACGACGACCTCCCGTCGGACGACGGACTGCCCGTGCCGACCGACCTCGAGTCGATCCTGTCCGAGGGAGTGGAGTCGCGACTGCCGCGCCTGCTGCTCAGCTGGCACTACCGCTCCCGGGACGAGGCGCTAATCGCGTTCTCCAACAGCCACTACTACGAGGGCCGGCTCTCCAGCTTCCCGGCGCCGCCGCCCCGTCCGGACCGTGTCCCCGCCCTCGCGCTGCGCCGCGTCGACGGTGTGTGGGAGGGCGGCGGTCGTGGGGCGGCCCGGGTCAACCGGGCCGAGGCGTCCGCCGTCGTCGCCGAGGTGCACGACCTCCTCGCCGCCGACCACGACCGCAGCCTCGGGGTCGTCACGTTCAACACGCAGCAGCGCGAGCTGATCCTCAACCTGCTCGAGGACGTGCGCACCACCGACCCGCTGGTCGAGGCCGCCCTCACCCGCGAGGAGGAGCCGCTGTTCGTCAAGAACCTCGAGAACGTGCAGGGCGACGAGCGGGACGTCGTGCTGTTCACCCTCGCGTTCGCCGCCGACGCGCGCGGCCAGGTGCCGCTCAACTGGGGGCCGCTCAGCCGGGCCGGCGGCGAGCGGCGGCTCAACGTCGCGGTCACGCGCGCCAAGGAGAAGGTCGTCGTGTTCTGCTCGTTCGAGCCGCACCAGCTCGACCTCACGGCGTCGACCTCCACCGGCCTCGCGGACCTCAAGGACTACCTCCTCGCCGCGCGCGACGGCGTCGAGTCGGCCGGCCTGCGGCGCGCCGGCGCCCGGGACCGCCACCTCGACGACGTCGCCGCCACGCTCCGCGCCGCCGGGCTCGAGGTGCGCACCGGCGTCGGGCTGTCCGACTTCACCGTCGACCTCGCGGTGCGCGCCGAGCCGGGGCTGGCCTGGGTGGCGGTCATGCTCGACGGGCCCGTGTGGGCGGCCCGGAGCAGCGTCGGGGACCGGGAGGGCCTGCCGACCGCCGTGCTCACCGGCCGCATGGGCTGGTCGCGCGTGGAGCGGATCTGGCTGCCCACGTGGGCGCGCGACCGCGAACCGGTGGTCGCCGCCGTCGTCGCCGCGGCCGCCGGGGCGCCGCCCGCCGGGCAGGAACCGACGCGCCCCGGGGCCAGTGGCGTGCACGCCCACGGCGCGCATCTCGCGCCGCCTGTCGGACCGCCGGCCGGGGCCTCGCCGCCCGCCGCCACCGCGGCCGTTCCCCCCGCGCTCGTCGATCCCGCGTCTGCCGATCCTGCGCTCGTCGCTCCTGCGGGGAGTGCGAGAGAGCCGGTGCCCGTGCGGTCGGTGCCCACGGCGCCGGTCGCCACGCCGGTCGCGAGGCCGGTCGCTGCGCCGTCCGAGGGGCCGTCAGCGACACCGTCGGCCACGTTCCGCCCCGCAGACGCGAAGGCGCGGCACGACGCCCTGCTGCTGGACGACGACGGCGCCCGAGCCCGCGCCCGGGTCCGGGCGGAGATCGCCGACGTCGTGCGGGTCGAGGGGCCGGTCCTGGCGGACCGGCTCGCGCGGGTCGTCGCGGCGCGGTTCGGGCTGACCCGGCTGCGGGAGTCGCGGCGCGTGCAGCTCGTCGGGCTGGTGCCGCGCGGGCTGGCGCGCGAGGCCGCCAACGGGGACGTCGTGGTCTGGCCCGACGGCGTGGATCCGGCCGCCTATGACATGGTCCGCGCGCCGGAGCAGGGCGCGAAGCGCGACATCGCCGACGTCCCCTACCCGGAGCTGCGGAACGCGATGGTCGCGGTGGTGCGGGCCGCGCACGGCGTGTCCGCCGCCGACGCGTTGCGCGAGACCGCGCGCACGTTCGGCGTCGTCCGCCTCGGTGCGCAGGTGCGCGACCGGCTGGAGGGGGTTCTCGCCGCCGCCGTCCGCGAGGGCGTGCTCGCCGAGCGCGGCGGGCGGGTCGTCGCGGTGTGACCGTCCCCGCCGCGCCACGGGGCGTGGGTCAGCGGCTGGGCTCTTGGGCGAGGAGGTCGGCCACGCGTCGCGCGACCTCCGGGATGTTGACGGACAGGATCGCCCACAGCAGCTCGGTGTCGACGACGTCGTACCCGTGCGCGATGACGTTGCGCGCGTCCTTGATCCGGCGCAGCTCGAGGTCGGGGTGGGCGTCGACGAACGCGCGGTCGTCGCGGTCGATGCGGCTCACGCACTCGCCGAGCCGGATGAGGAGGTCCTCGGCGGCGTAGCGCAGCATCTCGTCGGCGTCGTAGGCGTCCTTGCCGCGGTCGACCAGGCGCTCCACCGTGGCGGCATGGTCGACGAGGTCGCCCAGCCACCGTCGTGTGCGGGCGTTCACAGGGGGACGGCCTCGGCGAGGACGTCCTGGTGCTTGGCGCGCAGGCCGCGCTCGGTGACGACGTCGACGTGGACGCCGAGCAGCTCGGACAACTCCCGCGGGGTGGACACGAAGCGCCAGGCGTTCCGAGGGTCGACGTCGACGAGGAGGTCGATGTCGCTCGCGGGGGTGTCGTCGCCGCGCGCCACCGAGCCGAACACCCGCGGGTTCACGCCGCCGTTGCGGCTGATGATCGTCAGCACCTCGTCTCGCTTCTCGCGAAGCCGGTCGGACGGTCGGACCATCGCGCCGCGAATGCGCTCGATCATCGCCGGGGACACCGGCCGTTTGCCGGACTCGTACGCAGACAGGTTGGACGGCGCGATGCCGGCGAGCTCCGCCAGGCGTGCCTGCGTGAGCCCGGCCCGCTCTCGTTCGGCGCGGAGGTTCGTCATGTCCACAAGTTATCAGTGATATGCCGGCCGGGGCGGAGATGCCACGGCTCGACGTCGTCGTGCGGCGACCCTGCCGGCGTGGCCCGACACGGGCGGCGCGATACTGACGTGATGGCGACGACGGCGAACCCGGTGGAGCGGCTACGGCTGCGGCTGGGTGAGGCTCTGTTCCAGAAGGTCGCGGGCGACGACGCGCATGCGTCGCGCGACCGGATCCACCTGACGCCGGGGCCGCGGTGGTTCGCGCCGGACAGCCCGATCGGGAGGGTGCACGCGGACGCGTCGATGTTCGTGGGCGGGCTACGGGCGCTGCTGCTGCAGTCGCTGCACCCGCTGGCGATGGCGGGCGTGGCGGGCCACTCGGGCTACCGCGGCGACCCGTGGGGACGGCTGGAGCGGACGGCCACGTTCATCGCGACCACGACGTTCGGCACGGCCGACGACGCGCAGTCGACGATCGACAGGATCCGGTCGGTGCACGACCGGGTGCGGGGCAAGGCGCCCGACGGCCGCCCGTACCGCGCGGGCGACCCGCACCTGCTGACCTGGGTGCACGCCGCGGAGGCGGACTCGTTCCTCACCGCGCACCAGCGCTTCGGGGAGCGGCCGCTCACCGGCAGTGAAGCCGACGAGTACGTGGCGCAGGCGGCGCGGGTCGCGCGGGCGCTGGGCGCCGTCGTCGTGCCGGAGACGGTGGCCGACCTGCGCGCGACCATCGAGGCGTACCGACCGGAGCTGGAGGCGTCGCCCGCCGCGGTGGACACGGTGCGGTTCCTGCTGAGCGAGCCGCCCCTGCCGCGCGCCGCGCGGCCGCCGTATGCGCTGCTGGCGGCGGGCGCGGTCTCGACCCTGCCCGGCTGGGTGCGCGACGAGCTCGGCGTCGACTCCTGGTTCCGGCGCGCCCTCGGCGGGCCGGCGGGCTCGCTCGCCACCCGTGCGGTGCGGTGGGGGATGGGCACCTCCGAGCGGACCCGCGCCTACCCGCGGGCGGGCCTCCCGGCGACCGCGCCCGGCTGACGCGACGGATAGGCTGGATCGAAGCGCTTCGACACTTCGGGGGAACAGGTATGACGACAGGCCTCGCACGGCTCACGGACGAGCTGGGGCTGCTGTACGGAGGCGACTACAACCCGGAGCAGTGGGACCCCGCGGTGTGGCGGGAGGACGTCGCGCTGATGCGGCAGGCGGGGGTCAACCTCGTCACCGTCGGGGTCTTCAGCTGGTCGCACCTCGAGCCGCGGCCGGGGGAGTACCGCTTCGGCTGGCTGGACGAGGTGCTCGACCTCCTGCGCGACGCCGGCATCGCCGTCGACCTCGCCACCCCGGTCGCGTCGCCGCCGCCGTGGCTGGGCCTCCGGCACCCGGAGTCGCTCCCGACGACGGCCGACGGCACCGTGCTGAGCTACGGGTCGCGCAACCAGTTCTGCCCGTCGTCCGACGCCTACCGGTCCGCGGCGACCGCGATCGCCGAGCAGGTGGCCGCCCGCTACGCCGGGCACCCCGCCGTCCGGATGTGGCACGCGGGCAACGAGTACGGCCAGGTCTGCTTCTGCGACCGCTGCGCCGACCGGTTCCGCGACTGGCTGCGCGCCCGGTACGGCACGCTCGACGCGCTCAACGCGGCCTGGGCCACCACCGTCTGGTCGCAGGAGTACGGCGACTGGGCCGAGGTCCTGCCGCCGCGGGTCGCGCCGTACCACCGCAACCCGTCGCAGGAGCTCGACTTCCGCCGCTTCTCCTCCGACCTGCTGCTCGACCTCTACCGCGAGCAGAAGGCGGCGGTGCGGCGGCACGACCCGGACCGCCCCGTGACGACCAACCTCATGGGCTTCTTCGGCGGCGTCGACCCGCACGCCTGGCGCGGCGACCTCGACGTGATCGCCGACGACGCGTACCCCGACCCGGCGTCGCCCGACGCCCCGGCCGACGCGGCGCTCGTCAACCACCTGGCCCGCGGCCTCGCGGGCGGGGCACCGTGGCTGCGCATGGAGCAGGCGGCGAGTGCCGTGAGCTGGCGCGAGCACAACCTCACGAAGTCGCCCGCCCGGCTCCGGGCCGAGGTGCTGCAGGCGGCCGCGCACGGCTGCGACGGCGCCCTGTTCTTCCAGTGGCGCCAGGCGCGCTCCGGCCCCGAGCGCTTCCACTCGGCGATGCTGCCCCTCGCCGGGCCGGACACCGCGGTGCACGACGGCGTGCGGCGCCTCGGCGCCGAGCTGCGCGCGCTGCGCAGCCTCGCCGGGCAGCCCGTCCACCGCCGGGTCGCGCTCCTGTGGGACTGGCCGTCGTGGTGGGCGGCCACGCAGGTCGCACTGCCGACCGCGCGGCTCGACCCGCTCGCCACCCTGCAGGCGTGGCACCGCGCGCTGTGGCGGCTCGGGGTGGTCGCGGACGTCGTCGCGCCCGGCGACCCGCTGGAGGACTACGACGTGGTGCTCGCGCCGGCGCTCGCGGTGCTGGAGCAGGACGCCGCGGACCGGCTCGACGCCTACGTCACAGCGGGCGGCCACCTCGTGTGGGGGCCTTTCGGCGGGATCGCGGACGGTCTCGGCCACCTGCACGCCGGGCGGACGCCCGCGCCGCTGCGGCACGTGCTCGGCGTCTCGGCTGAGGAGTGGGTGCCGCTGCCCGACGGCGGCAGCGCCGTCGCGTGGTCCGAGGAGCGCTTCGGCGGCCTGCGCGGCACCGCCGCGGTGCTCGGCGAGCGCACCCGCTCCGACGGCGCCGCCGTGCTCGCCACCTACGACGACGGTCCGCTGGCCGGGAGCGTCGCCGTCGCGCAGCACGCCCACGGCGCGGGCGGGGCCTGGTACGTCGGGGCGGACCTCACCGGCGAGCACGGCGGCCTCGACACCGTGCTGCGGGCGGCGCTCGACGCCGCCGGCGTCCCGTACGGGGGCCAGGAGCCCGACGTCGAGACGGTGTGGCGGGGCGGCACCCTGGTCGCGATCAACCGCGCGGCCCGCTCCGCGGAGCTCGACCTCGCCGCGGCGCTCGCCGCCGGCCCGGAGCACGTGCGCGACGCGACCACCCTCGTCGACCTGCTCACCGGCGCCCGGCACGAGCTCGTGGCCGGCCCCGCCGACACGCCCGGCGCCGGGGCCACCCTGCCGCTCGCGCCCGACGACGTGGTGGTCCTGGCAGCGACCTGACCGCTGTCGTCCTGGACGCCGTGCCGGACGTGCAGGACCGGCTCGTGGCGCGGACGTCGTGACCGGGCGGGCGGGTCAGGCCCCGACGTCGCCGTCGACGTAGGACCAGCGCCCGCCCTCGCGGACGAAGCGGCTCACCTCGTGCAGGCGGCCGCGCGCGCCGGTGGCGGCGGACCGGTACTGGGCGACGAACTCGACCTCGCCGCCGTCGTCGAACGGCCCGCCCGCGTGGGTGGCGAGCACCACCAGGCGCCGCCACTCCTGGTCGTCGTCGAGCTCCAGCGACGACGGCCGGGTGCGCGGGTGCCACGTGGCGCGCAGGTACGCGGCGTCGCCGACGGCGAACGCGCTGTACCGCGAGCGCATCAGCGCCTCCGCGGTGGGGGCGGGGCGCTCGCCGCGGTGCAGCGGGCCGCAGCACGCGCCGTAGGTGTCGCCGGAGCCGCAGGGGCAGCGGTCGTCGTCGTGCACGGGACCTCCTCAGTGCGCGCCGGGCAGGCGCGGGTTGAAGCGTTCCTCGGCGAGCGCGACGAGCAGGGCGAGCGCGACGACGACGGCGCTCGCGAGCGGCACGACGCGCACGTCCACGGCCGCGACGAGCGCCGCGCCCAGGCCGGAGCCGGCCGCGATGCCCACGTTGAACATGGACGACGAGATCGCCACCCCCATGTTGGTGGAGCCGGGGGACACCAGCATCACGCGGTGCGACAGCGCGGGCGGCACGCACGAGAACGACAGGCCGAACAGCGCCAGCGACGCGACCGCGGCCACGGGCTGCTCGCCGAACGCCCACAGCGACACCAGCGCGACCGTCAGCACGGCGAGCGCCACGAGCAGCACCGCCACGGGCCGCGCGTCGATGAACCGCCCGACGATGATCGCGCCCACCACGCCGGCCGCGCCCTGCAGCAGGAGCAGGCGCGGCATGTCGGCCTGCACGAAGCCGGTGACGTCGATGAAGTACTGCGTGACGAACGTGATGACGCCGAACGCGCCGGTCAGCACCAGCCCCGTCGTAACCATCTGGAACCCGAACCGGCGCGCGCTCGGGTGCGGCGAACGGCTGGCGCCGCCCTCGGCCGGGGCGAGCGTGGGGAACAGCGCGAGGACGACGAACGTCACGACCAGCGACAGCGCCGCGACGGCCGCGAACGTCCACCGCCACGACGTGTTCTCGCCGAGCCAGGTGCCCGCGGGCACGCCGAGCACCGGCGCCAGCGAGTTGCCCAGCGCCAGGCGGGCCATCACCTTGCCGCGCACGACCGGCCGGAACAGTCCCGTCGTCGCCGGCACCACCGCCACCCAGAACAGCGCCTGCGCCGTCGCCGTCACGAGCCGCGCCACCAGGAGCTGCTCGTAGCTGGGGGCGAGCGCCGCCCACAGCGTCGCGACGGACGCGACGCCCGCGCACGCGGACAGCACCCAGCGGCGCGGGACCCGCCGCGCCCAGTGCGCCAGCGGCACGGTCGTGATCAGCACCACCAGGGCGTACCCGGTGACGAGGAGGCCGATCTCGGAGGTCGAGCGGCCCAGGTCGGGGGCCATGAGCGTGAGCAGGCCGGACGGCAGCGACTCGACGGTGACGAACAGGAACGTCGACAGCGCCATCGCGACCAGGATGATCGTGGCGCGACGCTCGTCGACGGGAGGCGTGATGGCGGACGCCTGCGCGGGGGGAAGGTTCTCTGTCATGGGGATCGAAACGATCCTAGGCGCGAGTTGTCAGGGCCAGGTGCATCGGAACGTGCTCCTCGCCCTGACAGCTCACGCCGGTGGGGTTGCGGCAGGTCGTGGGGTTCCCGATTCTCGGAGGGTGCCCACGCTTCCCGAGGTGCTGACGGACGCCGCCGGGGCGCTCTACGCGCTCGAGCCGGGCGACTTCGTCCCCGCGCGCGACGCGCGCGCGGCCGCCCTGCGCGCCGACGGCGAGGACGAGGCGGCGGACCGGGTGAAGCGGCTGCGCAAGCCGTCGACGGCGGCGTGGGTGGTGAACCTCCTGGCGCGCGCGGACGCCGAGCAGGTGGAGCAGGTCGTCGAGCTCGGCGCGGCGTTCCGCGCAGCGCAGGACGACCTCGACGGCCCCCGCCTGCGCGAGCTCACCCGGCAGCGGCGGCAGCTCGTCGCGGCCGTCGCCGCCCGGGCGCGCGCGCTCGCCGTCGAGGCTGGCACGGCGGTGTCCGGCGCGGTCCTCGCCCAGGTCGAGTCCACGCTCACCGCCGCGATGATCGACCCGGACGCCGGACGCGCGGTGCGCAGCGGCCTGTTGGTGGGCCCCCTCCAGGCCACCGGCATCGGGCGCGCCGACGTCGCCTCCGCCGTCGCCGTCCCCGACGCGCTCGGCATCGCGCCCGTCGACGACGACGCCCCGGCGCGGCACCTGCACGTCGTGCCCGACCTGCCCGGAGCCGCGAGGAAGCGCGGCCGCACGACGGCGGACGCGGCCGACGACGCCGCCCGCCGCGAGGCGCGCGAACAGGCCCAGCAGGAGCTCGCCGACGCCGAGGACGACGTCGCCGCCGCCCGCGACGCCGGCAGCACCGCCGCCGCGGAGGTGGGGCGCATCGAGGCCGTGGCCCACCGCACCGACGCCGAGCGCGACGCCGTCCGCCGTCGTCTCGCCGAGCTGGAGGAGGAGGCCGCCGCCGTCGACGCAGAGCTGCGCGGCGCCGTCGTCGCCCGCCAGCGCGCCGAGCGCACCCTCGCCGACGCCACCCGCCGCCGCGACGAGGCCGCCGCCCGCCTGCACGATCTCTGACCTGTCAGGGTGAGCGCGGGGCATGCCGCGCGCTCACCCTGACAGCTCGCGTGATCTCCGGTCAGTCGGCGGCGAGGGTGGCCGCGACGGGCGCGAGCAGCCGCCCGTCGTGGTCGAACATCGCCTGGTTCTCCCACGCGTTGCCGGAGGCCGGGTCGGCGGGGTCCCAGCCGTTGCCCTCGACGGACGTCCAGGCCGGCTCCCAGTAGACGGCGCCGAGGCCGCGGCCGCCGGGGGCGGCGGAGACCGTGTCCTGCACGGCGCGGAACGCCGCCGCCTGGCCCTGCGGCGTCGCGGGGTACCCGGCCACGAGCTGGTCGGGAGAGGAGATGACGTTCTGCCAGGCCGGAGCGTCGTCGTCGAGCGTGAACGGGTACGCGGTCTCGACCACCATGACGTCGCGGTCGTAGCGGGCGGACAGGGTGCTGACGGCGCCCTGCAGGTCGGCGAGCGAGCCGTGCCAGTAGCCGTAGTAGCTCAGCCCGACGACGTCGAACGGGACGTCACGGGCGACGGCCTCGTCGAACCACCAGGTGAGCCCGCCGATGCCGTTGTTGATGTTGGTCAGGTGCAGGATCGTCCGCGTCGACGGCGAGACGGCCTTCACCGCGTCGTGCCCGGCGGTGAGGAACCCGGCGAGGGCGTCCCACTGCGCCCCGGCGACGCCGTCGTCGGGGTCGACGTCCCACGTCTGGCCGTACGGCCACAGCATGCCGGGGTTGATCTCGTTGCCCACCTGCGCGTACGCGACGTCGACGCCCGCGTCGACGAGGGCAGTCATCACGTCGCGGGTGTGCGCGGCGAGCCGGTCGGTCATGTCGGTGATGCTCGACCCCGCCCACGCGGCCGGCACGCCCTGCTGGCCGGGATCGGTCCACCGGTCGGAGTAGTGGAAGTCGATCATGACGTCCATGCCCGCGGCCTGGACGCGCTTCGCGGTGGCGACGACGTGCATCACCTCGTTGTAGCCGTCGGCCGGGTCCACCCACACCTTGAGGCGGCCGAGGTTCATGCCGTGGTCGGCGAGGATCTCCACCGCGTCGCCGGGCGTGCCGTCGACGTCGGCGTACGTGGCGCCGTGGTCCTCGTTCTTCGCCAGGCCGGAGAGGTCGCCGCCGCGCACGTCGTGGGTCACCCGGCCGCGCTCGACGGTGACGTCGTCGACGCTCGCCCACGCGCCGCCCGCGCCGTCCGACGTCGCGACCGCGAGCGTGCAGTCGCCGCCGCGGCTCTTCGCGGAGACGGCGACGCGCACCCACGCGTCGTCCTGGAGCGTCTGCGGCAGCGTGGTGGTGCCGGACGTGCCGTCCGTGCAGGTCAGGGACAGCGTCGAGGTGTCCAGCCCGCCGGACTTCACCCAGGCGCTCGCCGTCCACCAGCCGTTGTCGACGCGGCCGAGGCGCTGCGACGTCGTGACCTCGTACGGCGCGTCCGACCAGTGCGTCAGCCGGTCGCCGGTGCGGCCCCCGGCCTCCGCCTTCGCGGCGGCGGCGTCGCCGGTGACGGACCAGCCGTCCAGGCCGGCGTCGAACCCCCGCGTTCTCCGGCTCGACGGCGGACCGGCCGCCGGGCGCGGCTCCCGCGGGTGCGGCGAGGGCGGCCGCCAGGGCGGCGGCCAGCAGGCTCGTGGTGATCGTGCGGGTGCGGTGCGACATCATCGTCCTTTCGCGTCGGGCGAGCTGTCAGGACCACGGCCACGTATTCGTGCTCCTGGCCCTGACAACTCCTTGCGGTGGTGAGTTGTCAGGACCAGGGGCACAAGAAAGTGCGTGTGGCCCTGACAACTCGCGGGTCAGAGCGGGGTGCGCAGCACGCGGGCCCCGCCGGCGGGCACGACGACGGTGCCGGCGACGTCCTCGCCCGTGAGCAGGTCGTGGCTACCGGTCGCGACGTCGGGCAGCTTGGCGTCGGCGTCGGCGTGGTTGATCGCGACCGTGAAGACGGCGTCCGCCCCGTGCCGTCGCACGACCTCGAGCTCGGCCGGCAGGCCGGCCGGCGCGATCCCGGCGTCGTCGTACACGCGCGCCATGAGGGGCGCCAGCCCGTCGACGTCCAGCCGCGTCGAGACGTACCAGCCGGTGCCCGCGCCGAGGGCGTTCCGGGTGACCGCCGCGGCGCCGGGCCGCGGGCCGCCGTCGTACGTGGCGACGACCTGCGCGCCGTCGAGCGAGAGGTCGTCGGCCCACACATCGCCCGTCAGCGTGCCGTCGGACAGCCCGACGACGCCCAGCGACTCGCCCTCGCGCAGCGGCAGGAACTCCTCGACCGTGAGCCCCAGCGCGCGGCGCAGCGGCGCGCCGTACCCGCCCTCGTGCACGCGGTCGTGCTCGTCGACGACGGCGCTGAAGTAGCTGACCAGCAGGGTGCCGCCGCCCTCGACGTACCGCGTGAGGTTGTCGGCCGCGGCCGCCGTGAGCAGGTACGACGCCGGCGCGACGACGAGGCGGTAGCCGGACAGGTCCTGCTCCGGGTGCGCCATGTCGACCGTGAGGCCGTCGCGCCACAGCCGGTCGTAGAACGCCTCGGTGCGCTCGCGGTGCGACGCGTCCACGCTGGGCCGCCATTCGAGGTCCTGCGCCCAGTGGGACTCGTAGTCCCACAGCAGCGCGACGTCGGCCCGCACGCGCGAGCCCTGCACCTCGCCGAGGCGGCCGAGCTCGGCCCCGAGCTCGCACACCTCGCGGAACACGCGGCTGCCCGTGCCGGCGTGGGGGAGCATCGCCGAGTGGAACTTCTCCGCGCCGCTGCGCGAGGCTCGCCACTGGAAGAACAGGATCCCGTCCGCGCCGCGGCCCAGGTGCGACAGGGCGTTGCGGCGCTCCTCGCCGGGGCGCTTGGCCACGTTGCGGGGCTGCCAGTTCACGGCCGAGCTGGAGTGCTCCAGCAGGAGCCACGGCTTGCCGCCGGCGACCGACCGCGTGAGGTCGGCGGCCATCGCCAGGCCCACGTGGCCGCGGGGGTCGGCGGCGGTGAGGTAGTGGTCGTCGGAGACGACGTCGACCTCGCGCGCCCACGCCCACAGGTCGGTCGACGGGCAGGCCGTCGCCATGAAGTTGGTGGTGATCGGCACGTCGGAGTGGGAGCGGATCGCGTCGCGCTCGGCCACGAAGCACTCGCGCAGCATCGCGTCGGTGAAGCGGGCGTAGTCGAGGCGCATGGCCGGGTTGGCCACGGTGGGCGTGGCCGACGGCGCGACGACGTGCTCCCACTCGCCGTAGACCTGGCCCCAGAACCGGGTGCCCCAGGCCGCGTTGAGCGCGTCGAGGGTGCCGTACCGGGCCCGCAGCCACAGGCGCCAGGCGCGCTGGGCGTGGTCGGAGTAGTCGTCGGAGACCGGTGCGCCGTACTCGTTGTGCACGTGCCACAGCACGACGGCGGGGTGCCGCCCGTAGCGCTCGGCGAGCGCGCCCGCGATGCGGGTGGCGGCGCGGCGGTACGCGGGGGAGGACGGCGCGGCGGCGCCGCGGGAGCCGAACTCCAGCACGGTGCCCTCGCGCGTCACGACGCGCGAGTCCGGGTAGGTGCGGAAGAACCACGAGGGCGGCGACGCGGTGGGCGTGCCGAGGTCGACGCGGATGCCGTTCGCGTGCAGCAGGTCGAGCAGCCGGTCGAGCCAGCCGAGGTCGAGCTCGCCCTCCCGCGGCTCGAGCAGGGCCCAGCTCCAGATGCCGACGCTCACCAGGTTGACGCCCGCCTGCCGCATGAGGTCGACGTCCTGCGCCCACGTCTCCTCCGGCCACTGCTCGGGGTTGTAGTCGCCGCCGTAGCAGATCTCGTCGACCCCGGGCAGCCAGCCCTCGAAGTCGGGGCCGGGGCGGAAGGGGGCGGGCCGGGCCCCGGTGGCCGCGTCGGAGACCGTGGCCTCGAAGGACGGGGCGCCGTGGGGCGTGGCGTCGGGCATGGGTGGCGCTCCTCGCGTCGATGCTGTGCGCGGTCACAGGCGTCGTGGCCGCGCAACGACTAGGTAACACCACGAAACCCGAAGTTGACAATCGCTCACGGCGTCCGGCTACTGTGACCGTGCACAGCCACACTGTCGTGAGTCGCCCGGTCTCCTGCCCGACGCGGCGGTGCGATGGTCCTTGACGAGGAGGAGTCATGCGCCTGTCCACAGGCACCCGGATCGCGGCCCTCGCCGCTGCCACCGCGCTGGTCGCGTCCGCCTGCTCCGGCGGCGGTGACGACGCCGGCTCGGACGGCGCGTCGGCCACGGGTCCCGTCGAGCTCACGTTCTGGACGTGGACCCCCAACATGGAGAAGGTCGTCGACCTCTGGAACGCCGACCACCCCGACATCACCGTCACGGTGAACAAGCAGGACGGCGGGGACCCGGCGGTCACCAAGCTGCTCACCGCGATCAAGGCCGGCTCGGGCGCGCCCGACATCATGCAGGCCGAGTACCAGAAGATCCCGCAGCTCGTGTCCTCGGACGCGCTCGCGGACCTCTCCGGCTCTCTCGGCGAGGACGTCGCCGACCACTTCGCCGACGGCGTCTGGAACGCCGTCACGCTCGGGTCGGACGCCGTCTACGCGGTGCCGCAGGACTCCGGGCCCATGCAGTTCTACTACCGGGCCGACATCTTCGAGAAGCTCGGCATCGACGTCCCCACCACCTGGGACGAGTACGCGGACGCCGCACGGAAGGTGCACGAGGCCGACCCGAAGGCCTACCTCGGCACGTTCTCCGCGAACGACGCCGGCTGGTTCGCCGGGCTCACCCAGCAGGCGGGCGCGTCCTGGTACGGGATCGACGGCGACGCCTGGTCCGTGGACATCGACTCCGACGCCACGACCAAGGTCGCCGAGTACTGGGGCGGCCTGGTCGAGGAGGGCGCCATCGACAACAAGCCGATGTACACCCCCGAGTGGAACGCCGGCCTCAACGACGGCACCCAGGTGGGCTGGCTGTCCGCGATCTGGGCCCCGGGGGTCCTCGAGGGCAACGCCGCCGACACGGCCGGGAAGTGGAAGATGGCGCCCATGCCCCAGTGGGACGCGGCCTCGCCCGCGACCGGCGCCTGGGGCGGCTCGGCGACCGCCGTGACGTCGCAGTCGACGCACCCGGAGCAGGCCGCCGAGTTCATCACGTGGCTCAACACCGACCCGGAGGCCGTGCAGGCGCTCGTCGACGAGACCGGGATCTATCCGGCCGACGTCCCCGCGAGCAGCACCGTGCTCACCGACCCGCCGGAGTTCTTCTCGAACCAGCCGGACTTCTACGGGATCGCGGCGCAGACGGCGCAGACCGTGCAGCCGTTCACGTACGGGCCGAACATCAACGTCGCCTACTCCGCGTACAACGACGAGTTCGCGAAGGCGACCAAGGCCAAGAAGGCCGGCGCGTTCGTCGACGCCGTCGGCGCGATGCAGAAGGTCACGCTCGACGACCTGAAGAACCAGGGCTTCACCGTCGACGAGTGACGCCGCGGGCCGCCCGGGCCGGTCTCAGCACCCCGGGCGGCCCACGCGTTCGCTCCGTCCCGTACCCACCCGGTCCCGCATCCACCCGGTCCCGCACCCACCCGGTCCCGCACCCACCCGGTCCCGCACCCACGAGGGAAAGCAGAGATGACCACGTCCACCGTCGCGCCGCCGGGCGGCCGCACCGCACCGCCGCCGGTCCGCACCACCGGCCCGAGCACGTCCGGCCGCCGCCGGCTCGCGCCGTGGGGTTTCCTCGCGCCGGCGATCGTGCTGTTCGTCCTCTTCCTCGCGCTGCCGATCGGGTACGCCGTGTACCTGTCGTTCCGCACGGAGAAGGTGAGCGGGCTGGGGCTGGGATCCGGCTCGCGCACCGAGGTGTGGGCGGGGCTGTCCAACTACGCGTCCGCGCTGGGCGACCCGGAGTTCCTCGCGTCCGTCGGCCGCGTCGCGCTGTACGGCGTGCTCGTCGTGCCCACGATGCTCGGCCTGGCGCTGCTGTTCGCGCTGCTGCTCGACTCCCGCCGGGCGCGGGCGCGCACGTTCTCGCGGACGTCGATCTTCCTGCCGTACGCGGTGCCCGCGGTGATCTCGTCGCTGCTGTGGGGCTTCCTCTACCTGCCCGGCGTCAGTCCGTTCTACGACCTGTTCGACGCGCTCGGCTGGGACGTGCCTTCGCTGTTCGAGGGCGACCTGGTGATGTTCGCCGTCGCGAACATCGCGGTCTGGGGCGGCACCGGCTTCAACATGATCGTCATCTACACGGCGCTCAAGGCGGTGCCGTCGGAGCTGTACGAGGCCGCCGAGCTCGACGGCGCGTCGCAGGTGGCGGTGGCGTGGCGGATCAAGATCCCGATCGTCACGCCGTCGATCATCATGACCGCCGTCTTCTCGATGATCGCGACGCTCCAGGTGTTCGCCGAGCCCACCACGCTGCGGCCGCTGAGCAACTCGATCTCGACCACCTGGACCCCGCTGATGAAGGTCTACCGCGACGCGTTCACGCGCGGCGACCTGTACTCGGCCGCCGCGACGTCGGTGATCATCGCCGCCGCGACCTTCGTGCTCTCGTTCGGCTTCCTGCGGCTCGTGCAGGCCCGCGCCTTCGGCCAGGAGAAGTGACATGACGACGCTGACCAGCCCGCTGTCCGCCGGCACGCCCGCGGCGCCCGACGCGCGACGCCGCTCCGGCAGCACGCGCCGCACCTGGCGCGGCGCCGGCGCGCGCCCCTCGCCGGTGGCCACGGCCGTGCTGCTGCTGGGCGCCCTGTACTGCCTGCTGCCCGTCGTGTGGGTGGTGGTGGCCTCGACGAAGTCAGGGTCCGAGCTGTTCTCCACCTTCACGTTCGCGCCCTCCTCCCACCTCGCCGAGAACGTCGCCGACCTCGCCGCCTACCGCGACGGCCTCTTCTGGCGCTGGATGCTCAACACCGCCCTGTACGCGGGGGTGGGGGCCGTGCTGTCCACCCTGGTGTCGGCCATGGCCGGGTACGGCCTCGCGAAATACTCCTTCGCCGGCAAGAACGCCGTCTTCAACGTGCTGCTGGCCGGGGTGCTGGTGCCCGCCATCGTGCTCGCCATCCCGCAGTACCTGCTGCTGGCCGAGCTCCACCTCACCAACACCTACTGGTCGGTGCTGCTGCCCAGCATCATCAGCCCGTACGGCATCTACCTGGCCCGGATCTACGCGGCCGCCGCCGTGCCCGACGAGGTGGTCGAGGCCGCCCGCACCGACGGCGCGAGCGAGTCGCGCACCTTCTTCCAGGTGGCGGTGCCCATGCTCGTGCCCGGCCTGGTGACGGTGTTCCTGTTCCAGTTCGTCGCGATCTGGAACAACTTCATGCTGCCGTACATCATGCTCGGCGACGACAAGCTCTTCCCGATCACCGTCGGCCTGTCCGGCCTGCTCAACCAGGGCGCCAGCCAGCCCGCCATGTACACCCTGGTGATCACGGGCGCGCTGCTGTCGATCCTCCCGCTCGTGGCGCTGTTCTTCGCCCTGCAGCGGTTCTGGCAGGTGGACCTCGCCGCCGGCGCGGTGAAGTCGTGACCGATCGTCCTCGGCCGGCGCGGGCCGGCGCGGCTCGGCCGAGCTCGGCTCGGCCAGATTCGGCTCGGCCAGACTCGATGCGGGCAGGTTCGACGCGGGCGAGGTCGACACAGGTCAATACACTCACCGACGTGGAGGGAACGGGTGGGCACGGGGCCGACGACGGCAGGGCGAAGCGCCCCACGATCCGCGACGTCGCGGCCGTGGCGGGGGTCTCGCGCGGCACCGTCTCGCGGGTCATCAACGGCGGGCACTGGGTGTCCCCCGACGCGCGCACCGCGGTGGAGGAGGCGATCCGCACCACCGGTTACCGCGCCAACCCGCACGCGCGCTCCCTGGTGACGGGGCGGGCCAACTCGGTCGCGTTCCTCCTCACCGAGGAGCAGCACCTGCTGTTCGAGGACCCCAACTTCTCCCTGCTGCTGCGCGGCGCCACCCACGCCGCCGCCGAGCGGGAGATGCCCATGGTGCTGCTCGTCGCCGGCACGCCGGAGGAGCGGCGCCGCGTGGCCCAGTACCTGGAGGCCGGCCACGTGGACGGGGTGCTGCTGATCAGCTCCCACCGGGGCAACCCGATGATGGGGGAGCTGCTGCGGCACGAGATCCCCACCGTGGCGTGCGGCGTCCCGCTCGGCTACGAGGGGAAGGTCGGCTACGTCGCCGCCGACGACCGCTCCGGCGGCCGCACCATGACGCAGCACCTGTGGGACTCGGGCCGGCGGCGCATCGCCACCATCACCGGCCCCTTGGACACCCCGGGCGGCGTGCTGCGGCTGGAGGGCTACCGCGACGTGCTCGGTGACGCCTACGACCCCGAGCTCGTCGCGCACGGCGACTACTCCCGGGAGAGCGGCCGCCTCGCGATGGCGGAGCTCCTCGAGCGCCGGCCCGACGTCGACGCCGTGTTCGTGCACTCCGACCTCATGGCCGCCGGGGCGCTCGTCGCGCTGCAGGCCGCCGGGCGTTCCGTACCCGACGAGGTCGCCGTCGGCGGATTCGACGACTCCGGCGTCGCCGCCCAGCTGCACCCGCCGCTGACCACGATGCGCCAGCCGTACGAGCGCATCAGCGCCGAGATGGTGCGACTGCTGCTCGAGGTGGTCGACGGCCAGGAGCCCGCTGCGATCACGCTGCCCACCTCGCTCGTGGTGCGCGAGTCGGCCTGAGCCCCGCGCGCACGGTGACGCGGCCATCCTCCCGGGTCCGTCCGGGCTCACGGGTCGTTCCTCCGGGCGCACCGGTCAGTCCCACCAGGCGCGGTACCAGGGGTCGCCGTCGGCCTCCTCCGCCACCGCGGACCAGGGATCGGGACGTCCGGGCCCCCACCACGGGGTGATCTCGTCGGGCGGCGCGTGCATGTCGTCCACGCCGAGGGCGACCAGCGTCGCCATGACGTCGGTGCACTCGCACCCGTCCTCGTGCCGGCGGTCGATCCGCAGGGCACGGTCGGCGCGCAGCAGCACCGCGGTCACGGTGATCCGCTCGTCGCAGCGCAGCGGGCCCACGACGTACCCCTGCGCGCGCACGCGGTCCGGGTGCCGCACGACCGCTCGGAGCACCGCGCCCAACGTGGGGCCGAGGTTCTGCCGTTCCGTGGCGAGCTCCTCCTCGTCCAGGCGGTCGAGGAGGCCGGCCGCGGTGCGGGCGTCGAGCTCCGCGAACGGGTAGTACCCCGGCGCCGCGTTCGGCGCGAGGACGGGCTGGAGCAGCACGTCGAGGCCGTCGTCCAGCAGCCGGCCGTGCCTGCCGGAGCAGCCGACGCCCGGGCCGTCGTCGTGCGGTGCGCCCGGCCGGGTGGCCTGGTCCCGCTCGCGGGTCCACGCGGTGCTCAGGTCGACGAGGTCGGGCGGCGTGAACCGCGCCGCGGGCCACGCGGCCCATTCGGGCGGCCCGGCGTGCGGCCCGGGGGTCGGGCCCGGCGTGGGTGGGGTGGGGGGCAGCGTCGTCACGGGCACGGCGGGCTCCTTCGGTCGGGTGGGCCGCCCGGCCGGGCGTCCGACGTCGAGCCTGGCGCCGGGCCGCCGGCCGTGAGGGGTGACGACGGCGATCTGTGGACGGACCGAGCCTGGGGGCAGCCTCGTGGCCCCGGAACGGTGCGGCGGCGTCGTGCCTGGTCACGGTCGATGATTTTCGGGCTGGTGCAGTGTCTGACCCACAGCACAGGATGGACCCACACCAGCCGGCCACGGAGGCCCCACCATGAGCGAGCTCACCACCCACACCCTGGACGTGCCCGGCGCCGTCCTCACCTACGACGTCCGGCTGCCGGCGCAGCCCGGCGGGAACCGCCCGGTCTTCGTGCTCGGCTCGCCGATGGCGGCGTCCGGCTTCGAGCAGCTCGCCGATCTGCTCGACGACCGCGCCGTCATCACGTACGACCCGCGCGGCACCGAGCGCAGCACGCTCGCCGCCGACGGCGAGGTCTCCGTGGAGATCCACGCCGACGACTTCCACCGGGTGCTGCAGGCGGCGCGCGCGCTGGTCGGCGACGGACCGGTCGACGTGTTCGCGTCCAGCGGCGGCGCCGTCAACGTGCTGTCGTGGATCGCCCGGCACCCCGACGAGCTCGCCACGGTCGTCGCGCACGAGCCCCCGCTCTGGGACCTGCTCGAGGATCGCGACCTGCAGCGCCGGGCCACGCAGGACATCGTCGAGACGTACCAGCGCGACGGGTTCGGGCCGGCGATGGCGAAGTTCATCCAGCTCTCCATGCAGGACGCGCCGCTGACCGACGACTACTTCTCCCAGCCCGCTCCCGACCCGGCCATGTTCGGCATGCCGACCGAGGACGACGGGTCGCGCGACGACCTCCTGCTGAACGGCAACATGAAGTCGTTGCCCTGGTTCTCGCCGGACCTCGACGCGCTGCGCGCCACCACCGTGCGGCTCGTCCCGGCGGTCGGCGAGGCGGGTCCCGGCACGATGCCGCGTCGAGGCGGCGAGGCACTGGCCGCGGAGCTCGGCCTGGACGTCGTCGTCTTCCCCGGCGACCACGGCGGCTTCACCGTGAACGAGTGGTCGCCGAACAACGACCCGGCGGCGTTCGCGGCCCGCCTGCGCGAGGTGCTGGCGGGCTGAGCGCCGGTCAGACCCGGACGCCGGCGTCCCGGCCGATCCGTTCCAGCCCCGCGATGCCCGCGGGGGCGTGCTCGAGGTACCGGGCCACTGCGGCGCGCACCTCGGGCCGCCCCGCGGCCTCCGGCGGCACCCGGGCAGGGTTGAGCGGGACGGAGTGGGCCCACGCGGCGACGTCCGGGTCGGCCATGAACGTCGCGGCCGACCGGGCTCCGCGGCCCTGGAACGCGGCCCAGTCGTCCGGGGTGTTCCAGAACGGGGTCGGCAGGCACAACCGGTTCTTCTCCGCGTCCGGCCGGTCGCGGCGGGTGGCCTCGACATAGCCGACGAGGGCCCCGCAGAACGGCGGGAAGCCCGCGCGCACGGGCTGCAGCGTGAGGTGCTCGCCCCAGATCGGCACGGCGGGGCGCTGCCGCAGGCCGTGCGCCGCGCAGTGCACCACGACCGCGTCCCGGGGCACGGTGACCTCGCCGTCGTCGAGCACCAGCCGACCGGGCGTGGCCCGGCGCAGGTGGCCCTGTCGCACGACGTGCTCCACCGACCGCAGCAGGTCGAGCTCCCAGCGACCCAGCGTCGGGGTGCGCGCCATGCTCGGCACCACCGTCGGGTCGATCCGCGTCATGATCCCCGCGTCCTCGAGGCGCAGGAAGAGGTCGTCGGCCGAGGTGGCGTCGGCGGCCACGGCCATGAGGGTGGCCGCCATGCCGAGGAAGACCACCGGGTCCGGCTGGATCACGGCGCGGTCGAACATCCACGGCTCGCGCGGGCGCACCCAGTGGATCGCGCCCGGGTCCACGCCGTGACCGAGCAGCCAGACGACGGTGTCCGTCGCCGTCTTGCCCGATCCGACGACGACGAACGCGGCGGCGTCGTCGGCGACGTCCGGCACGCTGCCGGCGGGCACGACGTGCACGCCGTCGTCGACGGCGAAGGGGGGCGGGGTGAGGGCGGGGATCGTCGGCGAGAGGTAGCGCGCGTCCACGACTCGGCGGCGCACCCGGACCTCGACCTCCCGGCCGGTGGCGAGGTCGAGGACCTGCCCGTCGCGGTACTCGTGGCCGCCGAGCAGCTCCACGCGCCCGGTCGGCAGCAACCGCTCCGCGAGCACCGTGGCGTAGTAGGCGCAGATCTCCGCGCCGGTGGCGCGCTCGTGCAGCCCGCGCTCCGGCCCGGACTCCTGCACGCGGCCGGTGCCGAGGAGCGTGGACGCGACGCCGTACAGCTGCGACGCCTGGTGGAGCCGCACGAACGGGTAGGCGTCGACCCAGTGCCCGCCCGGGGCCGTACGACGGTCGACGAGCGTCGTGCGCGCGGTCGGGTCGTGGTCGACCAGCGCGTCGACGAACGCCATCCCGGCCGCCCCGGCGCCGACGACCAGGTAGTCGGTCTCGACCGAGCGGGCCATGCTTCCAGTGACCCACCGGGCGGGGTGCCGGTCAACGCCCGCCGGGGGTGATCTCCGCCCACCGGCACACCTCTTGCGGTTGACGCGACGTCAATCTCTACGGTCGAGGCATGAACCGCTCCATCCAGGACGTGGCCCGCCTCGCGGGCGTCAGCAGCCGCACCCTGCGGCACTACGACCAGATCGGCCTGCTGCCGCCGTCGGGGACCGGGGCCGGCGGGCTGCGCCACTACGACGCGGCCGCCGTCGTGCGGCTGCAGCGCATCCTGCTGCTGCGCGATCTCGGCCTGCCCCTGACCGACATCGGCCGGGTGCTCGACGAGCAGGCGGACGAGGCCCGCGCCCTGCGTCGCCACCTCGGCCAGCTGCGCGCCGAGCAGGACCGCCTGTCGAGGCAGATCGCGTCCGTGGAGCGGACCGTGACCGCGATCGAGAAGGGAGAACAGCTCATGGCCGAGGACATGCTCGACGGCTTCGACCACACGCAGCACGAGGAGGAGGTGACCGAGCGCTGGGGTGCCGACGCGTACGCGACGAGCGACGCGTGGTGGCGCGGGCTCGGCGCCGAGAAGCAGAAGGAGTGGCAGGCGCGCACGAAGGAGCTCTCCGCGGCGTGGACCGAGGCGGCGAGCCGCGGCGTCGACCCGACGTCCGAGGAGGCGCAGGCGCTCGCCGCCCGGCACGCCGCCTGGCTCGGCGGCATCCCGGGCACGCCCGGCGCCGAGCGGGGGCGCCCGACGAAGGAGTACGTCGTCGGGCTGGCCGAGATGTACGTGGCCGACCCCAGGTTCGCGAAGAACTACGGCGGCACCGAGGGCGCGACGTTCGTGCGCGACGCCCTCGTCGCCTACGCGGACCGCGAGCTCTGACCCACCCTGCGAGTTGTCAGGGCCACGAGCGGGTATACGTGCGCGTGGTCCTGACAACTTTGCGGGTGGGAGGATGCCCCGGTGAGCGACGACTGGGCGGCGCAGCGCACGGAGGCGGCGCGCGTGCAGGCGGAGCGCCTGCGCGCGCGGCAGGACGCCGAGCACGGGCAGGCCGAGGCGCTGCTGCAGGAGTTCGTCCGCGCGGCGGCCGACAGCGGGCTGGAACCCGAGAACCTGCAGGTCAAGGGCTACGGCGGCCGCGGGACGGCGCGCACGTCGCTGCGCGGCTGGTACCTGCGCCAGGACCGCACCGCCGGCGTCACGACCGACGGCACCTTCTACGTGCTCACCGCCCCGCTGACGCTGGTCGACCGGGTGCGGGGCGCGCGGATCGAGCCGGAGCGGCCGCCGCTGGTGCTCGGCGCGGGCGGCAAGGACGGCAGCTCCATCGACCTCGTCGACGCGCTCGAACGGCTGCTCCCCGGCTGGCGGGGCACGTCGACGTAGCGGAGGGGTGGGCGTTCTCGCCAAGAGCAAAAACCACCCCCCCGCCCCCCATGCCGCATTCCCCCCCCGCCCCCCGAAACCCCACACCCCACCAACACGAAGGGTTCCCCCCACCCCCCCCCCTCCC
>NZ_JBSGUW010000001.1:176606-249021 GCF_053608125.1 Isoptericola sp. NPDC055063 | reverse complement strand
CTTTTTGGAGAGGTGCGAGGGTGTTGCTCCTTGGGGGGGGGGGGCCCTTCAATGCTTCCCTTTTCCCCCCCCCCCCCACGCCCCCCCCCCCCCCCGCTACGTCACCGGGTCCGGGTCATCGCCTCGCCCACGGGCCCCGCGACCTCCGGCAGTGCGAGGTATCCCGCCCACTCGCCGTCCTCGAGCCGCACCGCCGCGGAGTGGTAGCCGGGCGCGCGGTTGTCCACCCGCCGGACGTCGATCATGGGTGACCCCGCGGGCAGCGGGAAGGCGGCGGGCGTGAGGTCGCGCAGCGCGAGGAGGTCGCGCGAGTCGCGGGCGCTGACCCACCGGCCCACGCGGGCCGGGAACGTCAACGGCGCGCGGGCCTGCATGGCCTCGCGGATCGCGCGGATGCCGAGCGGCGAGCCCGGCGTGAGCAGCAGCGGCACGTCCGGCCCGTCCGTCCGGGCGGCGAGCACCGAGTACGCGACCACGCTGCCCAGCGAGTGCGCGACGACGACGGCGGGCTCGTCGCCGGCCAGCGCGGCGGCGAGCCCGTCGTCGATCACCCGGCGCACGTGGTCGTCGTGCAGGTAGGCGTACACGTCGCGGGTCAGGGTGAGCAGGACGGCGGCGCTGACGCCGGGCACGAACCGGTCCACCAGCCCCAGCGTCGCGACCACGGCCTCCGCCAGCGCGTCGCCGACCACCCCCTCGGCCAGGACCGGCGCCGGCGCGTCCTCGGGCGCGCCGCCTGCGGCGAGCACCTCGCGCGCGACGTCGAGCACGAACCGCAGTTCGCCCTCTGACAGCCCAGGTAGGCCGGGGACGCCCGCGCGCAGCGCATGGACCGTGACGGGAGGAGACGCCGCGCCGCCGACCAGCGCCGCGAGCGTGTCGCCGTAGTACACGAACGACGACGCGGCGTCGGTGGGCCGGAACGACGACCCCGCGGCGTCGAGCCCCGCGCGCATCGCCCCCAGCCACTGGGCCTCGAGCGTGTCGGGGTCGTGTCCGGCGAGGTCACGGCCGTGGACGAGCACCAGTCGGGTCACGCAGCGACGGTACCGACCGACACGTCCGCGGTGGGGCGGCACGCCGCGACCTGCACCGCGTCGTGCGACGCTGGGCGCATGGCGAACACGGGGAACAACGAGGACGTCGCGGCCCTGGTCGCCGAGGTCGAGCAGCAGGAGCGCGAGCTGGTGCTGACGCGCTTCACGCACGACGACGCGTGGCAGCTCGGCTGCCTGATCGTCGAGCTCGCCACGGAGCGCGGCCTGCCGGTGACGGTCGACGTGCGCAAGGGCCCGCAGCAGGTGTTCCACGCCGCGCGCGAGGGCACCACGCCGGACAACGACACGTGGGTGCAGCGCAAGGTGCGGGTGGTGGAGCGGTTCGGGGCGTCGTCGTTCCTCACGGGCCTGCGCGCCCGGGCGAAGGGCGACGACTTCAACGCCAAGCACGCGCTGCCGCTGCAGGAGTACGCCGCGCACGGCGGCGCGTTCCCCGTGCGGGTGGACGGCGTGGGGATCGTCGGCGTCGTCACCGTCTCGGGCCTGGCGCAGGCCGACGACCACGCGCTGGTCGTGGAGGCGTTGCGCGTGCTCGCCGCCGGCGGCGCCTGAGCGGGGGCGCGGTGAAGAACCCCGCTGGGGAGCGTCGGGTTGCAGGACGCGCCCCGAGCGAGGCCGAGGTGCTCCGTGTGGTGGACGCGCTCTGGGGCCAGGGGGTCAGCCCGGTCGTCTCGGAAGAGCAGATCACGTGGCTGCGCTGGGAGAACGAGCACCCGGCCGCGGTGTACCTGCTGCCGGAGGGGCCGTCCTACGACGTGTGGAACCTCAAGGAGAGCCTGCTGCGCGGTCTGTGCCGTGCCTCCTCCCTCGACCCGTACCAGGACGAGCTCGTGGAGCTCCTCCTCGGGGTGGTCCGCCGCCGTCAGGAGAGGTTGGACCACTACTACTCGCGGCTCGCCCTGCGGCTGGACCGCGTGTGCCTGCGGGCCGGCCTGGCGTCGTGCCTGGGTGCCGCGGACGAGGGGACACGGGTGAGGGCGGCCTGGCTGCTCGACGTCCTGGACCACCCCGACGTCCCCCCGACGCGTGCGCGGTGGCTAGCCTGGACCGCGGCGCACGGCCTGCCTCGTCGGCTCGACCGGGCCCACCACGCCGAGGACGACCGGGACCGCATCCACCTGCGGCGGCGTACGACGGTCTCACGGTAGCCGGCGTCTCGGCCCGCCGACGGGCGACGCTACGGTGGCCCCGTGTCCGCGCTGCTCCTGACGAACGCCCGCCTCGCGGGCCGCCCCGACCGGCCCGTCGACGTCCTGCTCGACGGCGGCCGCGTCGCCGCCGTGACCCCGGCGGGCACGCCCGCGCCGGTCGGTGTCTCGGCGCTCCCGGAGCGGGTGGACGTCGACGGCCGCACCGTCGTGCCGGGGCTGTGGGACGCGCACACCCACCTCACGCAGTGGGCGATGGTGCGCCAGCGCCTCGACGTGTCCGCGGCGACCGGCGCGGGCCACGCCGCCGCCCTCGTGCGCGACCGGCTCGACCGCGCCGCGCCGCCGCCGGACGGCCTGCCGCTGGTGGGCTACGGCTTCCGGTGGGCGACCTGGCCGGACGAGCCGACCGCCGCGGTGCTCGACGACGTCGCCGGCGAGGTTCCGGTGGTGCTGCTGTCCGGCGACCTGCACAGCGCGTGGGCGTCGACGGCGGGCCTGCGCTTCCTCGGCATCGCGTACCACCCCACGGGGCTGCTGCGCGAGGAGGAGTGGATGCCGGCCAGCCCGCGCATCGTCACCGTCGACGACGCGGTGTCCGACGCCCTGGTGGCGGAGGCCGCGCGGGCCGCCGCCGAGCGCGGCGTCGTCGGCGTCGTCGACTTCGAGGTGGCGGACAACCTCACCGCCTGGCGCCGCCGCGTGGCGGGCGGCTGGGACGGGCTGCGCGTGCGCGCGGGCGTGTGGGAGCAGCACCTGGACGCGGTGCTCGACGCCGGGCTGCGGGCCGGCGACGTCCTCGGCGAGCCGGAGGGCTCCGACCTCGTGACGCAGGGGCCGCTCAAGGTCATCAGCGACGGGTCCCTCAACACGCTCACCGCGTTCTGCTTCGACGCGTACGCGGGCGTCGGCGGCCCGGACGCCCACGGCATCCTCAACATCGCGACCGACCAGCTCGCGCCCCTCATGGCCCGCGCGCACGCGGCCGGCCTGCGCTGCGCGATCCACGCCATCGGCGACCACGCGAACTCCCTGGCACTGGACGCGTTCGAGGCGTCCGGTGCGCGCGGCTCGGTGGAGCACGCCCAGCTGCTGCGCCCCGCCGACGTCGCTCGGTTCGCCGCGCTCGGCGTCACCGCGAGCGTGCAGCCCGAGCACGCCATGGACGACCGCGACGTCGCCGAGGAGCTGTGGCCCGGCCGCACCGCCCGCGCGTTCCCGCTCGCCGAGCTGCGGGCGGCGGGGGTGCGGCTCGCCCTCGGCTCCGACGCGCCCGTCGCACCGCTCGACCCGTGGACGGCGCTCGCCGCCGCGGTCACGCGGTCCCGCGACGGCCGCGAGCCGTGGCACCCCGAGCAGCGGATCGACGCGCGGGCGGCTCTGGAGGCGTCCGTCGACGGGCGGCCGCTCGACCTGGCCGCCGGCACCCCCGCGGACCTCGCGATCCTCGACGGCGACCCGCTCGCCCTCGACGTCGGCCCCGACGACGACGCCCCCGCCCTGGCCGCCGCGCTGCGCGCCACCGTCGTTGCCGCCACCCTCGTCGCCGGCCGCTGGACACATCACGCGCTCTGACGACACGCACCCCGGGGACACCTGTCGAGCAAGCGATCTGCCGCGTCACACGGCCGGATGACGCGGCAGATCGCTTGCTCGAAGGATGGCTCGGTCAGGTGCGAGACTGCCGGGATGACGGAGGGCGACCGCGCGACCGGCGACGTCGAGGCGCGGCTGCGGGCGCGTCTGGCCGAGGTGGACGCCCGGCTCGCCGCGCAGCGTCGCACGGTGGCGGGGATCGTCGAGTCGGCCCGGGACGCGAACGTGGACGACGAGCACGATCCCGAGGGCGCGACCCTCGCCTGGGAGCGGCAGCAGGCGGCCGCGATCGCGACGGGCGCGGAGGCGGAGCGGCGTGAGCTGCTGGCGGCGCTCGACCGGGTCGCCGCCGGCACGTACGGCGTGTGCGAGGTGTGCGGGCGCCCCATCCCGGCCGCGCGGCTGGAGGCCCGGCCCGCCGCGACCCGCTGCGTCGACCACGCCCGCTGACTGCGGATCCGTCGTTCGACGCGGCACTTTGAGATCACGGCGGCAGTTCGGACTGCCGATCTGATCGCGAACTGCCGCGGTGACGGACTGCCTGGCAGCATGGCGGCGTGCGCGTGGAACCGGTGACCCCGGAGGGTGTGGTGGAGCACGTCGTGGCGCGCGTCCTGGAGCGTGCGGCCGACGGCGACCGACCCCTGCGGGTGCTCGTGGACGGGCACCCGTCCACACGGCCGGAGGCGCTGGCCGACGCGCTCGCCGAGCCGCTGCGCGCGGCGGGCCGGCCCGTGGCGCGCGTGCGGGTGCGCGACTTCCTGCGTCCCGCGTCGCTGCGCCTCGAGCGCGGGCGCCGCGACCCCGACGCCCTGCTCGAGGAGTGGATCGACGTCGGCGGGCTCAACCGCGAGGTCCTGGGGTCGGTCGTGCGACGCGGACGCTGGCTCCCGAGCCTGCGCGACCCGGTCAGCGACCGCGCGACGCGCGCCGCGTACGTCGACGCGGCGCCCGGCACCGTCGTCGTGCTCGACGGCTCGCTCGCGATGGGCCGCGGGCTGGACGTGGACCTCGTCGTGCACCTCGCGCTGCGGCCCGCGACCGAGACGCGGAACACCGCGCTCGACGACGCGTGGACGCTCGCGGCGTACGGGCGTTACCGCCGCGAAGCACAGCCCGAGCGGCGGGCCGACGTCGTCGTCCGGGTCGACCACCCCGACCGCCCGGCGCTCGTGCTGCCGGGCTGACCGCGCCGACCCTCGCCGACCCTCGCCGCACTCATGCTGATCAGGTGCGTGGCCGGGCGTCGAGCGTGAACGACGCCGCGACCTCGAGCACCCCGCCGGCCGGCACGACGGCGCGCAGGCGGACGACGCCGAGCGGGAGGCCGGTGGGGTTCGCGTCCGCGACCGCCGTCTCGACGGTGCCGCCGACCGGCACGGGCAGCGCGAGCTCCGGCGACCCGGCTGCGTCCCAGCGCAGCCGGACCACGCCGTCACCGACCACGCCGTCACCGACTACGCCGTCACCGGCCACGCCGTCGCCGGCCACGCCGCCGCCGACCACGCCGCCGCCGCGGGGCGCGGGAGGGACGCGGCGCACGTCCCGCAACCAGCGGTGGCCGAGGTCCGCGGCCTGGTCCTCGGCAGGGTCGTCGGCAGGGGCGTCGGCAGGGACGCCGGCGGGCACGGCGACGAGCTCGGCGGGGCGGGCGCCGTCCGCGAGCACCGCCCCGTCGCCGTGGAAGACCCACTCGACGACGGTGCCGGCGGCCGCGGTCACGGTGGTGACGTCGGACCAGCCGCCGGGCTCCAGAGCGAGCGCGCGCCGCACGGTGCCGGGCCCCCAGGACGCCTCGGCGACGAGCCGGCGGTCGTCGGCCTCGACGAGCTTTCCCTCCAGGTCGGGCTGGCGCAGCCCGTCGAGGATGACGAGGTCGTGCGCCACCGGGGAGCGCATCCAGTCGGTGATCTCGGCGCCGTACCCGCTGGTGCCGAGGTCGAGGCTCGACCAGCCGCCCGCGGTCCTGACGTCCACGGCGAGCTTGTCGTGGTGGTCGTGCCAGCCGGACGGCGGCCCGAACCGCAGCGCGAGCCGCACGTCGGCCGAGCGCAGCACGCCGATGCCGGCGTGCGGCCACACGAACGACCCGGGAGGGGCGGCGGGCACCGCGGCGACGTCGTCGGGCCCGTGGACGAGGGCGGCCACGGAGCCCCGGCCGGTCAGGGGCGCCGACGGGCCGTGGGTGTGCTGGTTCGCGAACCAGAGCTGCACGGGGGCGGTGCGGGGGTGGGCGTAGAACGGCGCGAGGGCGACGGGGTGCCCGGGCAGCAGAGCGGCCGCGGCCTCGGCCTGCTCGGCGAAGGTGCCGACGAAGCAGTCGGGCCAGCCGTCGGCGTAGGCGGGGATGCGGCCGTCGTCGTACGCGAGCTGCACCGGGGCGGACACGGCCCGGGCCAGGCGTGCGGCGGCCTCGTCGGACAGGCCCGCGGGACCGGCCGCCTCCAGGTACGAGAGCAGCGCCGCGACCGTGTAGTAGTGGTAGTGCGGGTTGATCTCGAACCACAGCCCCTCGGGGCCGAAGCCCTCGCGGACCTGCGCCTCCGCCCCGAACTCGCCGTCACGGCACTCGGCGAGCAGCGCGGCGTCCCCGGTGCGGGCGGCGCACTCGGCGAGCGCCGCCAGCAGCCAGCAGTGGATGTTGTGGATCATGCCGAGCTGCGGGCGCAGCAGCGCCGCGACCTCGCCCGCGAGCCGGGTGGCGGCCGCGTCGGCCTCCGGGCTCAGGGCGTCGCCGGCCCAGCGGGCGGCGCGCAGCAGCCCGATCGCCCAGATCGCCTCGTCGAGGTTCTGCGGCTGCACGCGACCGGTCCCGACGTTCACGCCGTGCGGCGCATACGACCCGTAATCGCGGGCGTAGCCGACCAGGAGACGGTCGAGTCCGCGGGCGGCGGACCGCGCCTCGGCCGGGTCGTCTGACAGGCGCGCGAGCAGCGCGGCCCGCTGCGCCTGTGCGGCCGCCATGCCGTGCATGCGGGTGCGCCACGCGCCGTCCCACGGCTCGCCGGCGTACTCCCGGCCGCACGACGTGCACCGGTGCCGTCCCGGGCTCGCGGGGTCGAACTGCAGCGGCGCGCCGTCGTCGCCGCAGAAGTAGTGGTGCGTCCACGCCGAGTCGGCGCCGGGCGGCGGCACCGCGAGGCGGTCGCGCCAGTGGTCGTGGTCCTCCCGGACGGCGTCCAGGACGGCCCGGGCCCACGGCGCCTCTTCCGCTCGTCGCCGCACCGCCGCCCAGTCGGGGACGACGGCGGTGCCGAGCGCGGTGCCCGTTCTGGCGGTCGTCGCGGTGGCTGTCCCGGTGGTCGTCGCGGTGGTCGTGGCGTCCGGCGTCGCGAGGTCCAGACGGAGCCGGACGGCGCGCCCGGGGGCGACGTCGCGCACGACGTACCGCAGCCACCAGGTGTCGTCCGCGGCCGGGTCGGCTGCGGGCGAGTCGTCCGCGGACCGGTCGGGCTCGACGGCGGCGAGCTCGACGACGGCGGGCTCGCCGGCGGTCACGACGACGTCCAGCCCGGGCACGCGCCAGCGGTCCGCGGCGAACGCGGCGGCCGTCGCGCCGGGCGCCCGGACCTGGAACGCGAGGTCGAGGTCCCCGCCGTCGTGCCGCGCGCAGGACAGGTGCAGGGTGGGCCCGTCGGCGCGCGCGTCCACGGCGAGATCGCTCACCAGCCGCGCCCAGCCGATGTCGTGCCCCGCCCCTTCCCCGCCCCCCTCCGCGCCGACACGCCAGTGGAGCGTGGCGGGGTGGAACTGGTCGCCCAGGTGCCCGCGCTCGCCGCCCACGTCCTGGCCGCCGACGAGGAGCCGGTCGCCCACCCACGACGTGGCGACGCGACGCGGGTCGCGCGCGACCACCTGCTCGACCTGGCGCTCGCCGCGGAAGCCCTCGAGGTGCGCCTGGGCGTCGTCCGGGACCTCGGCGCCGAGCACCGCGACGAGCGGCCCGAGGGCGAGGTCCCAGGCGTGCCGGAACGGCCGGTCGGTGGCGGGGAACGGCGCGGCGTCGCGGCCCGCGGCGGCCCACACCCACAGGCCGATCCCCGAGGCGTAGTGCCGCAGGTCCATGCCGTAGCTGCGGTCGTAGGGGCCGGCGAGGTTGCGCAGGCCCGCGTGGTAGTGCGCGGCGGTGTCCCGCCAGAGGGCGGCCTCCAGCTCGGCGCCCCCGGCGCGCAGCAGCGGCAGCCGTGCGTACCGCCGCCACAGCGCGAGCGCGACCAGGTCGATGCCGTAGTACGTGGGGGAGTTGTACTCGTCGAACGCCCCGTCGACGCGGAACCGGTCCAGCACCTGGCCCGCGAGCCCGACCGCGGGCGCCTCCCACGCCGGCTCGTCAAGCCGGGCCGCGGCGTCCTGCAGCAGGAACGCCGTCATGAGCGCGATGTTCGTGTAGCGCGCGTCGACGCCGCGCGCGAGCGTGCCCTCGACGGCGCGCCGCAGCGCCTCGTCGAGCCGCCGTCGGAGTCCGCCGTCGAGGGCGTCGGGGAACTCGGTCGCGAGGACCACGAGCGTCGTCCCGACGAACTCGCGCCAGTTCGGGTCGTAGTCGCGCCACGCGACCGAGCCGGGGCCGGGCTCCGGCTCGTGCGGGCTGCGCCGCCACGTGCCGTGGAAGGGGGAGCCCGGCGCGTCGAGCTGGTGGTCCAGCACCCGCCCGAGGGCGTGCCGGGCGCGGTCGAGGTCCGCCTCGGCGCCGTCCCGTGCGGGGGCGTCGCGCACGAGGAGGCCGAGGGCGTACCAGGTGGTCTCGCGCACCAGGTGGCCGGCGGGCGCGTGCTCGCCGCCCACCGGCTCGGGCGCGCGGAGCAGGCCGACGGCCGGGTCCCACCGGCCGTCCATCCAGTCCAGGGAGCGTGTCGTGAGGTCGCGGGCGTGCCGGGTCAGCCGGTCGGGTCGCATGGCCGATCACCTTAGGGACGCCGGCACCTCGTGGAAAGCGCCTGCCCGGCGGGTCGGCGCCTCGGGTCGGGGCCGGTGCCGCGGACCGGTGTGTCAGGACTGGTGCCTCAGGACCGGCAGAGGCAGAACGGGTGCCCGGCGGGGTCGGCGAACACCCGGAACGTGTCCTCGCCCCCGGGCAGGCGCTCGGCGCCGACCGCGAGCGCCGCCGCCTCCGCGTCGTCCAGCGTCCGGGGCCCCACGACGAGGTCGAGGTGCAGCTGCTGCGGGTGCGCCGGGTCGGGCCAGTGCGGGGGCCGGTAGCCCTCCACCTGCTGGAACAGCAGAGCCTTGGTGCCGCCGAGCATCGCCATGCCCTCGGCGTCGTACACCACCGGGTCGCCGAGGACGCCGGACCAGAACGCCGCGGCCGCGGAGGCGTCGGGGACGTCGAAGGTCACGCCCATGACGGTGAGCCCGTCGTTGTCGGCGGCGTGGCACAGGTCGAAGGGGTGCCCCGCCGGGTCGGCGAGGGTGGTCCACTCGGGGTTCTCCCGCAGCACCGTGGCGCCGAGCCCGACGGCGCGCTCCACGGCGGCGGCGACGTCGGGCACGCGCAGGTCGAGGTGCAGCTGCTGCGGGTGCTCCTGCCCGGGCCACTGAGGCGCCACCAGGTCGGGCGCGGGCTGGAACGCGAGCTTCCACCCGTCGGGGGTGTGCACGTCGATCCAGTCCCCGCCGTACCCCTCGGCCACCTTGCCGCCGGTCAGCTCGCGCCAGAACTCGGCCGCCGCCCGCGTGTCCGGGGTGTCGAACACCACGGCGTCCAGGGTCGCCACCTTCGTCGGCGTCGTCTCGTCGCTCATGCCGTCCACCCTCCCGCGACCCACCGACGCTCGCCGCGCGACGCCGTCGGGCCGGTGCGATCGTGGGTCGCATGGACCGGCAGCAGCCCACCGACCGGCGGGCGCGCGTCGTGACGACGGTGGTCGTCGCGGGCGTGGCGCTCCTGCTCCTCGGCGCGTGCGCCGCGGGACCGAACCCGGGCGTCGACACGTCGACGATCGGTGGGCAGGGCCCGTACGGGTTCTGGTGGGGCCTGTGGCAGGGCATGATCCTGCCGGTCACGTTCGTCGTGTCGCTGTTCACCGACTCGGTGTCGGTGTACGAGGTGCACAACAACGGCAACTGGTACGACGTCGGCTACGTCATCGGCATCTCGATGGTCTTCGGCGGCCCGCTCGGCGCGCGTCGCGCCCGGCACTGACCGCCCCGGGGCGCCGTCAGGCGGACACGGCGTGCTCGTGCGCGGCGCGGGCGATGTTGCGCTGCATCCCGCCGAACACGACGCCGTGGAACGGGCTGATGCCCCACCAGTAGAGCTGACCGGGCAGGCCGCGGGGCGAGAAGATCGCGCGCTGGCGGAACACGGGCCGGTCGTCGGGACCGTCCTCGACGGAGAGCTCCAGCCAGGCGAGGCCGGGCAGCCGCATCTCGGCCCGCAGGCGCAGCAGCCGTCCGGGCACCACCTTCTCCACGCGCCACCAGTCGAGCGCGTCCCCGGGCTCGAGCCGGTGCGGGTGTCGGCGCCCGCGCCGCAGGCCGGGCCCGCCGAACAGCCGGTCCAGCAGGCCCCGCGCCACCCAGCCGAGGCGCCACGAGTACCAGCCGTGCGCCCCGCCGATCCCCTCGATCACGGACCACAGCGACTCGGGCGTGGTGTCGACCTCGCGCGCCCGGTCGTCGACGAGCAGGCTGCCCCCGGCCCAGTCCGGATCGTCGGGGAGCGGGTCGGACGGCGCCCCCCGCGTCGACGCGGAGCTCCAGCTGGTGCGCACGTCCAGGTCGCGGATCCTGGCCAGCGCGAGGGCGACCGCGTCGTCGAAGCCGATCAGCCCGCCCGGGGGGTCGGGGACGTACGCGACGATGTCGTGGTCGCGCGCCACGACCTCGTGCACCAGCGACCCGACGAGGGGGCGGGCGATCGCCGGCGGCACCGGGGTGACGAGCCCGACCCACAGGCTCGCGAGCCGCGGCGTCAGCACGGGGACGGCGCCGATCACGCGCGGCCGCAGCCCGGCGACGGCGGCGTAGCGCTGCATCATGCGGCGGTAGGTGAGGACGTCGGGGCCGCCGATGTCGAACCCGCGGCTGACCTCGGCGGGGATCGACGCGGCCCCGACCAGGTAGCGCAGCACGTCGCGGACGGCGACGGGCTGGATGCGGTTGTCGATCCACCGCGGCGCGACCATCACCGGCAGCCGCTCGGTGAGGTAGCGCATCATCTCGAACGACGCGCTCCCGGAGCCCAGGATCACGGCGGCCCGCAGCACGACGGTGGGCACCTCGCCGGCGAGCAGGATCTCCTCGACCTCCCGGCGGGAGCGCAGGTGGGGCGACAGGTCGTCGGTGTCGGGGTACAGCCCGCCCAGGTAGACGACGCGGCGCAGCCCGGCCTCGGCGGCGGCGGACGCGAAGCCGGCGGCGGTGCGGCGGTCGGTGTCGGCGAACCCGGGCCCGGCTCCGAGGGCGTGGATGAGGTAGTACGCCACCTCCACGCCGTCCAGGGCGCGGCGCAGGTCGTCGCGGGAGCCGGCGTCGCCGGTCACGACGTCGACGGCGTCGGCCCACTCGCGGGCGGTGAGCCGATCGGGGTGCCGGGCGAGCACACGGACGCGGTACCCGGCGGCGAGGAGCTCGGGCACGAGGCGCCCGCCGATGTAGCCGGTCGCCCCCGTGACCAGGACGAGGGCGTCGGACGGCGGTCCGGACGGCATGTGCCCACCTGCCTCTCGTGCGTGTCGGGCCGGACGCGCGGACCCGGCCTTCGACAAGTTGCTAGCCAGGCTAGCAACATTCGGCGGGCGATCGCATCGTGGGGCGCAGGCGCGAGCCCGGCGGCGGCGTCGTGCTCGGCGCGGCGGTCGTGCTGCGGGTGCGCCCGGCCGGGGCCCCGCGCGACTGAGGAGAGGCGCCGCTCAGTCGGACGTCGCTCAGTCGGACGTCGCTCAGTCGGACGTCGCTCAGTCGGACGTCGCTCAGTCGGACGTCTCACCGACGACGGTGCCGGCCGCGTCGTCGGCCTCCGCCTCGGCCTCCGCCGCCATGGCGAGCAGGAACCCCCGGACGGCGGGGCGGCAGTGCGCGGGGACGGCCCGCGCGATCTCGAGCATGCGGTCGTGCACATGGGTGAGGCGCTCGCGCACCTCGGCGTGCGCCGCGGCGGAGGCGACGACGACCACCGACCGGCGGTCGGACGGGTGCGGGTGCCGCTCGAGGTGGCCCGACGCGACCAGCCGATCGAGCAGCTTGGTCGTGGAGGCGGTGGAGATCGCGAGGTACTCCGCGATCCCGCGCGGCGTGGCCGGGTCGCCCCGCTGCTGGCACGCGATGACGTGCTGGAGGGCGCGGAGGTCGGTGAGGTTCATGCCCATGTCGCGGCCGGCACGGCGCCGCATCGACTCGTCGGAGCGCCGGAAGGCGCGCAGGGCTTCGAGCAGGCGGCGCGGCTCCGCGTCCTGCGTCCCGTACCAGTACGACGAGCCGTCCCCGGGTGCCTCGGTCACGCGCCCATCATACGACTACCTCCTATGGCTAGTATCTTGCTAGGCTAGATATATTGCCGATCAGGAGGTGGACCGTGCCGCACCCGACCCCCGACGCCGTCGATCGCGTGGATGGCGTGGATGGCACCGTCGAGGGAGCCGTCGAGAGCCTGCTCGCCGCGGGCGACCGCCGCGGCGGCACCCTCCTGTGGGGCGCGCTGCGGGGGACGAGCCGCGGGGGCAAGCGGCTGCGGCCGCGGATCCTCCTGGAGGCCTACGACGCCCTCGCCGGTGCGGCGCCGCCCGAGCCGCGGGAGGTCGCGGTGCGTGTCGGCGCCGCCGTCGAGCTGCTCCACCACGCGTTCCTCGTGCACGACGACGTCATCGACGGCGCCGACACCCGCCGGGGCCGCCCGAACGTGGCCGGCACGCACGCCGCTCAGGCCCTCGAGTCCGGGGTGGACCCCGGGCATGCCCGCGACTACGGCGCGGCGGCCGGCATCCTCGCCGGCGACCTGGCGCTCGCCGCCGCCGTCCGGGCGGTCGCGCTGTGCGGGGCGGCGCCGGCGACCACCGAGCTCCTCCTCGACGTCCTGGACGAGGCCATGCACCTCACGGCGGACGGCGAGCTCGCGGACGTCCGCCTCAGCCTGGGCTCCTCCTGCGCCGACCTCGACGAGGTGCTGATCACGGCCGAGCGCAAGACGGCCGTGTACAGCTTCCAGCTCCCGCTGCGCGCGGCCGCGATCCTCGCGGGCCGCGAGGACCTCGACGACGGCGTCCGGCGCCTCGGGCGCGACCTGGGCGTCGCGTTCCAGCTCCGGGACGACCTCGACGGCGTGTTCGGCGATCCGGCGGAGACCGGCAAGAGCAACGCGTCCGACCTGCGCGAGGGCAAGTGCACCCCGCTCGTGGCGCTCGCGCGCGGGACGTGGGCGTGGGAGGAGTTGAGCACGGTGCTGGGCCACCCCGACGCGACGGAGCCCGAGCTGGACCGCGCGCGGGCGTTGCTCGAGGCCTGCGGCGCCCGCGCGGCCGTCGAGGCGCTGGCGAGAGCCCTCGAGCGCGACGCCGTCGGCCTCGGCGAGGACCTCGGCCTCGGTGCGCTCGCCGCCCGCGTGGCCGGACCCGTCCCCGACGACTCCCCGAGCGCGGCATGAGCGCCGTCCCGGCCGCCCCCCGGCCCGCCGCGACCGGCTGCGACCCCGTCCTCGCCGGCACTGCCGCGGGTCCGGCCGTTCCTGCCGTCCCCGCCGCCGACGCCCTGTACGACGCCGTCGCGGTGCGCAGCGCCGCCGTCGTCATCCGGGCGTACTCCTCGTCCTTCGGCTGGGCCTGCCGCCTGCTGGGCGACGCCGTGCGCGACCCGGTGCGGTCGGTGTACGCGCTGGTCCGCGTCGCCGACGAGATCGTCGACGACGTCCGCCCAGGCCTCGGCGCCGAGGCGCGCGCCGCGCTGCTCGACGACCTCGAGCGCGAGGTCGCCCGTGCGACGGCGTGCGGGCGCAGCAGCAACCTCGTGGTGCACGCGTTCGCGCGGACGGCGCGGCGGTACGGCATCGGCGACGACCTGGTGGCGCCGTTCTTCGCGTCGATGCGGGCAGACCTCACCGTCACCGCCCACGACGAGGCGAGCTTCGCCGCCTACGTGCACGGCTCGGCCGAGGTGGTGGGCCTGATGTGCCTGCGGGTGTTCGTCGCGGGGGACGACGCGGCCTACGACCGGTTGGCCCCGGGCGCGGCCCGGCTCGGGGCGGCGTTCCAGAAGGTCAACTTCCTGCGCGACCTGGCGGAGGATGTGGACGAGCGGGGCCGCTCCTACTTCCCGGGCCTCGACGTCGACGCCTTCGACGACGCCGCGCGGGACCGGCTGCTCGCCGACGTCGATGCCGACCTCGCGGCCGCGTCCGTCGCGATCGACAGGCTCCCTCGGACCTCGCGCCGAGCCGTGCGCGTCGCGCACGACCTGTTCGCGGAGCTGTCCCGCCGGCTCGGGGCCATGCCGGCCGCCACGATCCGGCGGGAGCGCGTACGGGTCCCCGGCCCGGTCAAGGCGAGGGTGGTGGCCGGGGTCCTCGTGAAGGACGTGCTGCGGTGAGGGTCGTGGTGGTCGGGGCGGGGATCGCCGGGCTGGCGACGGCGGGCCTGCTCGCGCGCGACGGTCACGAGGTGGAGGTCCTGGAGCGGCACGCCGTCGTGGGCGGCCGCGCAGGGTCGTGGGAGCGGGACGGCTTCCGGTTCGACACGGGGCCGTCGTGGTACCTCATGCCGGAGGTCTTCGACCACTGGTTCCGGCTCATGGGGACCACCGCGGACGACGAGCTCGACCTCGTCGGCCTCGACCCGGCGTACCGCGTCTTCTTCGAGGGGCACGACCGGTCCCTCGACGTCTCGCCGGACCGCGCGGCCAACGTGGCGGCGTTCGAGGCGATCGAGCCCGGGGCGGGCGCGCGGCTGGAGCGCTACCTCGACTCCGCGCACGACACCTACGACATGGCCCTGCGGCACTTCCTGTACACGACGTTCGCGTCGTGGCGGCCGTTCGCGCACCGCGACGTCGCGGCGCGGTGGCACCGGCTGGTGCCCCTGCTCGGCACGTCGCTCGAGCGGCGGGTGTCGGCGAGCTTCCGGGACCGGCGCCTGCGGCAGGTGCTGGGCTACCCCGCGGTCTTCCTCGGCTCGTCGCCCGGCAAGGCACCGAGCATGTACCACCTGATGAGCGCCCTCGATCTCGACGGCGGCGTGCGCTACCCGCTGGGGGGGTTCGCACGCGTGGTCGACGCGGTCGCGTCGCTCGCGGTCGGCGCGGGGGTCACCCTGCGCACCCGCGCCCGGGCGACCGCGATCACCACCACGGCCGTCGGGGCCGCGCCGGGGGTGGTGCGGACCGGACTCCCCGTCCCCGGCCCGCGCCGTCCTCGGGCGTCGGTCACGGGGGTGCGGTGGGAGGACTCCGCCGGCACGGCGAGACATGCCCCGGCCGACGTCGTCGTCACCGCCGCCGACCTGCACCACGTCGAGTCCGACCTGCTGCCGCCCGACCTGCGAGACCGCTCCCCGGGCTGGTGGTCGCGCCGCGACCCCGGCCCCGGCGGCGTCCTGGTGATGCTCGGCGTGCGCGGCCGGGTGCCGCAGCTGCCGCACCACGCGCTGTTCTTCGCCGCGGACTGGGAGGAGAACTTCGGCGCGATCGCCGCCGGGCGCGTGCCCGACCCGGCGTCCGTGTACGTCTGCGCACCTTCGCGCACCGACCCCTCCGTGGCCCCGCCGGGGCACGAGAACCTGTTCCTGCTCGTCCCCGTGCCCGCCGACCCGGGGCTCGGGCGCGGCGGCGAGGACGGCACGGGCGACGCCGCCGTCGAGGCCGTCGCGGACGCCGCCATCGACCGGGTGGCGGCCTGGGCAGGGGTGCCGGACCTGCGCGAGCGGATCGTGGTGCGGCGCACCGTCGGTCCGGGCGACTTCGCCGCCGACCTCTCGTCCTGGTCCGGCGGCATGCTCGGCCCCGCGCACACGCTGCGCCAGAGCGCGATGTTCCGGGCGGGGAACCGGTCGCGGAAGGTCGCGGGCCTGCTCCACGCGGGCGGCTCCACCATCCCGGGCGTCGGGCTGCCCATGTGCCTCATCAGCGCCGAGCTCGCCGTCAAGCGGGTCCGCGGGGACACGAGTGCCGACCCGCTCCCCGTGACCCGGCCGGCCCTCCACCCCGGGGAGTGATCGCCCTGACTGGGACCTCGTTCCTCTACCTCGGGCTGCTGCTCGGCGCCCTGGCGGGCACTGCGCTCGTCGACCGCAGGGCGCGCCTCGTGCTCTGGTCCGCGCACCCGGGGCGCGCCGCGGCGGTGCTCCTCGCGGGGACGGTGTTCTTCCTCGCCTGGGACGCCGTCGCCATCGCCCACGGCTTCTACTCCCGCGGCGGCGCGGGCACGACGGTCGGCGTCGAGCTCGCACCGCACCTGCCCCTCGAGGAGCTCTTCTTCGTGCTGTTCCTCTGCTACCTCGCCCTCGTGTTGCACGGGCTGGTGCGGCGCGGCCTCGCCCGACCGGGGGTGGGGCGATGACGTACGCCGGACTCGCCGTGGCCGCCGTCGTGGGGGCGCTCGTCGTCGCGCTCGTCGCGACCGTGGTGCGGGGCCTCGGCGCCCGCTGGTGGGCGGCGACGGCGCTCGCCGCGGCCGCGCTCGTGGCGCTCACGGTCGTCTTCGACAGCCTGATGATCGCGGCCGACCTGTTCCGGTACGGCGAGACGGCGCTGCTGGGCGTGCGGCTGTGGCTCACGCCGGTCGAGGACCTCGCCTGGCCGGTCGTCGCGGCGCTGCTGCTGCCCGCGCTGTGGGCGCTGGCCGGGGACGGCGGGCGTGCCGGGGCGCGCGCCGAACAGAGGGGCGAGTGATGACGCGGACGGAGACCGGGGCGACGTCGGGGACGGCGTCCGGAGCGGCCGCGGCGTGGCGCCAGGTGCTGGGCTCGTCGCGGCCCGTGAGCTGGGTGAACACGGCCTACCCGTTCGCGGCCGCGTACCTGATGGCCAGCGGCGCCGGGCGCGTCGGGGTGTCGGAGCTCGTGGTCGGCACCCTCTACTTCCTCGTCCCGTACAACCTGCTGATGTACGGCCTGAACGACGTGTGGGACTACGAGTCGGACCTGCGCAACCCCCGCAAGGGCGGCATCGAGGGCGTCGTGCTGTCGCGCCGCTGGCACCGCCTCACCGTGCGGGCCGCCGTGTTGAGCAACGTCCCGTTCCTCGTCTATCTGGTCGTGGTCGGGTCGGTGGCGTCCACGGCGGTCCTTGCGGTGAGCGTGTTCGCCGTCGTCGCGTACTCCGCGCCGGGGCTGCGGTTCAAGGAGCGGCCGGTGCTCGACTCGGCCACGTCGAGCACGCACTTCGTGAGCCCCGCCGTGTTCGGGCTGGCGCTGGCGGGCGGCACGCTCACCGGGCCCGTGCTCGCCGCCCTGGCCGGGTTCTTCCTCTGGGGCATGGCGTCGCAGGCGTTCGGCGCCGTGCAGGACGTCGAGGCGGACCGGGCGGCCGGGATCGGCTCGGTCGCCACGTGGCTGGGCGCCGCCCGCACCGTGCGCGGGGCGATGGCGCTCTACCTCGCCGCCGGCGTCGTGCTCCTGCTGGGCGGCCCACCCGTCGCGTGGGCCGCCGTCCTGGTCGCGCCGTACGTCGTGAGCATCGCGCCCTACCGCAGCCTCCCCGACCCCCGCTGCGAGGAGGCCCACGCCGGATGGCGGCGATTCCTGTGGCTCAACCTCGTCACCGGGTTCCTCGTCACGCAGCTGCTCATGGCCGTCGCCCTGGGCTGGCTCTGAGGTTGTCGTGCGGCTCAGCCGCGCTCCCACTCCTCGCGCTCGCCGGGGACGGTCGTGAAGAGCGGGTGGGTCCGGACGGCGTCGGCGTCCGCCAGCGCTCCCGCCCGCTCCGGGGTGCGCGCCCGCAGCTTGGCGAGCAGGTGCGCGCGCTCGAACGCGAGCTGCCCCTCGGTCACGGGCAGGGTGGGGACGGGCCGGTCCGCTCGGGGCGCCTCGAGGATGCGGGCGCGGTCGAACGCGTACCCGCGGTCGGTGGCCTCGTCGGCGACGGCGGCGAGGTACGCGCCGACGGCCGCGAGCGGGTCCGGGGTCGCGCGGAAGCGGACCAGCTGGCTGTGGTTGCGGTAGCCGCGCGTGCGGCCCGCGAGCACGGCCTGCGCGAGCAGCGCCTCGCGCCAGCAGGCCGTCAGGCCCTGCCGGTCGAGGTAGTCGGGGGCCAGGGACCACAGACGCACCGGCTCATCGTGGCACGTGGCACGTGCCACGTGGCGCCGAGTGGATCGCGCGGGGTCAGGCCGCGTCGCGCCGCAGCCGCGCCCACCGCAGCGCGAGCCCGGCGGCGAGCACGGCGGCGCCGGTGAGCACCGCGGCGACGGGCAGCGTCGCGCACAGCACCACGCACCCGGCCAGCCCGACGACCTGCAGGGCCCGCGGGTACCGGCGGTGCGGCGCGCTCTGGGTCCACGCGGCGAGGTTCGCCACCGCGTAGTACACGAGCACGCCGAACGACGAGAACCCGATCGCGCCCCGCAGGTCCACCGTGAGCACCAGCGCGACCACGACGACGGCCACGGCCACCTCGGCCCGGTGCGGCACCCGGAACTGGGGGTGCACGGCGGCGAGCGACCGCGGCAGGTCGTCCTCGCGCGCCATCGCGAGCGCGGTGCGGCCCACGCCGGCGACGAGGGCGAGCAGCGCGCCGAGCGACGCGGCCGCCGCTCCGACCTGCACGACGACGCCCGCCCACGGCGTCCCGGCGACCGCCGCGGCCAGTGGCGCCGGGGCCGCCGCCGTCCCCGCGAGGCCGAGCACCGTGAGCAGCATGACCGCCACGACCGCGTAGATCACGACGGCGCCGCCCAGCGCCCCGACGATCGCGCGCGGGATGCTGCGGGCGGGGTCGCGCACCTCCTCGCCGAGCGTCGCGACGCGCGCGTACCCCGCGAAGGCGAAGAACAGCAGGCCCGCAGCCTGCAGCACCCCGTACCAGCCCGCGGTCGTCGTGCCGTCCGTCCCGGCGTCGCGGCCGCTGAGGCGTGCGACGTCGGGGGAGCCGGTGGCGAGCGCGACGGCGACCGTCACGGCCAGGGCGAGCAGCACGACGACGACGATCCACCGGGCGAGCCGCGCGGTGCGGGTGACTCCGCGGTAGTTCACGGCCGCCAGCGCGACGACGGCGAGCGCCGCCACGGGCCGCTCCCACCCGGGCGGGGCGGCGTACGCGGCGAACGTCAGCGCCATCGCCGCGCAGCTCGCCGTCTTCCCGATGACGAACCCCCAGCCGGCGAGGAACCCCCACCACGGCCCCAGGCGCTCGCGGCCGTACACGTAGGTGCCGCCGGACGCCGGGTACTGGGCCGCGAGCTGCGCGGACGACGTCGCGTTCCCGTACGCGACGACCGCCGCGACCGCGAGGGCGAGCAGCAGCGCGGCGCCCGTCCCGGCGGGCAGCACGGCCGCGGCGGCGGGGGAGAACGCGGCGAACACGCCGGCCCCGATCATCGAGGACAGGCCGATCACGACGGCGTCGGCGGTGCCGAGGCGGCGCGCGAGCTGGGTCACGTGTCGATCCTGCCGTGCGGGCCCCCGCGAGGGATCTTGCGCACTGGTTGAACACGTGTTTAGTCTGTTGAACATGCGTTCAGTGGATGCCGTTTCCTCAGGAGATGCCGCCCCCTCAGGGCGTGCCGCTCCCGAGGAGCCGACGACGGACCCGGCAGAGGCCCGCGGGCCGCTCGTGCCCGTGCCCGACGGCACCACGCGCGGCCGGATCCTCGACGCCGCGATGCTCCGCTTCGCGCGCTCCGGGTTCGGCGCGTCCGTGCGCGCGATCGCCGCGGACGCGGGGGTGAGCGCGGCGCTCGTCATCCACCACTTCGGGTCCAAGGACAAGCTGCACCTCGCCTGCGACGAGTACGTGCTCGCCTGGATCCGCGACGTCAAGCGCGACTCCATCGGGCGGGCCGCCGGCGGCAACCTGCTCCAGGTGCTCTCCGCGGCGGACCAGTACGCCCCGCTCGTCGCCTACGTGCTGCGCTCGTTGCAGGCCGGCGGCGCGGTGGGCCGCGAGTTCACCGAGCACATGATCGCCGACGCCGAGGAGTACACCGCCGAGGCGGTGCGCGACGGCGTCGTGACGCCGAGCCGCGACGAGGCCGCGCGGGTGCGCTACCTCGTCTACTCCGCCCTCGGCGCGATGCTCCTGTCGGTCACGCTCGACCCGCCGCACGACCCCGAGGACGTCACCGCCGCGATGCGGCGCTTCATGAACGAGCTGTACCTGCCGATGCTCGAGCTCTTCACCGAGGGCTTCCTCACCACTCGTCGCATGCTCGACGACTATCTCCTGTACGTGCCGGACCCGCCGGAGGGCGCGCAGCCCCCCGCCGACGGAACCCCCCACGACCACGAAGAGGAACCATGACCACCACGGCTTCAGCCACCCAGGCTGCCCGGACCGCGGCCACGCCCGCGGTCGAGATCCACGACCTGCGCAAGTCCTTCGGCTCCGTCCAGGCCCTCGACGGGCTGAACCTGACCGTCGAGCACGGCCAGGTGGCCGGCTTCCTCGGCCCGAACGGCGCCGGGAAGTCCACCACGATCCGCGTGCTGCTGGGCCTGCTGCGCTCCGACTCGGGCAGCGTCCGGATGCTCGGCGGCGACCCCTGGCGGGACGCCGTCGCGCTCCACCGGCGTCTCGCGTACGTCCCCGGCGACGTGTCGCTGTGGCCCAACCTCACCGGCGGCGAGGCCATCGACTACCTCGCCCGCCTGCGCGGCAAGCCCGACAAGAAGCGCAAGGCCGAGCTGCTCGAGCGGTTCGAGCTCGACCCCACCAAGAAGGCCCGCACCTACTCCAAGGGCAACCGCCAGAAGGTCGCGCTCGTCGCGGCGTTCGTCTCGCAGGTCGACCTGCTGGTGCTCGACGAGCCGACATCCGGCCTCGACCCCCTCATGGAGGCTGTGTTCACCGAGCAGGTGCGGCAGGCCAAGGAAGCCGGCACGTCCGTGCTGCTGAGCAGCCACATCCTGTCCGAGGTCGAGAAGGTCTGCGACACCGTGACGATCATCCGCGGCGGCCGCGACGTCGAGTCCGGCACGCTCGACGACCTGCGCCACCTCACGCGCTCGGCCGTCACCGCCGTCGTCGACCGCGACCCGTCCGCGATCGCCACGATGGCGGGCGTGCACGACCTCGCCACGACCGAGAACGGCGTCGGCACCCGCGTCACCTTCGACGTCGACAACGCCGAGATGGGGCGCGTCCTGCCCGCCGTCAGCGCGCTGGGCGTGCACTCGTTCACCGCGCAGCCGCCGTCGCTGGAGGAGCTCTTCATGCGCCACTACGGCGACGAGCTCGCGGCCGACGGCGTCCCGGTCGGCGCCCCCAGCAAGAGCGGCGCCCGGAGCAAGGCGGGTGCGCGATGAGCGCCGTCACCGCCGCCCCGCCGGTGCGCCGGGCCGAACCCGTGCGCGGGGGCTCCACGCTCACCGGGACGTGGAGCCTGGTGCGGTTCATCCTGCGTCGCGACCGGGTGCGCCTGCTGGTCTGGAGCCTCGGCATCCCGCTGCTGTACCTCGGGTCGCTGCCGGAGTACACCACCATGCTGGACGACGCCGAGGGGCAGGCCGTCCGCGCCGCGCTGGTGTCGTCGCCGGCGATGGTCGCCATGACGGGCCCCGGCTACGGCACGGACCACTACACGGTCGGTCCGGCGCTCGCGAACGAGCTCACCCTCTGGGTGGTGATCGCGCTCGCCGTCATGAGCATCCTGCAGGTGGTGCGGCACACCCGCGCCGAGGAGGAGTCCAGCCGGTCCGAGCTGGTGCGCGCCGCCGCGGTCGGGCGGCACGCCGCGGTGGTCGCGGCACTGTTCGTCGTGGTGGTCGTCAACGCCGTCATCGCGGTGCTGTCCGCGGCCGTGCTCGCCGCCAACGACCTCGACGTCACGAACGCGCTCGGCATGACCGTCGGCATCGCCGTCGCGGCGTTGACCTACGGCGCCGTCGCGCTGGTCGCCGCCCAGGTCACCGAGCACTCGCGCGGGTCCACGGGCCTGTCGATGGCCGTGCTCGGCGCGACCTTCACCGTGGGCACCATCGGCAACATGCAGGAGCAGGGCGGCTCTTGGGCGTCCTGGCTCTCGCCCATCGGGTGGGCGCAGCAGATGCGCGCGTTCGTCGACCTGCGGTGGTGGCCGGCGGCCATCGGCGTGGTCGTGATCGTCCTGCTCCTGCTCGCGGCGTCGTCCCTCGCGTCTCGGCGCGACTTCGGGGCCGGGCTCGTGCCCGACCGCCCCGGACGCGCCGACGCCCTGGACAGCCTGCGCTCGCCCACCGCGCTCGCCTGGGTGCAGCAGCGGATGGCGCTGCTGTGGACCGCCCTGGGGCTGGGGATCATGTGGCTCGCGATGGGCACCGTCGCGTCCCAGGTGCCCGAGCTGACCAAGACCCTCCAGGACAACCCGGTCTACGCGTCCGTCCTCGGTGCGGGCGACCCCGTCGCCGGGTTCCTGCGCATCATCGTGCTCTACGCCGCCCTCGGCGCCGCCGTCTACGGCATCGTCGCGATGCTGCGTGCCAAGGCGGAGGAGGACGCCGGCCGCGCCGAGTACGTGCTCGCGACGCCGGTCACGCGGGGTCGATGGCTCGGCGCCACGCTCGCCATCAGCTCGGCCGCCACAGTGGTCGTCCTCGTCGTGGGCGTCGCCGCGGGTGCGGCAGGGGCGGTGTTCACCGGGCTGGACTCGCCGTCCTTCACCGACATCCTCGGCGCCGGCCTGCTGTACCTGCCGGCGCTCGCGGTGTTCGTCGGGTTCGCGGCGGTGGTGTTCGCGTGGGCCCCGCGGGCGGCCACGCTCTCGTGGGTGCTGCTCGAGTGGTCGATCGTCGTCGCGCTGTTCGCAGGCCTGTTCCACATCCCCGAGTGGGCGCAGAAGATCTCGCCGTTCTGGTGGGTGCCGGACTCGCTCTCCGGCGACGTCGACTGGGGCCACGTCGGCGGGCTGTGCGCCGTCGCCGTCGTGCTGCTGGTGCTCGCGTTCGTCGGCTTCCGACGCCGGGACGTCGCGACCAAGTAGCGCTGCTCCGCGAGCTGTCAGGGCCAGGTTCACGTTCTCGTGGCCCTGGCCCTGACGACTGTCTGAAGCCCGGGAGTTGTCAGGGCCACGTGCGGGTATTCGTGGTCCCGGTCCTGACAACTCGCGGCGGCGGGTTAGCGTGGTCGGCCGTGAGCACCCCCACGGACCCCGGCACGACGGCGGACGAGCAGCCCGGCACGGCCTCGGGCACCCAGCTCGCGCACGGCCTGCGCACCCGCCACCTGACGATGATGGGCCTCGGCTCCGCGATCGGGGCGGGCCTGTTCCTGGGCTCGGGCGTCGGCGTCGCGACGGCGGGCCCGGCCGTCCTGGTCAGTTATGCCATCGCGGGTGCGCTCGTCGTCCTCGTGATGCGGATGCTCGCGGAGATGGCCTCCGCGCTGCCCGCGTCGGGCTCGTTCTCCGTCTACGCGGAGGCGGCGCTCGGGCGCTGGGCCGGGTTCCTGCTCGGCTGGCTGTACTGGTTCACGCTGATCATGGTGCTGGGCGTCGAGGTGACGGGCGTCGCGGGCATCGTCAGCGGCTGGTGGCCCGACGTGCCGCAGTGGGCCGTGGCGGCCGCGGTCGTGGTGGTGCTGGGCGGCATCAACCTCGTGGGTGTGCGGCAGTTCGGCGAGTCGGAGTTCTGGTTCGCGGCGATCAAGGTGGCCGCGATCCTCGCGTTCCTCGTCGTGGGCGTGCTCGTCGTGGTCGGCGTCATCCCCGTGACGGGCAGCGTGCTGGGTCACTGGGCCGAGCACGGCGGCTTCGCCCCCGCCGGCTGGGCGGGGATCGCCGCGGGCCTGCTCACCGTCGTCTTCGCGTTCGGCGGCATCGAGATCGTGGCGATCGCCGCGGCCGAGGCCCGCGACCCGCGCACCGCCGTCGCCCGCGCCACCCGCACCATCGTGTGGCGCATCCTGCTGTTCTACGTGGGCTCGGTCGCGATCATCGTCGCGCTGATCCCCTGGGACGACGCCGCGGCCCTCGCCTCACCGTTCGTCTCCGTGCTGCAGCTCGCCGGGTTCGAGGGCGGCGCGCGGCTCATGGAGGTCGTGGTGGTGCTGGCGCTGCTCAGCGCGTTCAACGCGAACGTCTACGGCACCTCGCGGATGCTCTTCTCCCTCGGCCAGCGCCGCGACGCGCCCGCCGCCACGACCAGCGTGTCCCGGCGGGAGGTGCCGTGGGTGGCCGTGCTCGTGTCGGTGTTCTTCGGCGTCGTCGCCGTGCTGCTCAACTGGCTGCTGCCCGCGCAGATCCTCACGATCCTGCTCAACGCCGTCGGCTCCGCGCTGTTCGTCGTGTGGCTGCTCATCACCGTCTCGCAGCTGCGCCTGCGCCCGCGGCTCGAGGCCGACGCCGCCCGCGCCGGCGAGCCCCTGCGGCTGCGGATGTGGGCGTTCCCGTACCTCACGTGGGTCACGCTGGCCGGGCTCGTCGCCCTCGCCGGGCTCATGCTGTCCGACCCGGCCGCGCGCGCCCAGCTCGCCGCCACGGCTGGGCTGGTCGTCGTGATCCTCGCGGTCTACGCCGTCACGCGCCGGGCGCGCTCGGCTCCGTAGGCCCCGACGGCTCCGTCGGGCCTGCGTCCGGCTTCGACGGCTCCGTCGGGCCTGCGTCCGGCTTCGACGGCCGGATGGTGGGCACGTCGCCGACGATCGGGATCGGGCGGCGGTGGAACGGGAAGCCGTACCGGGTCACCAGGCCGGCGAGCGTCGTGACGCGGTTGCGGGGCCCGACGAGCGACATGATGTGCACGAACAGCCACACCAGCCACGCGAACCCGCCCGTGAGCCGCAGCATCCTCGACGTCACGGGCAGGGTGAGCTCGGCGATCGCCGCCCGGCGCCCGATGACCGCCATCGTGCCCTTGTCGTGGTAGCTCAGCGGCTCGGTGGCCCTGTCCTCGAGCAGCGCGAGGATGTTGCGGGCCACCTGCTGGCCGCCCTGGATGGCGGGCTGGGCGAGCTGCGGCAGCCAGTCCGGCGTCTCGGCGATGTCGCCGATCGCGAAGACGCCCGGCCGCTCCTCGACCTGCAGGTCCGGGCCGACGGCGATGCGGCCTCCCTTGCGGCGCGGCAGGTCCCAGTCGTCCACCTCGGGGTGCGGACCCACGCCCGCGGACCACACGGTGAGGTCGGCGCGGATGCGCGTGCCGTCGGTGAGCACGACGGCGTCCGGCCGCACCTCCGCGACGCCGGCCCCCAGGTGCAGCTTCACCCCGCGGTGCCCCAGCTCCTTCGCGGCGTACTCGCGCAGGCTCGGGTGGAACGACTTGAGCAGCTCGGTGCCGCGCTGCACGACGGTGATCTCGAACGCGTCGCCGTGGATCTCGGGGTAGGCCGGCGCGAGACCGGCGGTGCGCAGCTCGGCGAGCGCGCCCGCGACCTCGACCCCGGTGGCGCCGCCGCCCACCACGACGACGCGCAGGCCGTCGTCGGTGTCGGGGGTGAACGCCGATCGCTCCAGCCGGATGAAGAGCTGGTCGCGGATGCGCAGCGCCTGCGACCGCGAGTACATGCCGAGCGCGTTCTCCTTGGCGCCGGGCGTGTCGAAGAAGTTCACGGTGACGCCGTTGGCGAGCACGAGGTAGTCGAAGGAGACCGTCTCGTCGTTGGCGAGCCGGATGGTGCGGGCGTCGTGGTCGACGCCCACCAGGTGCTCGTGCAGCACCCGCAGGTTCTTCTGCTTGAGGCGCAGGCCGCGCAGCCAGTAGGTGACGTCGCCCGGGTTCAGCCCGCCGGTCGCGACCTGGTACAGCAGCGGCTGGAACGTGTTGTACACGCGCCGCTCGACCAGCGTGACCCGGACGGGCGCCTTCGCGAGGGCCTTCACCACCGCGAGACCACCGAACCCTCCGCCGACGACGACGACATGGGGAAGGTCGGTGCGTTCGCTCACAGGACCACGGTAGGTGACCGACGACCCGCCAGCCCGCCACCGGAGGTGTGAGGTGCGCCGTCCGGCCTGGGACGATGGGCCCGTGCCCGATCTCCTCGCCGTCTGCCGCGTCCACGCCCTCCTGCCCGACGCCGGGACCGTGGGCGTCACCGCCATCGACAAGCGCCCCGTCGAGGGGCGGGTCAAGGCCCGCCCGTACGGGCTGTACGCCGACGTCCAGGCGGACCGCGCCAACCACGGCGGACTCGACCAGGCGGTGTACGCGTACTCCCAGGAGGACGCCGAGGCGTGGGCCGCCGAGCTGGGGTACGACGTCACGCCCGGCCTGTTCGGCGAGAACCTGCGTACCCGCGGCCTCGAGGTGAGCCGCGCCGTCGTCGGCGAGCGGTGGCGGGTGGGCTCGGCCCTCCTCGAGGTGACGCAGCCCCGCACGCCCTGCCAGACGTTCGCCCGCCGCCTCGGCTCGCCGCCGCGCTGGGTGCGCCGGTTCACGCAGGCGAACCGGACCGGCACGTACCTCCGCGTCGTCGAGAACGGCGACCTGGGCGCCGGGGACGAGGTGGAGGTCGTGCGCCGGCCGGCGCACGGCGTCACCGTGGCCGACTGGTTCGGCGCCTACAACCGGCTGGACGGCGCGGCCGAGCTCGCCGACGTTGCGAAGACGCTCCTGGTGGCCCACGACGACGGCGAGCTGCGGCTCAGCGACGAGATGCGGGAGCGGGCCGAGCAGGCGCTGCGGGGCTGACCCCGACGTCGGGATCGAGGACGCCGTACCGATGTCCGGCGTACCCCCAGACGGCGAGGGCGAGCGCGGGGCCCCAGAACCAGGCGGGGAAGTACAGGGCCCCGGCCCACCCCATCATCACGATCATGGGGACGGCCGCACCGCAGAGCATGACAGCGACGATCCCGCCGGGCACGATGGCGGCCGCGGGAGGCACCGGACGTCCCGCGCGGCGGCCGAACCAGCGCGGCAGCCGCTCGCCCCACGGCAGGATCAGGCCGAGCGTGAGGACGATGCCGAGCCAGGCGCCGGAGGAGAGCGACAGGCCCTGGATCCGGACCGGGAGGGTCAGGTCCTCCGCGGGGCCCGCGAACTGCGGCCACGGGGTCAGCCAGGTGAGGCGCGCGAGGGCGTACGGGAGCGGTCCGAGCGCCGCGACGACGGTGAACAGCGTCCGGTGCCGGGTCACCCAGGCGGTGGCGGTCCGCAGCGAGCCGCGCTGCCAGGCGCGCACGGCGACGAGCCCGGCCCAGGCCGCCGCGGTCGCGAGGGGCAGCAGCACGGACGGCACGGACCACGGCTCGCGACCGAGCCCCGACGAGAGTTCGCCCCACCAGGTGGCGAACGCGTCGCGGCCGACCACGACGCCGACGACGGCAAGCGCGGCGGCGAGGGCGAGCGGCAGCCGCCATGCCGGGCGGGTGCGGAACACCTGGACGCCCGCCCACAGGGCGAGGAGGGGGACGGCGAACGACACGAGGTAGCCGGCCGCGGGGAGCGTGCCCGACCCCTGCGCGAGGAGGCCGAAGACGACGACCTCGAGGACGCCGACCGGCGCGACGAGGCGACCGGCCGCGCGGGCGGTGGGGCCGGCGAGCGCGGCCGCGGCGACCACCACGCCGAGCAGCGCCGACGCGAGCAGCACCAGGACCAGCGACGCCGCGGGGACGAGCTCCGCGCCGAGCATGCGCCCGTCCGGGAGCAGGGGGTCGAGGTCCGGCCGCGCGACGAACCAGCCGAGCATGGCCGCGGTGGCGCCCGACGCCGTGAGCGCGGCGGCCGCGAGCCTGCGGTCAGGCGGAGCCTCGGTGCGCGGAGGGTGGGTGTGCGGAGGCTGGGTGTGCGGTGGTTCGGCGCGGGGCGGGACGTCCGGCCGAGGGAGGTCTGGGGACGTGGACGGGCTGGTCATCGTGCTGCCTCCGGTCGTGGGTGGGTGTGCTCCCACGCTCCCGCCGGGGCGGTGTCCGGAGCCTCCCCCGGGCGGGGGAACGGGATCCCCCGCGCACGGGAAACGTGGTGCGCCCCCGGGGGTGGGCCGCCTCGCGGGGCGGCGCCGTCGACCGGTTCGTCGAGGGCTCGTGGACGTCGCAGGACACGGGGCGCGGTGGTCGCGCGCTTCCCCTTGTGGAGGTGCGCAGGGACCGCTAGGGTCGAACACATGTTCGAAGACGACGAGGCGAGAACCGCACCGCCCGCGGCCGCCCACCGTCGTCCTCGGGCACCTGGCTCCGGCGCGACCCGTGCCCCGGCCGCGCCGGAGCCCTACCCCTCGCGCGCACCGCTCGTCACGGCGGTGCGCGCGACGGTCCTCGAACGGGAGCTCGCCGGTCTGGTCGGCGGTCTCGTCCATGTCGACGGCCTGGCCGATGTCGGCGGTGCGGCCGACCTCGGGGGCGTCGGCCTGCGCTGGGCGCCGGCACGTGCGGTGCTCGAGCTCGGGTGCGAGGGCGGTGTCGAGCAGGGTGGCGGCGCCGAGCGCGGTGCAGACCACCAGCGCGGTGCAGACCACCAACGCGGTGCGGGCCGTGAGCGGGGTGCGGACCGCGTGCAGGTTTCGGACCGCGGGCGGGTGGCAGGCCACGGGCCGGGCGCAGACCTCGTCGATCGCGCCGAACGGCGTCCGGTCGATGTCGAACGTCGTCCCGTCGACGCCGGTCGAGGCCCGGCGCCGTCCGGCGGTCCGCGGGCGGAGGGTGCCGAGCGTGCTCGCGCCGGTCGTCCGTTGCTCGCGGCGCTCGACGACATGGCCCCCGGGCCGGACCTGGCCGCGCTGCTGGAGTCCGTGGACGAGGCGGACCTGGACGACTTCACGATCCTCGAGGTGCTGGCCGCGTGGGAGCGGGTGGCGTCGTGGGCTCAGGCGGGTTCGGCGCGGGTCCTGGCGGAGATGCTGGAGCGCACCCGCGGGTCGTCGCGGCACGAGTTCGTGGCGGACGCCGTCGCGGCTCGGCTGGGGACCACCCGTCGCGGCGCCGCGCAGCTCGTGACGGTGGCGCACGGGACCGCCCGGCTGCCGGAGGTGGCGGGCGCGCTCGCGGCCGGGGTCGTGGACCGTCGCAAGGCGGAGGCGCTCGTCGAGGCGGGACGGCTCCCGGACGACCTCCGGCGTGAGGCGGTCGCGACCGTGCTCCCCGACGTCGAGCGGCTCACCGTGCCGCAGATCCGCGCGCGGATGCGCCGGGCGGAGATCGCGGTGGACCCGGGCGGCGCCGACGAGCGTCGTCGTGCGGCGCGGGCCGAACGGTTCGTGCGGTTCGAGCCCGTGGACGACGCCATGGCGTACCTCACCGCGTACCTGCCCGCGGACGACGCGGCGCGCGCGTTCGCCGAGGTCGACGACCTGGCGCTGGCGATGCGCCGCGCGCCCGGCGAGTCCCGGCGCCTCGCGGAGTGCCGCGCCGACGCGCTCGTCGCCCTCGTCACTGGTCAGGTCACCTCGGGAAGGATCGCCAACGGCCAGGGCGCCGACGGCCAGGGCGCCGACGGCCAGGGCGCCGACGGCCAGGGCGCCGACGGCCAGGGCCCCGACGGACAGGGCGCTACTGGGCAGGGTGCTACTGGGCAGGGTGCCGCGGGGCAGGTCGCCCCGGGCCGGGTCACCCCGGGTCACGTCGTCGCGGGCTGCGGGGACACGGAGGGCGGGTCGGTGCCCGGGGCGCCGTCCCGTGCGCGACGGCGGGGCACGGTGCGCGTCTCCGTCGCGGCGTCGACGCTGCTCGGCTCCGACGACCTGCCTGCGATCCTCGCCGGCCACGGCCCGATCCCGGCGTCGATGGCTCGCGCCCTCGCGGCCGATCCGGACGCGGTGTGGCAGCGGCTGTTCACCGACCCGGGGAGCGGCGTGCTCACGGACGTGTCCTCGCGGTCGTACCGGCCGAGCGAGGCGTTGCGGGCGGCGGTCGTGGCGCGCGACGTCACGTGCACGTTCCCCGGCTGCCAGGTGCCTGCCGCGTCCTCCGACCTGGACCACGTCGACCCGTTCGACCCGGCATGTACCGGTCCGCAGACCCATGGCGCGAACCTCCACGCGCTGTGCCGCACTCATCACCGCGCCAAGACGGTCGGCGGCTGGGAGGTGTTCCGGGACCCGGCGTCGGGTGCCACGACGTGGACCGCACCGACAGGGCACCAGTTCGGGCGCGACCCCGTGCGGCACGACCCGCGCCATGATCCGGACCAGCACCGCGACCCGGACCAGCAGCGCGACCCGGACCAGCAGCGCGACCCGGGCAGGCGTCGAGCGCCGAGGGACGACGGGCCACCGCCGTTCTGAGTGCCCGCGGGGGCGGCAACGGCCAGCGTCATCCGGCAGGATCGGCGGGCATGGTCGAGGGCCGCCGTCTTCGGGTGCGGTCGTGTTCCGGATCTGTGCACGGAGGGTTCATCGGGCGGCCTGCTCGCCGTCGCGCCGGGCTCCTACGTTCCGGGTCATGAGCGAAGACGCGAACGAGAACTCGATCGGACGCCCGCCTGAAGTGCCGTCGACCGACGTGCCGACGACCGACGTGCCGACGACCGACGTGCGGGATGCAGAGGAGCGGTCCGGCCTGGGCCGCCGTACGTTCATGACCATGACGGGACTGGGCGCGGCGGGCTCGGTGGTGGCGGGTTCCGTCGCCGGGGCCACGTCGGCGGCGGCCGGTGCCGGGGCGGCCGGTGCAGGGGCACCGAAGCTGCGGTTCCGCAAGGACGGCACGTACACGATCGTGCAGTTCAACGACACGCAGGACGACGAGAAGATCGACCGCCGCACGCTGGAGCTGATGCGCGCGGTGCTCGACGACGAGCGGCCGGACCTGGTGATCCTCAACGGCGACAACATCACGGGCGGCTGTGACACCCCGCTCGAGATGCGCCAGGCGATGAACAACGTGGTGCAGCCGATGGAGGAGCGGCAGATCCCCTGGGCGATCACGTTCGGCAACCACGACGAGGACTCGACGCCGACCAGCGGGGTGGACGAGGCGCAGATGCTCGCGTTCTACCGCTCGTACCGGTACAACGTGAACGGCCCGACGGCGAAGGGCGTCACGGGGCAGGGCAACTCGCACCTGCTGATCGACGGCACGGACGGGAAGCCGGCGTTCAACGTGTGGCTGCTCGACTCGGGCCGGTACGCGCCCAGCACCATCGCGGGCCAGAACCTCACCGGCTACCCGACGTGGGACTGGGTGCGCATGGACCAGGTGGACTGGTACTACCGCACGTCGGTCGAGCTGGAGAGGCGCCACCGCCGCGCGATCCCGTCGCTGATGTTCATCCACATCCCCCTGTGGGAGTACCGGTTCATGTGGTTCGGCTCGGTGGACGGCCGCACCGCCGCGGACCACGAGCGCGGCGTCGCGCGCCACCAGATCGTGGGGGAGCGCAACGAGGAGGAGTGCCCCGGCCCGTTCAACTCGGGGCTGTTCTCCGCGATCCAGCACCGCGGCGACGTGCGCGGCGTGTTCTGCGGGCACGACCACGTGAACACGTACTCGGGGAACTACTACGGCGTCCTGCTCGGCTACTCCGGCAACACGGGCTTCGGCACGTACGGGCTGAGCGGCGCGGAGCGCAACCGCCTGCGCGGGGCGCGCGTGTACCGGCTCGACGAGTCGGTGGACGGCGTGCTCGTGGACACGACGATGCGGTTCGCGTCGGAGTTCGGCATCGACCTCACGGCCGACGACCAGTGGATGGAGCCGCTGCCGCTGCCGCGCGGCAAGTAGTTCTCAGCCGCTAGTGCTCAGCGGCGCCGGCCGCGCGTCGGCTCGGACGGGGGCCACTCGCCGTCGTCCGAGCCGTCGTCGGCGGAGTGCAGCAGCTCCTGGAGCTGCACCTGCACGCGGTCGACGCGCGGCACGTCGCGCAGCACCATCCCGGCCTTCTCGGTGGCGTCGGAGACCTGCAGGGTGCCGCAGCCGAGCATCCGGTCCAGGAGGTCCTTCTCGAGCGCGATGTCGTTGATCCGGTAGAGCGGGATGTCGCGGCCCACGCGGGTGACGATCCCGGAGCGCATGGCGATCCGCTTGGTCGTGACGGTCCACGACGTGGTGCGCCACTTCAGCCACGGCACCAGCACCCACACGACGGCGACGACGACCAGCAGGCCGAGCACGACCCAGCGCGCGACGTCGGGCATCTCGACGACGAACGAGAACGCGGCGCCCACCAGCAGCACCAGCAGGAGCAGGAACGGCCAGACCACGGCCTTCGGGTGCTCGTGCAGCTCCATGACGACGTGCTCGCCGTCGATGAGGTCGTCCTCGTTCAGCGCCATGGCGCACATGCTGCCAGACGGCGCACCGCCCTCGGGCTGGTCGGACGTCGGTCGGACCGGGATCAGACGTGCGGCGGCAGGTTCCAGCCCTCGATGGTCCGCAGGTCGTGCCCGTAGCCGAGCTGGCAGATCGCGGCGGTGCCGAGCTCCAGGCGGGAGCCGAACCGCGGGTCGATGCCGAGCCACGCGGTCGCCAGCACGCGCAGCAGGTGCCCGTGTGCGACGGCCAGCACGTTGCCGCCGTCCTGCAGGGTGGCGTCTGCCCGCCCCACGAAGCGCCGGGCGCGCGCGGCGACGTCCTCCAGCAGCTCGCCGGGCCGTCCGTCGCCGTGCTCGGGGTCGGGCGGCAGGACGCGTACGCCGTCGTCGAAGATCTGGAAGTCGTGCCCGAGGAGGGCGGTGACGTCGGCGCTCGACCGGCCGTCGACGGGCCCGTAGTCCCACTCGGCGAGGTCGGGGTCGACGACGGCGTCCGGGTGGCCGGCGATCGCGGCGGTGCGGCGGGCCCGCTCGAGCGGCGACGCGAACACGGCGGCGAACGGGATGCCGGCCAGGGCGCGACCGGCGGTGCGGGCCTGCTCCTCGCCGGCCGGCGTGAGGGGGATGTCGGTGCGGCCGGTGTGCTGGCCGCTGACGCTCCACTCCGTCTCGCCGTGGCGCAGCAGCACCAGCTGGGGGTCCTTGCTCGGCGCGAGAGGCATGCCCCGAGCATCGCGCAGCGGCGCCCGCCGGGCACCCGGAAGGACCCTGTGGACCGGCTGTTCAGCAGCCTCCCAGAGTTCGCTAGAGTGGCGCCGCCGTCACACGACCATCACATCTTCATCACCTGGCAAAACCGGCCGCTCACCGCCACCGCCTGTTCATCGACACCGCCTGTTCATCGACACGGGAGATCGCGTGCTCGTCTTCGTCCTCATCGGCGCCGCAGGGATGCTCCTGCTGCTGATCTCGCTCCTCGTCGGCGAGCTCGTCGACCTCGGCGACGGCATGCTCTCGGGCACGTCGCTCGGCGTGGGCGCGGTGGTCTTCGGCGCCGTGGGCACGATCGTCACGGCGAACGACCTCGCGCCCTGGGTCGCGTACGTGGCGTCCGCCGTCGTCGGGCTGCTGGCCGTCCTCCTCGCGCAGGCGCTCGTGCGGCGGCTGGCGTCGAGCGACGACGGCGTCGCGGTCTCGCTGGTGGGCGCGCACGGCACGGCGACGACCGACGTGACGGCGACGTCGGGCGAGGTCTCCCTCGACGTCCCGAGCGAGCTCGAGCGCCGCCTCGCCCGCTCCGACGAACCGATCGCCGCGGGCTCCCGCGTCGTGGTGCTCGAGCACTCCGGCTCCACCGTGCGTGTCGGGGTCCCCGGCCCGCAGGCCCCCTGACCTCTCCCCCCGACCGGAAGGAGACGCGCTCCGGCGCGCACCATGTTCGACTCGTCCGACAGCAGCTTCATCACCACGATCGCGGTGCTCGCCCTCGTGGTGGCGTTCCTCGCGGTGGGCATCTTCGTCGCCCAGCGCATCCGCCGGGTGCCGCCGAACCAGGCCCTCGTCATCGTCGGCCGCGGGGCCGGCAAGAAGGAGTCCGCGGCCCAGAGCCAGCGGGTCGTCATTGGCGGCCGCACGTTCGTCTGGCCGATCCTGCAGCAGGGCTTCGCGATCTCGCTGGAGCAGCGCCAGATCGGCATCACCGTCGAGGGCGTCGACAAGAACCGCATCAAGATCGCCATCAAGGCGTCGATCAACTTCAAGGTGCGCGGCGACGACGAGGGCGTGCGCCGCGCGGCGCAGCGCTTCCTGTCCCAGCAGGAGATGCTCACCGAGATCATCAAGGAGTCGCTCGAGGGCTCGCTGCGCTCCATCGTCGGCGACATGACGATCGAGCAGATCATCTCCGACCGCAAGGGCCTGTCGGACCGGGTCGTCGAGTCCACGAAGACGGACCTCGCGGAGCAGGGCCTGCAGGTCGACCTGCTCAACATCTCCGACATCTCGACGCCCGGGTCGGAGTACCTCGCCAACCTGGGCCGCGCCGAGGGCGCCCGCGCCCTGCAGGTCGCGGAGGTCTCCGAGGCCGAGGCGCGCCGGGTGTCCGAGTTCGCCGTGATCGAGGCGGCAGAGCAGATCGCCGAGCGGCAGAAGGCGCTCGACCTCAAGAAGGCGGCCATCAAGGCCGACACGGACCGCGCGAACGCCGAGGCGGAGGCTGCGGGCCAGCTCGCACGCGCCGAGCAGGACCGGCTCGTGGCGCAGCAGGAGCGCGAGGCGCTGGCCGAGCAGGCCCGCGTGACGCAGGAGCGCCTCGACATCGAGGTCCGCAAGCCCGCCGAGGCCAAGGCGTACGCCGAGGTCCAGGAGGCCACGGCCCGCCGTGACGCCGCGAACGCGGCCACCGAGGCGGACGCGTTCAAGCGCACCACCATCGCCGAGGCGAACAAGACGGCCGCGATCCAGGACGCCGAGGCGTCCGCCGCCGCGGTGCGCCGCGCCGGCGAGGCCGAGCGCGACCGGCAGATCGCGCTCGCCGAGGGCATCAAGGCCGAGGGGGAGGCGAAGGCCTTCGCGGTCGAGGCCGAGGGCCGCGCCGAAGCCGTCGCGACCGACGCCAAGGCGGAGGCGCTCAAGAAGTACGGCGAGGCCGCCCTCGTCCAGGAGCTCATCGAGCGCCTGCCCGAGATCGTCCGCGCCGCGGCGGAGCCGATCGGCTCCATCCAGGGCATGACGGTGATCTCGACCGACGGCGCGTCCGCGGTGACCAAGACCGTGGCGTCCGTGCTCGGTGAGGGCCAGGGCGTGGTCAAGCAGCTCACCGGCGTGGACATCCAGCAGCTCATCGCGGGCATCGCCGGCGGGCAGCTGCCCACGTCCGACGGCGGCGCGAAGGCCGCGTCGAACGGTGCCGCACCGCTGAACTGACGCGCCGTAGCTCAGAGGCGCCTGCGACGCACGACACGCCCCGCCCCGGGAATCCCTTCCCGCGGCGGGGCGTTCGTGCGTACGTGACCACCACCGAGAACTCCCCGCTGAAGGTCGACGTCTGGTCGGACGTCGCGTGCCCCTGGTGCTACATCGGCAAGCGCCGCTTCGAGTCCGCGCTGCAGCGGATGGCGGAGCGTGACGGCGCCGCCCCCGAGGTGGAGGTCGAGTACCACTCATTCGAGCTCTCGCCCGACACCCCCGTCGACTTCGACGGCACGGCGACCGAGTTCCTCGCGGACCACAAGGGGATCCCCCTGGAGACCGCCCAACAGATGCAGGACCAGGTGACCGCCCTCGCGGCCGCCGAGGGGCTCACCTACCGCATGGACCAGGTGCGGCACACCAAGACCCTCAAGGCCCACGAGCTGCTGCACCTCGCGAAGGCGTTCGGCAAGCAGGAGGAGATGAAGGAGCGCCTGCTGAAGGCGTATTTCACCGAGGGTGAGCACGTCGGCCACGTCGAGGACCTCGCGGATCTCGCCGCGGAGGTCGGGCTGGAGCGCGAGGCCGTGGTCGTCGCGCTCAACGCCGGCACGTACGCCGAGGCCGTCGCCGACGACATCGCCCGCGCCCGCGCGTACGGCATCAACGGCGTCCCGTTCTTCGTGCTCGGGGGCCGCTACGGCGTCTCCGGCGCGCAGGACCCGGACGTCTTCGTCCAGGTGCTCGACCAGGTGCTCGCCGAGGGCGACGCGGCCTGACGGCGCTGCCACGAGGCGCATCTCACACCGCCAGCCCTGGCCGTGAGACGCAGTATCACCGAGAATCGAGGCCAGCCCGCACCGTCGCGGGCGCCGCGGTCTCGGGCCCACCCCGCCCGGCATGCCGCGGCCGTGGTTCCGTTGGAGGAGAAACATGAACGACGCCACCGAGAGCTCGTACCGCTCGATCGCCAACCCGCGCCGCACCACGCTGATGTCCGTCAGCGCGGCCGAGGCGGCCGCCCCCCACCACGGCGGGGACGAACGCCCGCTGCAGCTGCTCGGCCTGCAGATGCTCGGCGACGACGGCGCGGTGTGCGTCGACGGCGTGTGCAGCCTGCCGGAGTGATCGCAGCCCAGAACGCGCGGTAGTCAGTAGGCGCGGTAGTCAGTAGGCGCGGTCGTCGGTAGGCGCGGTCGTCAGTAGGCGCGGTCGTCAGAAGGTGCGGTAGTCCGCGATCGACAGCCGCGGGCCCCGGCGCGGGGCCTGCGGCCGGCGCTCGAGGAACAGCAGTCGCACCACGCGGTGCCGGTGCGGGGCGTAGGGCGCGAGGAGGCGCAGCATCCCCTCGTCGTCGGTCCGCTCGCCGGTGAGCGCCCAGCCGACGGCGCCCGCGAGGTGGAAGTCGCCCACGGAGACGGCATCCGCATCCCCGAAGGCGCGCTGCGCCACCTCCGCCGACGTCCAGCGCCCGACGCCCGGCACCTTCTCGAGCCGCGCCCGCGCCTCGTCGCCGGGCAGCGCGCTCGCGTCCTCGAGCCGTGCCGCCACCTGCGCGCAGCGCACGGCCGTCGCCGCACGACGGGGGTCGACCCCCGCACGGTGCCAGTCCCACGTCGGCACGGCCGCCCACTCCCGCGCGGACGGCACCACCCGCATCCCGTCGGGTGCGGGCCCGGGCGCGGGGGAGCCGTGCCGGGTCACCAGCCACCGCCACGCGCGGTGAGCCGTGACGACCTGCACCTTCTGCTCGAGGACGGCGGGCACCAGCGCCTCCAGCACCCGCCCACTGCGGCACATCCGCAGCCCGGGCGTGCGCCGTGCGGCGTCCCGCGCCTGCGGCGGCGGGATGAACGCGGACGCGTCGTCGTCCTCGCCGAGCAACCGGGGGACCGCGTCGGCGGCCTCGCGCGCGCCGGGCCCCCACTGCTGCACGACGACGGAGCGGTCGCCCGTCGGGACGAAGCGCTGCGTGACAGGCCCGGTGCGCACCAGCGTGGTGCGCCACAGCGCGCCGTCGGGGGAGCGGCGGAACGTCGGGTCCCCGACGCCGTGCTGCAGCGGCGCGAGCGTCAGGGTGAGGTCGAGCGGCCGGTCCGAGACGTGCTCGACCGTGACGTCGGCGGTGGTCGTCGGGAGCGGCGCCATCGTGTCGGTCGCGCCCGGGCCTGTCGCACCCAGGCCTGTCGCACCCGGGCCTGTCGCACCCAGGCCTGTCGCACCCAGGCCTGTCGCGGTCGTGCTGGTCGCGCTCGTGCTAGTCAAAGAGAGTTCCGAGCTCCCAGCCGGTGTCGCTGCGGGCTCCGACCGGCTCCGCGTCCCGCGCCGGCCGTGCGGCGGGGCGCTCGAGAGTCTCGCGCTGCTCCTCGGCCATGACGAGCAGCTCGTCCACGCTCCCGCGTCCCGCGGCCCAGTCCTGCGCGGCGAGGCCGGCGAGCTGGTCGGCCCGCTCGTTGAACGGGTTGCCGACGTGCCCGCGCACCCACCGGAACCGGACGGGTCCCTTGCGGTCGGTGATCGCGTCGTCGATCGACCGGATCAGGTCCAGGTTCTTCACGGGCCCGCCGGACGCCGTGCGCCAGCCCTTGCGCTTCCACCCGTGGATCCACTCGGACGCGCACCGGATCGCGTACTGCGAGTCCGACTCGATGAGGAGCGGTTCGTCCCCCGGGTGCGCCTCGATCGCGCGGAGCAGAGCGGTGAGCTCCGCGATCTGGTTGGTCCCGGACGCGGCGCCGCCGGAGTCGAAGCGGCCGCCCTCGTGGGCGATCCACGCCCAGCCGATCGCGCCCCCGGGATTGCGGAGGCACGAGCCGTCAGTGCTGACAATGATCACGCCGGAGTCCCCCAGTGTCCGAGCCCCTGGTGTCGAGCTCGCGGTCGCCCCTCATGGCCGACCACGGGCTGCGCCCGGCCGACCCCGGACGCCGCCCCTATTGTGCCCCGAGCCGGTGACACTCGAGTGCGCGTCCACACCCCGGCGGGCCGCCGCAGGCTGCGGACGTCCGAAAACTCCGGCGTGCGGCCCCGGAAGTGGCGGCGGCTCCGCCCGGAACCCACGGCCGCCCTCCAGCGGCGATCATGACGGCATGACCGACGGCCCCGCCATGCCCGGCATGCCCGAGCGCGACCAACCTGGAGACGACCAGCCCGCACCCGACCCTGCCTCCCGGCGCCCCGCGGACCTGCGCCGCTGGCGCCGCTACCTCGCCGACGAGCGGGCCGAGGCGGCGACCTACCGCGACCTCGCCAGCCGCCGCACCGGCGAGGAGCGCGCCGTCCTGCTCGCCCTCGCCGACGCGGAGAAGCGGCACGAGCAGCACTGGCTCGACCTGCTGGGCGACGACGTCGGGAAGCCGCTGCGCGGCGACCTGCGGACCCGCATGCTCGGCGTCTTCGCGCGCCGGTTCGGCGGCGTCTTCGTGCTGGCGCTCGCGCAGCGCGCCGAGGCCCGCTCGACGTACGACAGCGAGGAGTTCGCCACCGCCACGATGGCCGCCGACGAGCAGATCCACGAGGAGGTCGTGCGCGCGCTCGCCACCCGGGGCCGCAACCGGATGTCCGGCACGTTCCGCGCCGCCGTCTTCGGCGCCAACGACGGCCTCGTCTCCAACCTCGCCCTCGTGCTCGGCATCGGCGCGTCCGGCGTCTCGTCGCAGACCGTGCTCCTCACCGGAGTTGCCGGCCTCCTGGCCGGCGCGCTCTCCATGGGTGCGGGCGAGTTCGTCTCCGTGCGCTCGCAGCGCGAGCTGCTCGAGGCATCCACCCCGGACCCGAAGAGCGCCGGCGCGCTGCCGCACCTCGACGTCGACGCCAACGAGCTCGCCCTCGTCTACCGTGCCCGCGGCATGGCCGCCGACGAGGCGCAGGGGCGCGCCGACCGGGTGCTCGCCGGGCTGGCCGCGACCGGGACCCTGGCGCCCGAGGTGCTGCACGACGAGAACGCCGAACCCGCCGCCGCTGCTGCTGGTGGGGAGGCCGAGGCGGACGACGACCTCGAGACCCACGGCACCGCGTGGGGCGCCGCGATCTCCAGCTTCTGCTTCTTCGCGTCGGGCGCGCTGATCCCCGTGCTGCCGTACCTGCTCGGCCTCACCGGCGGCCAGGCGATCTTCGTCGCGTCCGCGCTCGTCGGGGTGTCGCTGCTGATCACGGGCGCGATCACCGGTCTGCTCTCCGGCACGTCGCCGTGGTCACGCGCGCTGCGCCAGCTCGCCATCGGCTTCGGCGCGGCCGCCGTCACGTATGCGCTGGGCCTGCTGTTCGGCACCTCCGTCTCCTGACCCGGGCAGGAGCCCGCGGGTGAATTCCGGGGTGCTCTTGTTGCATGACCGTTGCTCGGGCGTCATGGTGTGACGTGAGTCACGGGCTCGTGCTCGTGGCTTCGAGTGGCATCGTTCGCGTGGCATCCGAAGGGGGCCGAGTGGCACGCAGCGTGGACCGAGCGCCGGCGGCAGCACGCCGCCGCTGGTTCGCGCGCGCCGCGGCCGTCGCGGCCGGCCTGCTCGGTGCCGCCGCGCTGAGCGTCGCGGTCGCGGGCACCGCGTCCGCCGACGACGGCGGCCGGGACGACGGCGCGGTCGCGTCGGTCGTCCGCTCCGTCGTCGGGCACGGCGGGGACGGACCGAGCAAGGACGACGCGAAGGGGCCCGCGCGTGCGCACGAGCCCGCGAAGCCCGCCGCCGAGGACGAGGCTCCCCGGGCGCACCCGCTGCGCGACACGGTCGAGAAGGTCGTCGCCCCCGTTCGGGACACCGTCGAACCCGTGCGCCAGGCGGTGCACGACGACGTCGTCGCCCCCGTGGAGAAGGCCGTCGAGCGCGCCACCGGCGCGACGACGAAGCCAGCAATGTCCGAGCCGCCCGCGAACGCCCAGCAGCCCGCGAAGGCGGAGGACCCCGAAGCCGTCGAGGCCGAGAAGGCCGAAGCCGCTGACGCAGAGCCCGCGAAGGACCCGGACGCCGCGAAGTCCGACGCCGCGGAGCCCGTCGCGGCCGCGAAGCCCGCGACGTCGGCGAAGTCCGAGAATGCCGCCGACCCGGCGAAGTCCGGCTCCGCGAAGTCCGGCTCCGCGAAGTCCGACTCCGTGATCGAGCGGGCGGTGGAGCCGCTGGGCGCGGTGACGGCGCCGGTCGGGAAGATCGTCGAAGGTGTCGTCACGCCGCTGGCTCCGGTCGTCGACCCGGTGGCGCACGTCGTCGAGGACGTCACGACCCCCGTCGGTGAGACGCTCGAGCCCCTGACGGGCACGGTCGCGGACGTCTTGTCCCCGGTGGCGGAGGCGGCGTCGCCCGTGCTCGAACCGGTCGGGCAGGTGGTGCACGACGTGACCGCTCCGCTCGCCCCCGTCACGGACGGGCTGGGCGCGGTCGTCGCACCGGTCGTGCGGACGCTGGACCCGGTGCTCGACCCCGTCGTCGGGCTCGTGAAGCCCGTGACCGGCTCGCTGAAGCCCGTGCTCGACCCGGTCCTGGACACCGCCGCTCCCGTCGTCGATGCGCTGAGCCCGGTCGTCGAGCCGGTGGGCGGTGTGCTCGCGCCGGTCGTCGACCCGGTCGCCGAGGCCACTGCTCCCGCCGTCGAGCCGGTGCTCGATGCGGGGCTCGCCCCGGTGCTCGGGCAGGACTCGTCGGCCGCCCCGGTGGCGTCGGCCACGTCTGTCGAGACCAAGCCCGCCGAGGCCGCGCCCGCGCTCAGGGCAGCGGCGTCGTCGGACGCGTCGACCATCCCGTCGACCGACGCCGCGGACGCCACGGCGACCGCCCCGGCACCGGTCCTTGCCACCCCGGCCGACGTCGCCGACGCGACCTCCGCCACCTCCTGGGCCGCGACCTCGACGAACCACGAGCCCGCGCCGGCCGCACCAGCGGCGCCCGCCGTGGCCGCCGCCGGCGCAGGCTCCCTCTCGACCACCCGCGGGTCGTCCGGCGGGGACGCCGCCGCCGACCTCGTGGGCCGCGCGCACGTCAGCGCGCACAGCTGGACGGCCCCGACGGCCGACCGGCTCGACCGCCTCCCGGCGGTCTCTCTCGACATCCCCGTCTCTCCTGCCTGACGTGGCCGCGTCGCGCCCTGGTGCGCGACCGCGACCGCGGGCGGCGTCCGCCACCCGCGCACCACGTCAGTCAGGAGCGGATCATGCATACGTATGTCCGGCGAGCGGTGAGAACCGCGCTCGTCGCGGGCGGCCTCGTGGTCGCCGGGGCCGGGATGGCCCATGCCGCGGACGGTGACGTCGTCGACGTCACCGTCGGAGAAGACACCTCGGTCGACCTCCACCTCAGCGAGGTCTCCGAGGAGACGAACGACGCGTCGCTCGACACGCCGGTCGACCTGCCGAAGGTCGACACGGACGGTGTCGAGGACGTCGTCGACGCCGTCGCCGGCGAGGACGGCGCGGTCGACGACGTCGTGGGCCCGGACGAGGAGTCCGCGACCGCCACGGACGACCTCGTGGACGCCGTCGCCGAGGACGTCCACCAGACCGCGGACGACGTGCAGTCCGGCGACGTCAAGGGCGTCGTCGACGACGTCGCGGGCCAGGGTGGCGTCGTCGACGACGCGATCGAGGACACGCCGGACGCCGCGGGCGGCGGAGGTTCGGGCGGCGGCACGGCCGACCCGGCCACGCCCCCCGACGACGACGGGACGACCGGCGGCGCGAACGCGTCCGTCGGCGAGGTCGGCGCGGCGGTGGACTCGGCCGGCGACGGCGCCTCGGACGGTGCCTCGGACGTGGCCGGCGCCGCTGACGACGTGCTCGGCACGGACTCGGCGGTGCGCGACAGCGTCGAGGGCGTCACGGGCGACGGCGGGGTCGTGGACGACGTCCTCGGCGCCGACGAGCCCGAGAAGGGCCTCTCCGACCAGGTCGTCGAGCACGTGGGCGACGACGTCGACCAGGGCGTGGGGCACCTCGCCGCCGGTGACGTCGACGGCGTGGTGGACGACGTGACCGCCGACGGCGGGGTCGTCGACGACGCGCGGGAGGACCAGGGCGTCGACGCGGCCCTCGACCAGGTCGGCGACACCGTCGACGCGGCGACCGGCGCCGTGCACGATGCCTTCGGCGGGGTCGTCGACGGCATCGTGGGTGACGGCGGCATCGTGGGTGACGGAGGTGTCGTGGACGACGTCCTCGGTGCCGACGAGCCCCAGGACGGCCTTTCCGACGAGCTCGTGGAGCACGTGCGCGAGGACGTCGACACCACGCTCGACGGCGTGACCGCCGGCGACCTGGACGGCGTCGTCGACTCCGTCGGTGGCGACGACGGGCTCGTCGACGACGTGCTCGAGGGTGACACGGCCGTCGGCCTCCCCGGTGGCCTCGGTGACCTCGGCGGTCTGGGTGGTCTCGATGGGCTCGGCGATCTGGGGTCGCTTCCCGGGGCCGATGGCCTCGGCGGGCTGACTGATGTCGTGGGCGCTCTGCCCGAGGTGCCGGGGCTGCCCGGTGCCGGTGACGGCCTGCCCGGTGCCGGTCTCGGTGGCCTCGATGACCTGGGCGGCATCGGGGCGACGGTGGACGGCACGGTGGACGACGCGCTGGGCGCGGTCTCCGACGTGGCCGGGTCCGCTGACGCCGCGCTGGGCACGGGTCCGGTCCTGCAGGGGACCGTCGACGGACTGGTCGGCGATGACGGCCTGGTCGGTGAGGATGGCGTGGTCGACGACGTCGTCGGCGCCGACGAGCCCGAGAACGGCGTGACGGACGAGGTCGTGGAGCACCTCCTCGACGATGTCGACGCCACGCTCGGCGAGGTCGTCACGGGTCACCTGAACGGTGTCGTCGACTCGGTCGTCGCTGATGACGGGGTGCTGGACGACGCGCTGGAGGACGGCGCGGCGGGCAGCATCGTCGGTGACCTCGGTGACCTCGGTGACCTCGGTGACCTCGGTGACCTCGGTGACCTCGGTGACCTCGGCACCGGCGATCTGGGCGACCTGACCGGCGCGCTGCCGGGGCTGGACGGCACGGTGGACGAGCTGATCACCACGGTGGCGGACACGGCCGGTGCGGTGGACGACCTGCTGGGCACCCCGTCGCTGCTGCGGTCGACGGTGACCTCGCTGGCCGGACCTGACGGGCTGGTGGACGACGTCGTCGGCCCGGACGAGGCCAGCTCGGGTGTCACGGACGGCGTGGTCGAGGCGGTCGTGGACGACGTCGACGCGACGCTGGACTCGGTGACGGCCGGCGACCTGCCGGGCGTCGTGGACGACCTGACCGCGGAGGACGGTCTGGTCGACGACGTGCTGGAGGACCAGGGCCTCGACCCGGTGCTGAACGACGTCGTGGACTCCACCGGTGCGGTGGACGACCTGCTGGGGACCGGCGACCTCGTCGAGGACACGGTCGACGGGATCGCCGGCGAGGACGGCGTCCTCGACGACGTGCTGGGTGCCGACGGGCCCCAGGACGGCGTCACGGACGGTCTCGTGGAGGCCGTGGTGGACGACGTCGACTCGACGCTGGGCTCGGTGACGGCCGGCGACCTGCCGGGCGCGATCGACGGTGTCGTCACGGACGACGGCCTCGTCGACGACGTGCTCGAGGACGGCGGCGTCGACACCGCGGTGGACGACGTGGTCGGTCAGGTCTCGGACCTGGCGGGCACCGTCGACGACACGGCCGGCACCGGTTCGCTGGTGCAGGACACGGTGGACGGCGTGCTCGGTGAGGACGGCATCGTGGACGACGTCGTCGGGCCGGATGCACCGCAGGACGGCGTGACCGACGGACTGGTCGATGCCGTGCTGGACGACGCGGGGCAGACCGTCGGCGACCTGACCGAGGGCGACCTCGACGGGGTGGTCGACGGAGTGACCGCCGACGATGGCCTGGTCGACGACGTGCTGGAGGACCGGGGTCTCGACCCGGTGCTCAACGACGTCGTGGACTCCACCGGGGTGGTGGACGACCTGCTGGGGACCGGCGACCTCGTCGAGGACACGGTCGACGGGCTGCTCGGTGAGGGCGGCGTCGTGGACGACGTCGTCGGTGCCGACGAGCCGCAGGAGGGCGTGACCGACGGCGTCGTGGAGGCCGTGGTGGACGACGTCGACTCGACGCTCGACTCGGTGACGGCCGGCGACCTGCCGGGCGTCGTGGACGACCTGACCGCGGAGGACGGTCTGGTCGACGACGTGCTGGAGGACCAGGGCCTCGACCCGGTGCTGAACGACGTCGTGGACTCCACCGGTGCGGTGGACGACCTGCTGGGGACCGGAGACCTCGTCGAGGACACGGTCGACGGGATCGCCGGCGAGGACGGCGTCGTGGACGACGTCATCGGTGCCGACGAGCCGCAGGAGGGCGTGACGGACGAGCTCGTCGAGCACGTCGTGGAGGACGTCAACGACACGGCGAACGACCTGCTCGAGGGCGACCTCGGTGCGGTCACCGACGACCTCCTCGCGGAGGACGGCCTCGTGGACGACGTCCTCGAGGACGGCGCGACGTCCGTCGACCCGACCGATCCCACGGATCCCACGGATCCCACGGATCCCACGGACCCGACGGACCCGACGGACCCGACGGACCCGACGGACCCCGGTGACGGCACGGACGACCCCGGTGACGGCACGGACGGCACGGACCCTGGTGATGGCACCAACCCTGGTGACGGCACGGGGAACGGCACGGATGACGGGACCGGCGACGGGGCTGACGGCTCGACGGACCCGCTGGGTGGTCCGGTCGCGGCGGCGGGCACGCCGGACGGCGTGCTGACGTCGGACGGTCTGGTGCAGGCGTCGGCGGCGGGCACGAGTGCCGCGTTGCCGACGACGGGTGCCGACGTGCGGCTGCTGGGCCTGGCCCTGCTGCTGATGCTGGCGGGCGGCGCGCTGGCGCGGCGCCGTCGGACGGCGGACGCGGTCGCGCACCGCTGACCCTGCCGGAGCCGGCACCGGCTCCGGACGGGGCGGCGCTGCCACGGGGGATCACTGGGGAGTGTCCCGTGGCAGCTCCGCCCCGGCTGGGGTCGGCGCGAGCGCAGCACAGCGCAGGGGGCTGGGCAGCGCCCGCGACATGCCGGCGACCGGGGGGCACGTGGGCGGCCCCGGACGGACGATCACCGGGCTCCTCGGGGGAGGAGCACGGCAGACCCGTCCGGGGCCGCCCGCGGAACACATCGACCCCGCACACCATCGACCCCGCACACCATCGACCCCGCACACCATCGACCCCGCACACCATCGACCCGCACACCATCGACCCCGCGCACGCCTACCCTGGTTGACCGTGCCCCGCCTGATCGCCGACCTCACGCCGTTGCGCGTCTCCCCGGCGTTCCGGCGGCTGTGGTGGGGTCTGGGCGTGTCGAACATCGGCACGCAGGTCACGGTGGTCGCGGTGGGCCTGCAGGTCTACGCGCTCACGGGCAGCACGCTGGCCGTGGGCACGCTCGGCATCGCGGCCCTGGTGCCGCTGGTGGCGCTCGGCCTGTACGGCGGGGCGCTGGTGGACCACTACGACCGGCGGCGGGTGTCGCTGCTCGCGTCGTCGGTGCTGTGGCTGGTGACGGCGGGCATCGCGGCGCAGGCGTGGCTCGACGTCGGGTCGGTGAACCTGCTGTACGGACTGGTGGCGCTGCAGTCGGCGGCGTTCGCCATCAACAACCCGGCGCGCACGTCGATCGTGCCGCGGCTGCTGGAGCCGCAGCTCATGCCGGCGGCCAATGCGCTGCAGACCCTGTCGATGAACGTGGCGCTCACGGGCGGGCCGCTGATCGGCGCGACGCTCGTGGGCTGGGGCGGGTACGGCGTCGCGTACACGCTGGACGTGCTGCTGTTCACGGCGGCGCTGTGGGCCGTGTGGCGGCTGCCGGCGGTGCCGCCGGAGGACGCGCTGGACGCCGCCGACGGGACCGAGACGTCGTCGGCACCGCCCCGGCGGCGGGTGGTCGGGCTGGGCTCGGTGCTCGACGGCCTGCGCTACCTCGCGACGCGGCCCAACGTCCGCACGACGTTCGTCGTCGACCTGGCGGCGATGGTGCTCGCCTTCCCCCGCGTGCTGTGGCCGGCGGCGGGCGCGCTGTACCTGGGCGGCGGGGCGACGACGACGGGCGTCCTCGCCGCCGGGTTCGCTGTCGGCGGCATCCTCGCGAGCGTCTTCTCCGGCGCGCTGGTCCGCGTGCGGTGGCAGGGCCGCATCATCGTGTGGGCGATCACCGCGTGGGGCATGTGCGTGGCGCTGTTCGGCGCGGTCCTCGTGGCCGTCGGCCCCGGGGCGCCCGACGGCGTGCTGTGGGGCGCCGTCGTCCTGGCCGGGGTGGCGCTGCTGCTCGCGGGCGGCTCCGACGCGATCTCGTCGGTGTTTCGCCAGTCGATCCTGCAGACCGCGACGCCCGACCACATGCGCGGGCGCCTGCAGGGCGTGTTCATCGTGGTGGTCGCGGGCGGCCCGCGGCTCGGCGAGATGGTGCTGGGCACCGAGGCCACGTGGTTCGGCGAGGGCTGGGCGGCCGTCGTCGGAGGCCTGGCGTGCATCGCGGTGCTGTGGCTCGTCGTGCGGCTGCAGCCCCGCTTCTGGCGCTACGACGCGCACCACCCGGAGCCCTGAGCCGGCACCCCCGGACGAGCCGTCAGACGGTCGCGGTGTAGGGCCGCCGTCGCCGCATCCCCGGCAGCGCGAGGACGGCGAGGATGGCGCACAGCCAGCCGCCCGACATCGTGACGAGGAAGCCGGCGTGCGAGTCCACGGCGTCGATCGCGACGCCCGCGAGCCACGACCCCAGCGAGACGCCGACGCCGAGCGACGTGCCCACCCAGGTGAGCCCCTCGGTGAGCTGGTGCGGCGCCACCAGCGCCTGCACCAGCGCGTTCCCGTTGACGAGCGTGGGCGCGATGGCGAACCCGGTCACGAACATCACCACCGCCAGCACGGCGATGTGGTGCACGAGGAAGAACATGGAGACGCCGACGGCGATCGCGCAGGCGCCCACCGTGAACCGCGTGGACAGCGGCGACACCCAGTGCCGCGCCCCGTACGCCAGGCCGGAGATCATCGAGCCGAGCGCGAAGCACGCCAGCACCAGCCCGGCCATGCCCTTGACGCCCTGCTCCTCCGCGAACGCGACCGTCGCCACGTCGCTCGAGCCGAACATGACGCCCATCGCGACGAAGACGACGGCCAGCACGGGCATGCCCGCCATCCGGATCGCGGAGCGGTGGTCGAGGGCGACGGCGTCCGGGTGCGCGACCGTCCCCACGTGCTCGCCGTCCGCCGGGACGGCGACGCGCCCCGCGGGCGGCTCCGTGGCGCGCTGGCTGAGGAACCACGCCGCCCCGCCGCCGCCCACGATCGCGGCCACGAGCAGGCCGCCGGAGGGTGCGACCGTCGTCGCGAGGGTGGTCGCGACGACCGGCCCGACGATGAAGACCAGCTCGTCGAGGGCGGCCTCCAGCGAGTACGCGGTGTGCAGCCGCTTCGGGTCGTCCAGGGCGCGCGACCACCGCGCCCGCACGAGCGACCCGTACGAGCCCTGCGACGCCCCGCCGACGGCGGCCAGCACCCACAGCACCCACTCCGGCGCGCCCGCGACCGCCGCCAGGACCAGCCCGAGCAGCCCGATCGTGGTCGCGACGAGCAGGGGCGTCATCACGCGCGCCTGCCCGCGCCGGTCCACGATGCGCGCGATCTGCGGCGACACGATCGCCTGCGCCACCACGAGCACCGCGGAGACGCGGCCTGCCATCGCGTAGGAGCCGTACAAGGTCTGCACCATCAGCACGGTGCTGATGCCGACCATCGACATCGGCAGCCGGGCGACGACGCCCGCGGCCGAGAAGCGGGCGGCGCCGGGCACGCGCAGGACGTCGAGGTACGGGTTGGGGTTCCGGGTCCCCGACGCCGCGTCGGAGCTCTCGGGGACGGGCAGGGTCACCGCCGGATTCTCCCACTCCCCGACGACGTCGGCAGCGTCGTGCGGGCGCTTCCCCCGTCGCGCGCGGCGGCACCGCAGCGCCTACCGTGCCGAGCATGACGACCAGCGTGCGCGCCGAGGCGGCGTACCTCGCCCCGCGCGCCGCCTGGGCGCTCGGCGGCGTCGCGCTCCTCGCCCTCGGGTCGGCGGTGCTGCTCGGCGCGCACGTCGGGGTCGACCCGTTCACGTCCGCCAACATCGGGGTGAGCACGCGCCTCGGCGTCGGGCTCGGCCCCTACCAGCTCGCCGTGAACGCGGTGCTCCTCGTGCCGGTCCTGGTCTGGGGGCGGCGCTACGTGGGCCTCGGCACGGTCATCAACATGGTGATGGTCGGGTTCTTCGTGCAGTGGTTCAGCGCGCTGCTCGGCCCCGTGCTGCCCGACCCGCCGGGCCTGCTGCTGCAGGGCGTGCTGTTCCTGGTCGGGATCGTGCTGTTCACGGCCGGGGCGTCGGCGTACATGACGGCCGGCATCGGCACGGCGCCCTACGACGCGATCGCGCCGATAATCGTCGACCGCACCGGTGTGCGCTACCGCGTCATCCGGGTGGTCCAGGACCTCGCGTTCGTCGGGCTGGCGATCGCGTTCGGCGGGCCGGTCGGCGTGGGCACCGTGATGACGGCGTTCTTCGCCGGCCCGCTCATCGACTTCTTCACCGAGCGGGTCAACAAGCCGCTCCTGCACCGCCTCCTGCCCGACGGCGGCGCGCAGGAGGCCCGGCCGAGCTGAGCGCCGCGCCTGGCGGCGGGGGAGGCGACAGATGTCGGGGTCGGCGTCCAGGATGGGGGCCATGAACGACTCCCCGACCCATGTCACCGTGGTCGACGACCGCGACCAGCAGGTCTTCCTCGCCCGGCTGGACGACGGCCGCACCGCCGGCGGCGCCTACTACGAGCGGACCGACGGCGACGGGTCGGCGGGGGACGGGTCGGCGGGGGTGGTCGTCTTCACGCACACGGAGGTCGACCCGGCGTTCGAGGGGCAGGGGATCGGGTCGCAGCTCGCCGCCGGCGCGCTCGCCCAGGTGCGGGAGGCGGGCGAGAAGATCGTGCCGCTGTGCCCGTTCATCAAGGCCTACGTGCAGCGGCACCCCGAGCACGCCGACCTGCTCGCGCACCCCGCCCGGTGAGGGCCGGGACCTCCGTGTCGCGACGGGGCCCGTCGCGACGCGCTCTCGCGCCCCGTTCCTTCGTGCGCCGCGGCGGGGTCGCCGCGCTCGGCGCCTCGGTCGCGCTCCTGCTCGGCGCGTGCGCGGGGGGCCTCGACCCCGCGTCCACGGGGCTCGACGGTCCCGGCGTCGACCAGCCCGGCGCAGCACAGCCCGGCGCAGAACGGCCCGGAGCCGAGGAGCCCGCCGCGACGTCCGCGCCGACCCCGGACGGCGCGGCGACCGCAGCCTCGGGCACCGCCCTCGCCGCGCTCGACACCCTGCCGGTGAAGGGCCGCGCGCCCAAGACCGGCTACACCCGCGACCAGTTCGGCCCGGCGTGGGCCGACGTCGACCACAACGGCTGCGACACCCGCAACGACATCCTGGCGCGCGACCTGCGGCGCACCGTCACCGACCCGGGCACCCACGACTGCATCGTGCTGAGCGGCGTGCTCGCCGACCCGTACACGGGCCGGACCATCGACTTCCGCCGCGGGCAGACCACGTCCACCGCGGTGCAGATCGACCACGTCGTCGCGCTGTCGGACGCCTGGCAGAAGGGCGCGCAGCAGCTCGACGGCGAGGTGCGACGTCGGCTCGCGAACGACCCGCTGAACCTGCTCGCCGCCGACGGCCCCACCAACGCGGGCAAGGGCGACGGCGACGCCGCGACCTGGCTGCCGCCGAGCAAGGCGTTCCGCTGCCAGTACGTGGCGCGGCAGGTGGCCGTGAAGCAGGCGTACGCGCTGTGGGTCACGCAGGCCGAGCACGACGCCATCGAGTCGGTGCTCGCGCGCTGCCCCGACGAGCCGCTGCCCGCCGGCAGCCTGGCGCCGCGGGTCGACGCGACGTCTGACGAACCCGCTTCGGACGACGCCGCCTCCGAAGACACCGCCTCCGAAGACACCGCGAGCGGGCCGTTCGCGAACTGCACCGAGGCGCGGGCCGCCGGCGCGGCGCCGGTGCACCGCGGCGACCCGGGCTACTCGTCACGGATCGATCGCGACGGGGACGGGGTCGCCTGCGAGTGAGCGGCGGCGGTCGGGGCCGTGGTTGTGTGTACGGCGGCGGTGTGGGCGGCGGCGGTGTGGGCGGCGGCGGTGTGGGCGGCCGTCGGCCGTCCTACCGTGGAGCCTGAGCACGTCGCCCACCCTCCGCACGACCCCCGGGGGCTCGGATGCCGCACACGTACCTCTTCGCGCTGACCGACGGCGGCGGGACGGTGCCGCCCGAGCTCGGCGCCGCGCGACGGCTCGTGGAGCGCGGCCACCGGGTGACGGTCCTGGTGGAGGACTCGATGCTCCCCGAGGCGCGCGCCACCGGAGCCACCGTCGCCCGGTGGGAGCACGGGCCCAACCGCCCGGACCGCGACCCGGCGCACGACCCGCTCCGGGACTGGGAGCGCCGCAGCCCGCTCGCGCAGGCGCGCCTCATGGGGGACCGCGCGATCGCCGGGCCCGCGCCCGGGCACGCGCGCGACGTCGCCGCGGCGATCGACGCCGACCGGCCGGACCTCGTGGTCGCGTCGATCTTCGCCTTCGGCGCGATGATCGCGGCCGAGTCGCGCGGCGTCCCGTTCGACGTCCTCATGCCCAACATCTACGCAGCGCCCACGCCCGGGTCGACGCCGATGGGGATGGGCCTGGCCCCCGCGCGCGGCCCCCTGGGCAGGGCACGGGACGCGGCCGTGCGGCGCTTGAGCGTCGCCGGGCTCGACCGCTACTCGCTGGCGCGGCTCAACGCCCTGCGCGCCGAGCTCGGCGTCGGGCCCGTCGCGCACTCGTGGGAGCTGGTGCACCGCGCGCGGCGCCAGCTGGTCATGACGAGCCCGGCGTTCGACCTGCCCGCGGTGCTCCCCCCGAACGCACGGTACGTCGGCCCGGTTCTCGACGACCCGTCCTGGGCCGACGACGACTGGTCGCCGCCGCCCGGCGACGGCCCGCTCGTCCTGGTCGCCATGTCGTCGACGTTCCAGGACCACGTCGGCGTGCTGCAGCGGGTCGTCGACGGGCTCGCGACGCTGCCCGTGCGCGGCCTCGTCACGACCGGCCCCGCCGTGGCGCCGTCGTCGCTCCGTGCGGCGCCGGACGTCACGGTCGTCGCGGCGGCACCTCACGCGAGGGCGATGCGCGAGGCCGCGGCCGTCGTGACCCACGGCGGGCACGGCACCCTGCTCAAGGCGCTCGCGGCCGACCTGCCGGCCGTCGTCGTCCCGCACGGGCGCGACCAGGCGGACAACGCCGTCCGCGTCACGCTGCGCGGGGCGGCGGTGCGGCTGCCGCGCACGGCGTCGTCGGCGCGGTTCGCGGGCGCGGTCCGTCGGGTGCTCGACGACCCGTCGTACGCGCGCTCGGCGCGCGCCCTCGGGGCCGCGATCCGGCGGGACGCCGAGCACAGCACGCTCGTCGCCGAGCTGGAGGACCTGGACGGGGCCGACCCGACATAGCGCGCGGAGGCTCGTGCGGGCTCGCCTAGATCATCCGTGTCAGCCGGGGAGCGTGTCGCCCTGCGCGGCCTGGATCTCCAGCTCCACCTTGAGGGTGGTGCCGACGATGGCGACGCCGGCGGCGGCCACCTCGTTGTACCGGATGGCGAACGCGTCCCGGCGCAGCTCGGTCGTGGCGCGGAAGGCCGCGCGCACCACGCCCTGGGCGTCGGCGCCGGTGCCCAGATAGGTGAGGTCCAGGTCGACGGGGTGCGCGCGGCCGTGCAGGGTGAGCTCGCCGTGCACGGTCCAGCGGCCGTCCGCGACGGGAGTCAGGCCGGCGGAGCGGTACGTGATGTGCTCGTACCGCTCCACGTCGAGGAAGTCCGGGGACCGCAGGTGGCCGTCGCGGTAGGCGTTGCCGGTGTCGATGGACGCCGCGGCGATCACGGCGGCCACGCCGGAGCGCGAGACGTCGCCGGGGGCGACGTCGATGCGGCCGGCGAGCTCCGTGAACCGGCCCCGCACGCTGGAGATGCCCAGGTGCTGGGCCACGGCCGTCACCGACGAGTGCGCCGGGTCGATCGTCCACGGCCCGGGCGGCGGCAGTTCCGTGCCGCCCTGCCGGGCCAGGGTCACGGTGCCGAGGGCGGCGCGCCCCGCGGCGGTGACGATCGTCGACGTCGCGGCGGGCGCGTAGCCCACCGCGGTGACGATCGCGACGTACGCGCCGGGCGTCAGCGCGGCCTCGCCGCGCACCGCGCCGTCGTCGTCCGCGTCAGCACGCAGCACCTGCGCGCCGGCGGCGTCCGTCAGCGTGACGACGGCGTGCGGCACGGCCCACCCGTCACGCGTCCGGACCGTCGCGGTCAGCATCCCGGTCACCTGCTCGCTCACGCTCACTCTGCGGGGTGGGCGAGGTCGATGTCGTGGCCCTCGACGCCCGCGCCGGTGAGGCTCAGCGCCGTCGCCGCCGGCGGGTAGCCCGTCGCGATGACGGTGTACTCGCCGCCGTCCAGGTCGGCGAACGCGTAGGCGCCGTCCGTCCCGGTCGTGGCCGTGCCGGCGACGTTGCCCGCCGCGTCGACGAGCGTCACGCGGGCGTCCGCCAGCGGGCCGTGCGGGGCGCGCACGACGCCGGTCACCCGGGCGCCCGCCGCGAGCTCCACCTCGACGCGGGTGACGCCGGTGGCGCCCACCTCGACGGGCAGCGCCCGGGGGCGGAAGCCGGCGGCGTTGACCGCGACGGTGACCGGGCCCGGCACGAGCTCCTCGAGCGCGAACGTGCCGTCCTCGGCCGTGGTGACGCTCGCCTGCAGGTCGCCGCGCACGTCGGTGACCAGCACCATCGCGCCCGCGACGGGCTGCTGGTCCGCGCCGCGCACGACGCCGCGCAGGCCGCTGGTGCCGCTGAGCAGCACGTCGTGGGCCAGCGGGACGGAGCCGACGACGATCGTCGACGCCTGCGGCTGGAACCCGTCGGCCGACGCGATGAGCACGTACGTGCCGGCGCCGGGGGCGTCGACGGAGTACGCGCCGTCGGACCGCGCGATGGCCAGGCCGAGCTGGCGCCCGCCCAGCGAGATGAGGGTGAGGGCCGCCTGTGGCAGCGGCGCGCCCTCGGCCCCGCGGACACTGCCGTGCACGGAGACACTGCCGTGCACGGAGACACCACCGTGCACGGTGACGCCCGGGCCGTCGCCGTCGCCGACGGGCGCGACGTCCGCCGTCGATGCGGCCCGCCGGGCCGTCGGCTCGGCACCGACCGCGACGAGCTCCGGGACGTACTGCTCGGTGTCCGCGTCGGCCTCCGCCTCCGACGCCGCCTCCTCGGCGGCGGACTGCGCCATCGCGCCCTTGGTCTGCAGCGGGACCTCCTTGATGAAGACCACGAGCAGGAAGGCGACGAGGGCGGCGCACGCGCCGATGAGGAAGACGTCCGCGATGCCGTGCCCGTACGCGCTCTCGAGGATGCCGCGCAGCGGCTCGGGCACCTGGTCCATGTCCGGGATCTCGCCGGAGCCGCCGGCGGCGCCCTGGGCCGCGCCGGCGGCCTTCGGGCCGAGCGTCGCGAGCCCGTCCGCGACGTAGTCGGGGATCCGGTGCGCGAGGACGGCGCCGAGCGCGGAGACGCCGATGGCGCCGCCGAGCGAGCGGAAGAAGGTGACGAGGGAGCTGGCGGAGCCGAGGTCCGTGGGGGCCACCTGGTTCTGCGTGCAGAGCACGAGGTTCTGCATCATCATGCCGACGCCGATGCCCATCACGGCCATGAAGACGGCGACGTGCCAGTACTCGGTGTCGTAGCGGATGGTGCTCAGCAGCCCGAGCCCGGCGGTCAGCAGCAGGGCACCGGAGACGAGCCAGCCCTTCCACCGGCCGGTGCGGGTGATGATGAGGCCCGACGCCGTCGACGAGACGAACAGGCCGCCGATCATCGGGATGGTCATGACGCCGGCCATCGTGGGGGACTGGTCGCGCGCCAGCTGGAAGTACTGGCTGAAGAAAATGGTGCCGGCGAACATCGCCACGCCCACGAAGAGCGACGCCACGGAGGACAGCGCCACCGTGCGGTTGCGGAACAGCCGCATGGGGATGATCGGCTGGGAGACCTTCGACTCGACCAGCACGAACAGCAGCACGAGGACGAGCGCGCCGCCCGTCATCGCGTACGTCTGCCAGGAGTTCCAGTCGTACTTGTCGCCCGCGAACGTGACCCACAGGAGCAGCAGGCAGACGGCGGCGGTGGAGAGGAACGCGCCGCCCCAGTCGATCTTCACGTTGTCGCGCTTCACGACCGGCAGGTGCAGGGTCTTCTGCAGCACGACCAGCGCGACGAGCGCGAACGGCACGCCCACGTAGAAGCACCAGCGCCAGCCGAGCCAGTCGGTGTCCGTGATGACGCCGCCGAGCAGCGGGCCGCCCACGGTCGCGACGGCGAACGTGGCGCCGAGGTACCCGGAGTACCGGCCGCGCTCGCGCGGGGCGATCATCGTCGCCATGACGATCTGCGCCAGCGCCGACAGGCCGCCGGTGCCGATGCCCTGGAACACGCGGCAGACGATGAGCCACTCGGCGGACTGGGCGAGCCCGGCGGCCGCGGAGGCGAGCACGAAGATCACCAGCGCGACCTGGACCAGCACCTTCTTGCTGAACAGGTCGGCGAGCTTGCCCCACAGCGGGGTGGTGGCCGTCATCGACAGCAGCGACGCCGTGACCACCCAGGTGTAGGCCGACTGGCCGCCGCCGAGCTCGGCGATGACCTCCGGCAGGGCGTTCGAGACGATCGTCGAGGACAGGATCGCGACGAACATGCCCAGCATGAGGCCCGACAAGGCCTCCAGGATCTGCCGGTGGCTCATCGAGACCCCGGGCTGGTGGTCGGTGCGCCCACCGCGCTTGGCGTGCGCGGGCGCCGCCGTCGTGGTCGATGCCATGAAGGTCCTCTCAGGATGCTGCGGTCCGAGGATGCTCGGGCTCGCGGGTCGTGCTCGGGGCGGGAGTCAGGCCCGGGCGGGGACGGCGCCGCGGGGCGCCGTCGGGCAGTCGGCGAAGCTGCCGTGCAGGCGGGCCATGAGCCCGACGAGCCGGTCGATCTCCTCGCCGTCCCAGTCGTCCATCCGCTCGGCGAACAGGCGGGACGTGCGCGCGACGATCTGCTCGAGCTTCTCCAGCCCGGTGGGGGTGAGGCTGGCGATCCACGACCGCCCGTCGTCGGGGTCGCGCGTGCGTTCGACCCAGCCCTGGTCGACGGCGTGGGACACGTGCCGGCTGGTGACGGACAGGTCGATCCAGAGCTGGTCGGCGAGCGCGGTCAGGCGCATCGGCCCCCGGCGGCGCAGCGTCGACAGCACGGCGGTCGGCCCGACCGGGCAGTCGTGCGGCAGGTTCCGCACGATGGTGCGCTTGACGACGCCGACGGCCCGCAGCTGTCGCTGGAGCTCCTCGTACCGTGCGTGCTCAGGCATGCTCGCCCACTCCCTGATCGGTTGCGGGGAGCAAACATAAAAACGTTGCCTGCTGAAATCAAATTCCGACCGCGATGCGGACGCCGCCCGTACGGGCGGTACTCAGGAAGGGGTCAGGCGTCGCCGAGCGCGCCGTCCACGAGCTCCTTGGCGGAGGCCTGCACCTCGGCGAGGTGGTCGGCCGACACGAACGACTCGGCGTAGATCTTGTACACGTCCTCCGTGCCCGACGGGCGGGCGGCGAACCACGCGTCGGAGGTGGTCACCTTGAGGCCGCCGATGGTGGCGCCGTTGCCGGGCGCCTCCGTGAGCGTCGCGGTGATGTCCTGCCCGGCGAGGGTCGTCGAGGTCACCTCGTCAGGGGAGAGGGCGGACAGGCGCGCCTTCTGCTCGCGCGACGCGGGCGCGTCCACGCGGGCGTACCAGGACTCGCCGTGGCGGGCGACGAGGTCGGCGTGGTGCTCCGACGGGGTGCGGCCGGTGGTCGCGATGATCTCCGACGCGAGCAGGGCCAGCAGCAGGCCGTCCTTGTCGGTGGACCACACGCGGCCGTCGCGGCGCAGGAACGACGCCCCCGCCGACTCCTCGCCGCCGAACCCGACCTCGCCGTCCAGCAGGCCGGGCACGAACCACTTGAAGCCCACCGGCACCTCGACCAGGCGCCGGCCCAGGCCGGCCGCGACCCGGTCGATCAGCGCCGACGACACGAGCGTCTTGCCGATCGCGGCACCCTCGGGCCAGCCGGGGCGCGCGCCGCCGTACAGATACTCGATCGCGACGGCCAGGTAGTGGTTCGGGTTCATGAGGCCCGCGTCGGGGGTGACGATGCCGTGCCGGTCGGAGTCCGCGTCGTTGCCGGTCGCGACGTCGAACGGCGCGTCGCCCTGCATGCGCTCCACCAGCGACGCCATCGCGTACGGGGAGCTGCAGTCCATGCGGATCTTGCCGTCCCAGTCGAGCGTCATGAACGACCAGCGCGGGTCCACCTGCGGGTTCACCACGGTGAGGTCGAGGTCGTACCGCTCGCCGATCGCGCCCCAGTACTCCACCGACGCGCCGCCCAACGGGTCCGCGCCGATGCGCACGCCGGCGGAACGGATCGCGTCGAGGTCGACGACGTTCGGCAGGTCGTCGACGTACGTCGTGAGGAAGTCGTGCTTGTGCGTGGTGTCGGCCGCGAGCGCGTCCTCGAGCGCGACGCGGCGCACCGACCCGAGCCCGCCGGTGCGGAGGATCTCGTTGGCGCGGTCCGCGATCCAGCCCGTGGCCTCGGACCCGGCGGGGCCGCCGTGCGGCGGGTTGTACTTGAAGCCGCCGTCGCGCGGCGGGTTGTGCGACGGCGTGACGACGATGCCGTCCGCGAGCCCCGGGCCCGTGGTGCGCACGCCGTCGCCCGTCGTCGCGCCGTTGTGGATGAGGATCGACTGCGACACCGCCGGCGTGGGCGTGAACGAGTCGCGCGCGTCCACCATGACGGTGACGCCCGCGGCCGCCAGCACCTCCAGCGCCGTCTGCCACGCCGGCAGCGACAGCGCGTGCGTGTCGCGGCCGATGAACAGCGGCCCGTCCGTGCCCTGCGACGCCCGGTACTCCACGATCGCCTGCGTGATCGCCGCGATGTGCGCCTCGTTGAACGCCGTGTCCAGGCTGGAGCCCCGGTGGCCGGACGTGCCGAACACCACCTGCTGGGCCGGGTCCGCGACGTCGGGCACAAGGTCGTAGTACGCGCCCACCACCTGGTCGACGTCGATGAGGTCGCTGTCCTGGGCCGGCATCCCCGCGCGTTCGTGCATGGGGTCGATCCTGCCAGCCACCGGATGATTCGCCCAGGCTGAACGCGGCGGCTACTTCGTCGCGGCGGCCTTCGCCGTGTCGATGATCTCGCCCGGGGTGCCGCACGTCTCCATCGCGAACGACGGGGACTCGTCGGACATGAAGATGTACGCGTTCGGGTCGGTGGGGTCCGCCGGGGCCGCCATCTCCTGGTACACGTCGTAGATCTGCGCCTCCGAGTAGCCCTGCGCCGACAGCTCGAGCACCCCGTTCACGTACGGGACGCAGAGCGCCTCCTTCAGCGCCTGGCTCATGTGGCCCTCGGGCGGGACCGAGGCGAGCGTGCGGATCGTGAAGAACTGGAAGGCGAGGATCGTCAGCGTGGCCACCGCGGCGACGGCGGCGGCCCACGCGGTCACCTTCGCGGCCCTCGTGCTGCGCGGCGGTGGGGTAGGCGTGGTGTCCTCGGACATGCGTGGTCCCTCTCGGTCGTGAGTCGGTCGACGGTGACGACGCACCGGGCGCGACGCTGCGCGGGGGTGCGTGGACGAGGCAACTGTCCAGCGCGGCCAGCTCGGTGGCAACGCACCCCGCGGGGAGCGTGGCGATCCTGACGTCGTGACCGCCGGTACCGTGACCCGGTGCACCTGGACCCGCCCCGACGGCGCGTGGCCGCGGCGACCCGAGCCGCCCTGTGACCGCGCTCGTGGCCCCGGCAGGGGACGAGCCGAGCGTGCGGGCCGTGGCCCGCGAGGCGGTGGCCGTGCTGCGGTCGGGTGCGGGTCGATCGGGCGCCGCGCGGTCGGACGCCGCGTGGTTCGACGCCGCGTGGTTCGACGACCTGCGCGACCTGCACCGCCGCCGTCGGCACATGGTGCGGACGGCACGTGAGCCAGAGCCGCTGCCCGAGCCGTCGCCCGCCGAGCGGAGCGCGCGCCGCCGCTCGACGGCGTACCGGGCCGTGTGGGGCACGGTGCTCGGTGTCGGGCTCCTGGCGGTGCTGGTGCTGGCGCCGATGTTCGCCCCGCCGGGACGCAAGAACGCCTTCATCCAGCCGGAGGACGCCGCCTCGCTCGCGCTGGTCGCGGCGTGGGTGGCGGTCCCCGCGCTGCTCGTCGGCCTCGCGCTGCGCGTGCCGGACCGGGAGGCCGCCGTCGTCGGCGAGACGTTCGCCGTGACCGTCGGCGGGCTGGCGGCCGCGCTCCTGATCTACCGCGCGGCGGTCGGCACGGGCGACGGCCGGGGCTTCACCGCGGCCGACCTGGCGTGGTGGGTCCCCGCGACCGCGGCGGCCGTGGCGCTCGCGGCCGGGATCGCGCTGCGCTGCGACCGGGCGCGTCGTCGCGGGCCGGCCGCGCCGCCACGTCGGCCGCAGCGCGCGTCGGGGACGAACACGCGGGTCGAACGCGAGCTGCGCCGCACGGCCGAGCGGCTGGCGGCGCGCCCGGTCCCGGACGACGTCGAGGCGGCGTGGCAGCGCCGGCTCGCGGTGCTCGGGCGGCGCGCCGTCGACCCGGAGACCCTGGTGCAGGCGCGGGCGACGACGCCCGTCGGGTGGCTCGTCTCCGTCTGCCACGACGCGCACACGGACCTGGCGCACGTGCTCGCGGGACGCTGAGGACGACGGAGGCGTCGTCGTCTAGCGTGTGCGCATGCCACAGGAAGGACCGGCATGAGCCTCCCGTACGCCGACGCCCAGGAGTGGGCGCGCGACCAGTCGCTGGCGAACGTGCCGCGGCTGGCGCGGCTCGAGGCGTTCGCGTTCCAGCACCACCGGGACGTCGTGGCGACGTTCGGCGCGCACGGCGCGGACCTGGCGGCGCGCTGGTCGCCGCCGCCGTCCCGGGTGCGGCGGGCGGGGACCGCGCTGCTCGGGGTGCTGACGGTGATCGCGCTGGCGTCGCCGGTGCTGGGGGTGGCCGTGTACATGACCGACCCGGTCAGCTTCCCGACCGCGGGGGAGGTGTCCGCCGGCGTCGCGGTGCCGTTCGCCTCGGCGTGCTTCGTCGTGGCCGCCCTCGTGCAGGTCGTCCTGTGGGTGCTGTGGTTCCGCGGCGGCGCGAGGTGGTCGCCGGAGCTGCTGGGCATCGCCGGGGTGTCCGGCGTGCTGGCCGCCTGCGCGGCGATCGCCCTGCCGCAGATCGCGCGGGAGGGCGGGGTCGAGGCGCCCGCGTACGGGGCGGTGATCGCGACCCTGCTCCTGGCGGCGGGGCTCGTCGTCGCGATCCTCGCGCGGCGTCACGTGCGGCCGGACGAGGTGGAGGACCCGGGCCCGCCCGCCCCGCCCTCGCTGTCCGACCGGGAGGCCGCGCGGCGGGCGGTCGCCGCCCTGCCGCCCGCGGAGCAGGACCGGGCTCGCGCGGACCGTGACGCAGCCCTGCGCGTCCTCGCCGAGCGTGGCCTGCTGGACGACGACGAGCTCGGCCGCGCTCTCGGAGCCGACCTCGGCACGCTCTTCGCCCTCGACCCGATCCGGCCGGGCTGACCCGCTGGACGTGAGCATGCTGGACGTGAGCATGCTGGACGTGAGCATGCTGGACGTGGATGGAGCCCCCCGCCCGGTGAGGGGGCGGGGGGCTCCTGCGGCTCACGTTACCGCGGCCACACTCTTTGGTATACCTCTCACGCGGAGCGGGGGCGGCTGGGCCGCGACTCGTTCCACACGCGGTCGAGGGCGGTCACGACGTACGTGTAGCTCTCGCCCGGCGTGGCGGTGACGTCCGTGAAGTACTGCTCGACGTCCCCCGACGAGCGCACGGTCGCGAGGAGGTTGCGCGCGTCCTCGACGTCGACGGAGACGCCGCTCCCGGCGGCCCGGTAGACGGCGAACGACGTGGCCGCCGTCCGGCGCGGGCCGGTGTCGAGCCACTTGAGGGCCACTCCGTCGGCCCCTGCCGTCGCCTCCGCGAGGACCGGCACGCGCACGGGAGTGGCGGGCAGGTGCGCCATCGCGGGGACCAGCGCGGGGTGGCTGTAGTGGTCCGCGCGGACGCGGGACATGGAGCCCTTCGGGTCCGCCGGCACGTGCACGGCCGAGAAGTACACGTTGCCGTGGACGGGGGTGCCCGCGGCGTCCAGCTCCGCGCAGTAGGTGAGGTGGTTCGACAGCTCGGCGGGGTCGGTGAACACCCCCGAGGTGACCTTGTAGAGCGCCTCGCCCACGTACAGGTGGGTGCCGGACTGCGCCGCCACGTCGGCCCACCACGGCACAAGCTTGCGGTAGTCGGCGACGGCGAGCCCGAACTGCCAGTAGATCTGCGGGTTGATGTAGTCGAGCCAGCCCTCGAGCACCCACTTGCGGGTGTCGGCGAACTGGCCGTCGTAGCTCTGCGACCCGGCGGTGTCCGAGCCGGCGGGGTCCGTGGCCTTGTTGCGCCAGATGCCGAACGGGCTGATGCCGAACTTGACCCAGGGCTTGAGCTCCTTGATCCGCCCCGAGATCGTCTGCACGAAGGTGTCGACGTTGTGCCGCCGCCACTCCTCGATGGTCGCGAAGCCGTCGCCGTGCGCGGCGTACGTGCCGGCGTCGGGCAGGGTCTGCCCGGCCACCGGGTAGGGGTAGAAGTAGTCGTCGAAGTGCACGCCGTCGATGTCGTAGTGCTCGACGCTGTGCAGGATCGCCGCGTAGATGTGCTCGCGCGCCTCCGGCAGGCCCGGGTCGAAGTAGAGCTTGCCGCCGAACGGCCACACCCAGTCGGGGTGCTGCCGGGCGGGGTGGGTGGGGACGAGCTTCGTGGGGTCCGTCTGCATCGACACGCGGTACGGGTTGTACCAGGCGTGCAGCTCGAGGTTGCGGGCGTGCGTCTCGGAGACGGCGAACCCGAGCGGGTCGAAGCCGGGGTCGCCGCCCTGCGTGCCGGTGAGGTACTGCGACCACGGCTCGTACGGGCTGGGCCAGAAGGCGTCCGCCGTCGGGCGCACCTGGACGAAGACGGCGTTGAGGTTCATGTCCGCGGCGACGTCGAGCCAGTGCAGGTACTCGGCCTTGAGCTCGTCGGCGCTCAGGCCGGTGCGCGACGGCCAGTCGATGTTCACGACGGACGAGATCCACATCGCGCGCAGCTCGCGCTTGCGCACGGCGCTGCCGGCGGCGTCGACGGCCGCAGCGGCGCCGGCCTCCGCGGCGTCCGCGGGCGTCATCGAGCCGACGGCGACCGACAGCGTCGAGCCGGCGATCCCCGCGGCGGCGAGGGTGAGGAAGCCGCGCCGGTCGAGGGCGGCGGCGCGGGAGACGGACGGGTGCGTCATTGCAGGTCCTCCGGGTCAGGGGCTCGGTAAGAGAGTTTCACGCTCGGACTTGCTGGTGAAGACGAGTGTCCCGGATGTCGCACCGCGCGCGCCACCCCACGGGGCGTGCTTACCGTGCGTCCTGGGCAACGATGCCCACGGCTTGAGGGGGCCACATGCGCACCGTGCGACGCATCATCACGACCGGGATCACGGCGGGGGTCGCCGGCGTCCTGGCGCTCACCACCGGGGTGGCGGGAGCAGGGGCGGCATCCGCCGCCGTCCGGCCGCTGCCCGACAGGACCTACGGGCTCTCGTCCTACTACGGGCCGCGCTGCATGCCGATCCGCGGGGCGTCCACGTACCACCTGGGCCAGGACATGAGTGCGTCCAAGGGGGTCGACGTGAGGTCCGTCGCCGCCGGCACGGTCGTGAAGGCCGGCTCCGCGCCGGGCTTCGGGCAGGTGGTCGTCGTGCGGTCGAGCGTCGACGGCGGCAAGGTCTACTCCGTCTACGGCCACGTCATCGACGGGGACCGGTACGTCAAGGCCGGCAAGACCGTGAAGCGCGGCCAGCACATCGCCGACGTCGGCAGCTCCGGCACCTCGACGGCGCCGCACCTCCACCTGGAGATCTGGAAGGGCGCGTACAAGGGGTCCGGCAAGACCGCGGACCCCTACTACTGGATGAAGAACCACGGGGCGTCGCTCACCGCGGGCGCGACGTGGGCCGCCAAGCGCGTCGTGCCGACGTCGTGCACCTACTGGACGACCACCAGCGTGAACCTCCGCTCCGGCCCGAGCACCGCCTACCGGGTCCTCACGACCGTCAAGGTCAACCGCAAGCTCACCGCCAAGCCCGGCGCGAGCTCGGGCGTCTGGCGCAAGGTGACGTACAGCGGCACGACCGGCTGGATGCACGCCGACTACGTGTCGCCCACGCTCACGTCGCTGGGCACCCGCTACGTCCAGGTCAACGGCCTGCGCCTGCGGGCGAAGCCGAGCACGAGCGCCGCGATCCTCGGCTCCATGAACAAGGGCAAGGCGGTCAAGAAGATCTGGCCGGCGTCGAACGGCTGGGTGAAGGTCTACGTCGACGGCAAGCAGGGCTTCGTCGCCACGAGGTACCTCGGGACGACCAAGCCCTGACCTGCCGCGGAGACGTCAGGCGGCGTGCGGGTCGGTCGAGTGCGGGTCGGAGGCGTTGAGGCGCGCGACCGTCGCCTCGTACGCGCCCGACGTCTCCGCGAACCGCAGGAACTTCACGCCCTCGACCAGGATCTCGTGCGCGTCGGGGCGGGTCGCGAGCAGCTCGACCGTCTCGTCCGCGAACGCGTCGAGCGGCATGGCGATCGGGCTGTCCTCCTGTCCTGGCATGAGCGCCGTCCGCACGGCGGGCGGCACGATCTCGATCACCTGGACGCCCGCGGGCTCGAGCTGCAGCCGGATGCCCTCGCTGAGGCGGTGGATCGCGGCCTTGGTCGCGTTGTAGGTGGGCGTCACCGCGAGCGGCACGTGCGCCAGCCCGGACGAGACGGTGACGAACGCGGCGCCCGCGCCCGACCCCGCGCGGGCGCGCAGCTGCGGCAGGAACGCCGCCGCGAGGCGGATCGGGCCGAGCAGGTTGGTCGCGACCGTCCGCTCGGCGACGGCGAGGAAGTCCGGCGACGTCCAGTCCTCGGCCTGCATGATCCCCGCCATCGCGACGACGACGTCGAGGTCCGGGTGCCGGGCGAGGACCTCGTCCCGGGCCGCGTCGATGCTCGCGGGGTCCGCCGTGTCGATGCGGACGGCGTCGATCCCGGGGTGGGCGGCCACGATCTCGTCGAGCAGGGCGGTGCGGCGGCCGCCCACGATCACGGTGCTGCCGCGGGCCTGCAGGCGCAGGGCCAAGGCGAGGCCGATGCCGCTCGTCGCGCCGGGGATGAAGACGGTGCTGCGGGTGATGTCCATGCCGTCCACCGTGCGTCGAGCGCCGCCGGGGCGGGAGAGGAGCGGTCATCGGGGGACCGGCGGTCCCTGGCTGCGGTCTGGTCGTGCCGGCGGCGACGGCGGACGATGGGCGCATGGCTCATGAAGGACGCACGGCTCCTGAAGGACGCACGGCTCCTGAAGGACGCACGGCTCCTGAAGGACGCACGGCTCCTGAAGGACGCATGGACCGTGCCGCCGACCGTCGAGAGCTCGCCGAGTTCCTCCGCCGCCGCCGCGAGGCGGTGCAGCCCGCCGACGTGGGCCTCCCCGCCGGCGCGCGACGCCGCACCGCCGGCCTGCGGCGGGAGGAGGTCGCGGCGCTCGCGGCGATGTCCGCGGACTACTACACGCGGCTCGAGCAGCAGCGCGGCCCGCAGCCGAGCGAGCAGATGCTCGCGTCGCTCGCGCGGGCCCTGCGGCTCACCGACGACGAGCGGGACTATCTGTTCCGCGTCGCCGGCCGCGGCGCGCCCGACCGCGTGACGATGTCGTCGCACGTGTCGCCCGCGCTGCTGCGCGTGCTCGACCGCCTGTCCGACACGCCCGCCCTCGTGCTCTCCGCCCTCGGCGAGACGCTGGTCGCGAACGACCTCGCCGTCGCCCTCCTCGGCGACCGGTCCGCGCTGACGGGCTGGGCGCGCAGCGACGTCTACCGCTGGTTCACCGACCCGGGCGAGCGGCTGCTGTATCCCGAGGACGACCGCGACCGGCAGGGGAGATCCCTCGTCTCCACCCTGCGCGCGGCGCACGGGATGCTCGGCCCGCGCTCGCGGGCGGGGGAGCTGGTGCGGGAGCTGCGCGGGCGCAGCCCGGAGTTCGCCGAGCTCTGGGACCGGCACGAGGTGCACCAGCGCTTCGCGGACCACAAGACCCTGCTGCACCCGGAGGTCGGCCCCGTCGAGCTGGACTGCCAGGTGCTGTTCACCGAGGACCAGACGCAGGCGCTGCTGGTGCTCACCGCCCCGCCCCGCTCCGAGGCGGAGGAGAAGCTCGCGCTGCTCGCCGTCCTCGGCCGGCAGGCGATGGCGCGCTGACGGGTCACGCACCCGGGCTCGACGCCGAACAGGCGGTTGTGCACCTTCTCGTGGCGTATGAGGTGCGCAACCGCCTGTTCGGCGCTCGGGCGAGGGGCTTGGTCAGGCCAGGTAGTCCTCGACGAGCCGTGCGGCGATGCCGGTGTACGACGCGGGCGTGAGCTCCGCGAGGCGGGCGGCGACGTCGTCGGGCAGGCCGAGGCCGGCGACGAACTCGCGCATCCGGGCGGCGTCGACGCGCTGGCCGCGGGTGAGCTCCTTGAGGCGCTCGTACGGGTTCTCCATGCCCTCGACGCCGGCGACGGAGGCGGCGCGCATCGCGGACTGGACGGGCTCGCCGAGCACCTCCCAGTTGTGGTCGAGGTCGTCGGCCATGAGCGCGGCGTTGACGTTGAGCGCCTTGAGGCCGCGGCGCACGTTGTCGATGGCGAGCAGCGAGTGGCCGAACGCCGGGCCGATGTTGCGCTGCGTGGTGGAGTCGGTGAGGTCGCGCTGCAGGCGGGAGGTCACGAGCGTCGCCGACAGGGTGTCGAGCAGCGAGCAGGAGATCTCGAGGTTCGCCTCGGCGTTCTCGAACCGGATCGGGTTGACCTTGTGCGGCATCGTCGACGACCCGGTGGCGCCCGCCACGGGGATCTGCGTGAAGAAGCCCAGCGAGATGTACGTCCACACGTCGGTCGCGAGGTTGTGCAGGATCCGGTTGAAGCGGGCGACGTCGGCGTAGACCTCCGCCTGCCAGTCGTGCGACTCGATCTGCGTGGTCAGCGGGTTCCACACCAGGCCCAGGTGCTCCACGAACGCCTTCGACACCGCCGGCCAGTCCGCGCCCGGGACGGCGACGACGTGCGCGCCGTAGGTGCCGGTGGCGCCGTTGAGCTTGCCCAGGTACTCGGCGCCCTCGATGCGGCGCAGCTGGCGGCGCAGACGGTGCGCGAGGACGGCGAGCTCCTTGCCCATCGTCGTCGGCGTGGCCGGCTGCCCGTGCGTGCGGCTCAGCATCGGGACCTCGGCGTGCTCGCGGGCCATGCCGGCGAGCTGGTCGGTCAGCGCGGTCGCGGCGGGCAGCCACACGTCGCGCACGCCGCCCTGCACCATGAGCGCGTACGACAGGTTGTTGATGTCCTCGGACGTGCACGCGAAGTGCACGAGCTCGCTCGCGGCGGGCAGGCTCGTCGCCTCGCCCAGGGCCTCGGGGGCCGCGGCGATGCGGCGCTTGATGAAGTACTCGACGGCCTTGACGTCGTGCACCGTCTCCCGCTCGATGGCGGCCAGCTCGGCGATCTCGTCCGCCCCGAACGTGGCCGGGATGGCGCGCAGGTAGGCGATCTCGGCGTCGGTCAGCGTCGGCGCGCCGGGGACGACGGCGCCGGGGGTCTCGGCCGTGCCGTTGCACAGCGTGACCAGCCACTCGACCTCGACGTGGATGCGCGCCCGGTTGAGCGCGGCCTCGCTGAGGTGGTCCACCAGAGGCGCGACGGCGCCGCGGTAGCGGCCGTCGAGCGGCCCGAGGGCGATCGGCGGGGTGACGTCCGCGAGGTTGACGCGGTCGGTCGCGGGGGTCGGGACGTCGGACGGCGAGGTCTGCGGCGCGGGGGAGGTCACGGCCCACATTCTCCCACGGGCCCCGTGCGATGTTGTGAGCGGAGGATTGGCCCTGTCTCGGCCCGAAACAGGGCCAATCCTCCGCTCACAACGCGGTCGAGGTCAGCCGAGGAGCGGGTAGTCCCCCCGGATCGTGCCACGTGGGTCGCGGGCGCGCTTGAGGTCGCGCAGCCGGGCGAGGGCGGCGTCGTCGTACGCGGCCGCCGCGCTCTCGCCCGGGGCGAGGAACGTGGCCGGCTTGCGCAGCGTGGCGTTCCCGGCGAGCTCGGCGGGCAGCGCCTCGAGGCGGTGGCCGACGGCGGCCGCGATCCCCGGCTCGAACGCCAGCCCGAACGCGTACAGCAGGAACGGCTCGTCGATCGCTCCCAGCGCTCCCGCGCCGTCCCCGGGCGTGGCGAGCGCGCCGCCCAGGTGCCGCAGCTGGAGCACGAGCAGTGGCGCGACCGAGGTGGTGAACAGGCGCTCCACGGCCTCGTCGTCGATGCCGCGCAGCAGCTCGGCGCGGCCCTTCCCCGCGGCGGGGTCGGTGGGGTCGGCGGTGATGTCGCCGACGTCCGCCAGCGCGACCGGGCCGATCGCGGCGTCGACTCCCGGCCCCAGGATGCCGGGGACGGCGTCGAACGGCCGCAGCAGCTCGCGCGCCCCGGCGGCGTCGCCGAGGTGGGCGGCGTGCACGACGACGACGGCCGGCGCGCCCGGCGCCTCCACCCGCGACAGCCACACGCTGAGCTCCGGCGGGGCCGCCGTCGTGACCTCGCGGAAGACGGCGAGCACCTCCGCGGCGCGCTCGGCCGGCCACGCGAGCTTGCCGCCCGAGAACGCGGGCACCGGCTCCAGGTCGATCTCCATCGCGGTCACGACGGCGAGGTCGCCGCCCCCGCCGCGCAGCGCCCAGAACAGCTCCGGGTCCGTGGCTGCGGTGACGGTGACCTGCGCGCCCGACGGGTCGACGACGTCGAACGACCGCACGTGGTCGGCCGCCAGGCCGTGCACCCGGCTGAACCAGCCGAGCCCGCCGCCGAGCGTGTAGCCGACGGCGCCCACGCCGGGGGCGCTGCCGAGGAGCGTCGTGAGGCCGTGCGGGGCGGCCGCGGCCTGCACCGCGCCCCACGACGCGCCCGCGCCCAGGCGGGCCGTGCGGCGCAGCGGGTCCACCCGGACGTCGTCGAGGTGGCCCGTGCGCAGCAGGACCGTACCCGCCACGTCGCCGGTCGCGCCGTGCCCGGTGGCCTGGGCGGCGACCGTGAGCCCGGCGGCCGCGGCACGGCGCACCGTCGCGGCGGCGTCGGCGGAGTCGGCGGCCTCCACCACCGCCGCGACGGGCTGGCGCACCGCGAGGTTCCACGGCGTCGACGCCCGGTCGAACCCGTCGTCTCCGGGCAGCAGCAGCCGGCCGGTCAGATCGGCGGAGAGGGCCGCGGCCAGGCTGCGGACGGCGGTGTCGTGCGAGGTCAGGGAGGTCATGCGGGGCTCCTCGGTGATGGGCCGGTGTCGTACCCGCGTGGTGGGGTGGGCACCGGCAGCGTGCGCTGTCCCCTCTCTGACACGGCGCGGCGAAGGAGTGTGACCGATGAGCACGGATCAGTTCACGGCAGGCCAGCTCATGGCGGACCAGTTCGAGACGTTCCGCCCGCACCTGCGCACGGTCGCCTACCGCGTGCTGGGCTCCACCGCCGACGCCGAGGACGCCGTGCAGGACGCGTGGGTGCGCGCGCACGCCGCGGGCACGGCCGGGGTGGAGAACCTCGGCGGCTGGCTCACGACGATCGTCGGCCGCGTGGCCCTCAACCTCCTGCGCTCGCGGTCCACCCGCCGCGAGACGCCGTGGGGCGGCGTGCCGGGGGACGGACCCGACTGGGGCGGGCACCTGCCCGACCTGCTCGTCGCGCCGGTCGACGAGCTGGACGACCCGGAGCGGCGGGCGGTGGAGTCGGACGAGGTCGGCGCCGCGCTGATGGTGGTGCTGGACACCCTGGCGCCCGCCGAGCGCGTCGCCTTCGTGCTGCACGACCAGTTCAGCGTGCCGTTCGAGGAGATCGCGCCGCTCGTGGACCGGTCGCTCCCCGCGACGCGCCAGCTCGCCAGCCGCGCGCGGCGCAAGGTGCGCGACGCCGTGCCTGCGCAGGACGACGTCGCGCGGCGTCGCGAGGTCGTGGCCGCGTACCTGGCGGCCTCCCAGGCGGGCGACCTGGAGGGGCTCGTGGAGCTCCTCGACCCGGAGGTCACGCTGCGCCTCGACTATGGGCCGGGGGAGCTGTCGCGGGTGCTGCGCGGCGCGGCGGCGGTGGCGGGGCAGGCGCGCCTGCACTTCGGCACCGCGCGGTTCTCGCGACTCGCCCTGGTGGGCGGGTCGCCCGGGCTGGTCACGGTGGTCGAGGACGGCACGGTCTACGCCGTGCTCGCCTTCACCGTGCGCGGCGGCCGGGTGGTGGGCATCGACATCCTGTCCGACCGCGCGAGGCTGAACGGCGCGCTGTCTCTCTAGACGACATCGCTTGAGAGGACGTCGCTTGAGTGGACGTCGCTTGAGACGACATCGCTTGAGTGGACGTCGCTGGAGTGGACGTCGCTGGAGAGGACGTCCCCGCCGCGCCCCGCGGCCGGGACGCTGCCCCCAGCCGGTGTTCGTCCACAGGCGGCGGTCGCTCGACCGTGGACGGCGCGTCCGTCCGCCTAGCGTCCCGGGCATGACCTCGCCGCCCTCCCCGTGCCCGCCCGTCCCGCCGGCCCCGTCCGTCCCGAACGCCACCCTCGGCATCACGCCGGCCGCCGAGGCGAGGATGCTGGCGGTGAGGGCCTGCGGCGACGTCGACGATGCCGCGGCGGACGCACGGCACAGCCTCGCCGTCTCCTGGGAGTCCGACGCGGCGGACCGGTTCCGGCAGGAGGTCGCGGACCTGCTGACCGGGCTCGGCGCCGACCGGCAGCTCGTCGAGGAGGCGGCGGCGGTGCTGGCGCGGTGAGCGAGCGACTTCCCCCGGCCGAGACGCTGTCCGTCACCGGCGGTCGCGGGCTCGCGCGGGTGGACGCCGACGCCGTGCAGGGCGCCGCGCTGCTCCTCGACGACGTCGCCGACCAGCTGCGGCGGGCGTCCACGAGGTGCCTCGCCGCCCGGACGGCCCTGCACCGGCAGCAGTGGGAGCAGGACCCGGCGGGCGGCCTGTTCCCCGCGGCGTCCACGGCGCACGAGGACGCCGTCGCCTCCGCGGCCGCCGCCCGGCTGGGCGACGTGGCGGCCCGCCTGCGCCACCGGGCGTCGGGCGCCGACCGCTGCGCGCGCCGGCTGCGGATCGCCGCCGGCCTCTACCGTGCGGCCGAGAGCCTGGCGGAGCACGCCGCCGGTGCGGGGCTGAGATGGATCACCCTGGGCCTCGGCGCAGCGGTGGGGGCGCTGACGGTCCCCCTGCAGGTCGTCGCGGCGGGGAAGCGGTACGTGGACCGGTTCGGCCTGCCGTTCGGGGGCCCGGTCGCGGACCGGCTCGCTCCCGTCGTGGCCCCCGTCGTCGAGCCGATCGTGGATCCCCTCGTCGACCGGGTCCGCGGCACGTCCGCCGAGGAGGGCACCGAGGCGGGGCTGCTCGGCGTGCAGGCCAGTACCCCGCCTGCCCCGCGCGCCGCGGAGGTGATCGGCGGTCACGACGGCACCTGGGCGAACTTCTGGAGGGTGATCGCGCCTCAGGCCGACGACCTGGTCGGGGGCTTCGCCAGCGGCTACTCGCTCGCCGTCCCGTGGCGGTGGCGCGACCTCGAGCGGTTCCGAGACGGCGGCCCCGGCGCGCTCGTCGACGGCGTCACCCGGGGCGCCGGCGGGCTCGCGGACCTCGTCGACGCGATGCTGCCGGCGTCCGAGGTGCGGGTGCTGGCGCTCACGGACGCCGACCTGGCAGGGCCGCCGCCGGCCTGGGCGGACGCGCCGTCGGGCACCGTCTCCGAGGCGCTCGCCCGCCTGGGCGACCTCTATCCGGACGGCAGCGGGGTGGTCGGGCGTCCGGCGGCGGGGGCGCCCGAGGGCACGCTCGCGGTGGAGCGCGTGACCCACGACGACGGAACGACGACGTGGACCGTGCTGATCCCCGGCACGCAGGACATGCTGGGCACGTCGAACCCGTTCGACGCCGCCACCGACCTGCAGCTCATGGCCCACGAGAGTGCCGACGTGTCCGCGGCGGTGGAGCAGGCGCTCGACGACGCCGGCGCCGCGGACGACGAGCCCGTGGTGCTGGTCGGGCACAGCCTGGGCGGCATCGCGGCGACGGCGCTCGCGGCGTCGCCGGCCTTCCGGGCGAAGCACCCGGTGGGCGGCGTCGTGACCGCGGGCTCGCCGACGGCCACGTTCGCCACCCCGGCCGGGGTCCCCGTGCTGCACCTGGAGAACGACGAGGAGCTCGTGTCGGCGACCGACGGGCGTGCCGCCGCCGGGAACCCGGCGACCGCCGACCGCGTCACGGTGGCGCGGCGGCTGCTGGACTCGACGGACCCGGTCGACCTCACCGCGTCGGGCTCGATCTCGCTGGCGCACGGGATCCCCACGCACCTGCGGACCCTCGAGGCGGTGGAGCGGTCCGGCAACGTGCCGACGGCGGGCGTGACGCGACGGCTGGAGCGGTTGCTCGGCGGCGCGCGGGCCAGCACGCGCCTGTTCGCGGCCCGCCGGGTCGGGGAGAACGGCGCCGGGGAGAGCGGCGCCGGGGAGAGCACGCCGGTCGTGCTGGCGCCGGGGACGACGTCGTCTGGGACGACGTCGCCCCCGCCGGGAGTCCCGACGGGGGCGACGCTGCACTGAGATGCTGCACCAAGGGGCTGCATCGAGACGAGCGGTGCGGGCTCAGCCCTTCTTGGGCGCGAACGCCCCGATGATCGCCTGCAGCACCGCGAGGATGAGGGCGATCCAGATGAACCACCAGAAGCCGCCGCTCACGTCGACGCCCCAGTCGCCGAACCAACCCTGGTCGGTGACCCAGGTGGTGAGCCACAGGACGAAGGCGTTGATGACGAGGTAGAAGAGCCCCAGCGTGAGGATCAGGAGCGGGATCGAGATGATGCTGACGATCGGCTTCACGAAGCTGCTGATGATCGTGAAGACCAGCGCGACGCCGAGGATCGACAGGACGTAGGTCAGCAGGTTGTCGCCGTCGTACGCGGGCTTGATCTCGAGGTTGGTGAAGATCAGGTCGCTCAGCCACAACGCCACAGCCGTGACAAGGGTGCGGACGATGAAGTTCATGCGGCCATCGTGGCACGTCAGGGCCCGGACCTGGGGGAGGGTGGAGGCGAGGTGGCATCCTTGACCGCTGTGACATCCCCCGCCGACTCGCCGCTCGTCCAGAAATCCGCCGTCCCGCTGCGCGCCGCCGTCGCCGCGCTGCCCCCGTACGTGCCGGGCGCCCGCCCCGCGGAGGGGGCGAAGCTGTGGAAGCTGTCGTCGAACGAGAACCCGTACCCGCCGCTGCCGTCCGTCCTCGAGGCGATCACGAAGGCCGCGGAGGAGACCAACCGCTACCCCGACATGTACGCCACGGAGCTGGTCGAGGCGCTCGCCGCCCACGTGGGCGTGCCGGCCGAGCAGGTCGTGGTGGGCAACGGCTCGGTGGCCGTGCTCGGGCACGTGCTGCAGGCGGTCGTGGAGCACGGTGACGAGGTCGTGTTCCCGTGGCGCTCGTTCGAGGCGTACCCGATCGTGGTCGCCGTCGCGGGCGGCACGGCCGTCACCGTCCCCGTGGCCGCCGACGGGCGGCTCGACCTGCCCGCCATGGCCGCCGCCGTCACGCCGCGCACCCGCGTCGTCATGGTCTGCACGCCCAACAACCCCACCGGGCCGGTCGTGCACGCCGACGAGCTGGAGGCCTTCCTCGCCGCGGTCCCGCGCGACGTGCTGGTGATCGTCGACGAGGCCTACCTCGAGTTCGTGCGCGACCCGCAGGCTCCCGACGGCGTGGACCTGCTGCGCCGGCACGCGAACGTCGTCCTGCTGCGCACGCTGTCGAAGGCGTACGGCCTGGCGGGCCTGCGCGTCGGGTACGCCGTCGCGGAGCCGCGCCTGGCCGCCGGGATCCGGGCGGTGTCCACGCCGTTCGGCGTGAACCACATCGCCCAGCGGGCCGCCCTCGCGTCCTTGGAGCACGTCGCGCAGGAGGAGCTGCGCGTGCGGGTCGACGCCCTGGTCGCTGAACGCGACCGCGTCACCGCGGCGCTGCGCGCGCAGGGCTGGGACCTGCCCGAGACGCACGCCAACTTCGTCTGGTTCCCGCTGGGCGAGGAGACCATGGCCCGCGCCGCCGAGGCGACCGCGGCCGGCGTCCTCGTGCGCCCGTTCGCCGGCGACGGCCTGCGCGTCAGCATCGGTGAGGTCGAGGCGAACGACGCGTTCCTCGCCGTCGCCGCCACCTGGCGCCCCTGATCTCGTTGTGAGCGGGCGTTTGGCCCTGTTTCGGTCCGAAACAGGGC
>NZ_JBSGUW010000001.1:50251-176596 GCF_053608125.1 Isoptericola sp. NPDC055063 | reverse complement strand
AAGGGAAAGAAGCCACTTCCTCTTCCCCCTCCTCCTCCTCTCCCCCCTTCTCTTTTTGTGCGCGGTTTTTTTCTTCCTCTTCTCCCCCAAAAACCCCCCCCACCCCCCCGCTCACAACAATCAGGCTGGGTCAGCGGGGGAGGTTGCGCAGGTTGGAGCGGGCCATGGACATGACCTCTCCCATGCCGCCACCGAAGATCTGCTTCGTCATGGCGGTGGCGAACCCGCGGATCTGCCCCGCCGAGATGGACGGCGGGATGGACAGCGCGTTCGGGTCGGTGACGACCTCGATGAGCGCGGGGCCCTTGCGGTCGAGCCCGTCCTTGAGGGCGCGGCGCAGGTCCTTGGGCCGCTCGACGCGGACGGACGGGATGCCGACGGCGAGGCCGATGTTCCGGTAGTCCACGGGCGGGGAGTCGGTGCCGTACGACGGCAAGCCCTCCACCAGCATCTCGAGCTTCACCATGCCGAGGGTCGCGTTGTTGAAGACGACGACCTTCACCGGCAGGTCGTAGGTGCGCACCGTGATGAGCTCGCCCAGCAGCATCGACAGCCCGCCGTCGCCGGCGAGCGCCACGACCTGCCGGCCGGGCTCCGCGAACGCGGCGCCGATGGCGTGCGGCAGGGCGTTCGCCATCGACCCGTGGATGAACGACCCGATGACGCGCCGCTTCCCGTTGGGCGTGAGGTACCGGGCCGCCCACACGTTGTTCATGCCGGTGTCGACGGTGAACACGGCGTCGTCGGCGGCCGTCTCGTCGAGCTGCACGGCCGCGTACTCGGGGTGGATGGGCGTGTGCTTCTCCACGTTCCGGGTGTACGCGCCGACCACCTTGGTCATGATCCCGGCGTGCTTGTCGACCATGGAGCGCAGGAACTTGCGGTCCTTCTTGCGCTTGACCAGCGGGTTGAGGATCCGCAGCGTCTCGCCGACGTCGCCGTGCACGGGCAGGTCGAGCCGGGTGCGGCGGCCGAGGTGGGAGGCGTCGACGTCGATCTGCGCGGTGCGGACGTCGGCGGGCAGGAACGAGTCGTACGGGAAGTCGGTGCCGACCATGACCAGCAGGTCTGCCGAGTGCATCGCCTCGTGGCAGGAGCCGTAGCCCAGCAGGCCGGACATGCCGACGTCGTGGGGGTTCTCGTACTGGATGATCTCCTTGCCGCGCAGCGAGTGGCCGACGGGGGCGGCGGCCAGGTCGGCGAGCTCGAGCACCTCCTCGCGCGACCCTCGCGCCCCGGCGCCGACGAACAGCGTGACCTTCTTCGCAGCGTTGATCGCGTCGGCGAGGGCCTGGACGTCGGCGTCGTTCGGCACGACGCGCGCCGGGCAGGCGCCGGGCACGAGGATCGGGGCGTCGTCGTCGGGCACCCGCTCGTCCGCGACGTCGCCCGGCAGCGTGAGCACCGCGACGCCCGGGGCGGCGAGCGCGTGCTGGATGGCTGACCGCGTGACGCGAGGGAGCTGGGCCGGCGACGAGATCAGCTCCGAGAACACGGACGCCTCGGTGAAGATGCGGTCCGGGTGGGTCTCCTGGAAGAACTGCGTGCCGATCTGGGCGCTCGGGATGTGCGACGCGATGGCCAGCACGGGCAGGCGCGACCGGTTCGCGTCGTAGAGGCCGTTGATGAGGTGCAGGTTCCCCGGCCCGCAGGAGCCGGCGCAGACGGCGAGCTCGCCCGTCACCTCGGCGTCGGCGGCGGCCGCGAACGCCGCCGCCTCCTCGTGGCGCACGTGCACCCAGTCGATGCCGTCGGTGCGGCGGACGGCGTCGACGACGGGGTTCAGGGAGTCCCCGACGATCCCGTAGATGCGCTTCACGCCGGCGGCGACGAGCTGGTCGACGAGGTGTTCGGCGACGGTGCGGGCCATGACGAGACCTCCTGATGACGGCGGCTGGTCCGTCTCGATCCTGCCTCCGACCCCGCGTTTCCGCAGGACGGCGGGGGTGACGTCGCACACCCGGCGAGCGGCCTTGACCTCAACCATGGTTGAGGTCACACGATCGAGGCATGACGACGACGGCTCCCGCCACCCCCACGACGGTCCCGCAGCGCGTCCGGGACCTGGTCGCGCGCGTCACGGGCGACGAGAAGCACGACCCGAGCGCGCACTCCACGCTCGACGTCGTGTGGACGCTGTACGACCAGGTGCTCCGCGTCGACCCGGCCCGCCCCGACGACCCCGACCGCGACCGCTTCCTGCTCTCGAAGGGCCACGGCCCGGCGTCCACGTACGCCGTCCTGGCCGCGAAGGGATTCTTCCCGGCGGCGTGGCTGGACGACGTGGCGTCGTTCGACTCGCCGCTCGGCCATCACCCCGACCGCACGCTGGTGCCGGGCATCGAGATCGGCAGCGGCTCGCTCGGGCACGGCCTGCCGCTCGCCGTCGGGCTCGCGCTGGGCCTGCGCGGGCGGACCCCCGCGCGCGTCGTCGTCCTCGTGGGCGACGCCGAGCTGGACGAGGGCAGCAACGCGGAGGCGATCCAGGTGGCGGGCCGGTTCGGCCTCGGGAACCTCACGTGCGTGGTCGTCGACAACCACAGCGACAGCCTCGGCTGGCCCGGCGGCATCGCGCCGCGGTTCGCGCTCGAGGGCTGGGCGGCCGCCGAGGTGCGCACCCACGACCAGCCCCGCCTGACCGCCGCGCTGCGGCGCACCGAGCCCGACCGGCCGACGGTCGTGGTCGTCGACACCACCGGCCACCCGACCGGCACCCCCACGAACGAGGAGTCGGCATGACCGCCCCGGCCACCGCGCCCGCGCTCGACCTGCGCACCCGGTTCTACGAGGAGCTCGGCCCCCTGCTCGACGCGCACCCGGACGTCGACGTCGTCCTGGCCGTCATCGGGTCGGGCTACCTGGGCCGCGTGATCGAGCGCCACCCCAGCCGCGTCATCGACGTCGGCATCCGCGAGCAGGCGCTGATCGGCGTGGCGGGCGGCCTCGCGCTGGCGGGGCGGCGGCCGATCGTGCACACGTTCGCGTCGTTCCTGGTGGAGCGGCCGTACGAGCAGGTCAAGCTCGACCTCGGCCACCAGGACGTGGGTGCCGTGCTGGTCAGCGCGGGCGCGTCGTACGACGTGTCCGCGGGCGGCCGAACCCACCAGGCCCCCGCCGACGTGGCGCTGATCTCCGCGCTGCCCGGCTGGACGGTGCACGTGCCGGGCCACGCCGACGAGGTCGCCCAGATCCTGCACCGCGAGGCGGCGGGCACCGGGCGCGTCTACGTGCGCCTGTCGGGGCAGCGCAACGCCCGCCCGGGACCCGTCGACGGGCGGCTGCACCTGGTGCGGGACGCCGTCGACGGCAGGGGCGGCACGTCCGCGCCGCTCGTCCTCGCCGTCGGCCCGATGCTCGACACCGTGCTCGAGGCCGTCGCCGACCTGCCCGTGCGTGTCGCGTGGACCGCCACCCCGCACCCGCTTGACGCCGACGGGCTGCGCGCGCTGCTGCCTGCGGGCCCGGGGGCCGCGCCGTCGCTCGCCGTCGTCGAGCCGTACCTGGAAGGGACGAGCGCCGCGGCCGTGGCGGCCGCGCTGGCCGACCGGCCCAGCCGCGTGCTGCACGTGGGTGTCCCCGGCGAGGCCGAGCTGCGCCGGTACGGCACGCCGCGCGACCACGCCGCGGCGCACGGACTGGACGCCGCGGGCGTGCGCCGCCGCGTCACGACCCTGCTGGGCTGACCGCGGGGCTGACCTCCAGGCCGGCCCCGAGCGACGTCCAGAGCGTGGCTTCGGGTGCCGTCTCGCGGACGTCGAGGCCGGAGAGGTCGGGGACGACCCACCCGTCGGGGCCGCGCCCGACCTCCAGGAGGGCGACCACCGTCTCGCGGTCCATCGGCAGCAGGGCGCCGATGCGGGGCGCGGGCCCGCCGGCTGCGGGCGCCCAGGTCACCGGGATGCCCTGGGCGGCGAGGGCGTCCTCGTCGATCACGGCGAGCACCAGCGCCTCGGTGGCGTCGCCGTAGACGTCGTGCAGCACGGCGGGCAGGCCGCCCGCCGTCGTCGCGTGGATGTGGCCCGCGTCGTCGAACAGCGTGCGCCGCGTGGCGACGTCGTACTCCCCGAACCGCGCGCACGCCTCCCAGTCGTCGCTGAAGGCCACGTGCAGCAGTCGTCGTCCAGCCATCGGTCCTCCTCGTGTGGTGCAGCCCGTGTGATGACGTCAGTAATGAAACGGTGCCGTATCATTAGAGCATGGACACGGAGACCCCTCGGACCCCCGCCCGCCGCGGGCGCCCCCGCCGCGACGAGGCCGAGGCGCGCCGGGAGGCGATCCTCGACGCGGCCACGGTGCAGCTCGCGGAGCACGGGTTCGCCGGCACGACGATCGAGGGCGTCGCCGCCGCCGCGGGCGTCACCAAGCGCACGATCTACGCCCGCTTCACGGACAAGGAGGGGCTCTTCCTCGCCGCCGTCGAGCGGCTGCACCGGCACGAGCAGGAGGGCCTGCACGCGGGGGACGACCTGGAGGAGGTCGCCACGCGCGTCGTGCGGACCCTGCACGGCGACGACGCCGTGACGCTGCACCGCCTCGTCGTCGCGGAGGCGCGCCAGCTGCCGCGGCTCGCCGCGGACTTCTACGCGAACGGCCCCGCCCGCACCGTCGAGGTCCTCGCGGAGCTCCTGGCCGCCGAGCACCCCGGTCTCGGGGACGTGCCCGTGCGCGCCGAGGAGCTGTACACGCTGCTGCTCGGCGAGCCGCACCGCCGCCGGCTGCTCGGCCTCGAGCCCGCGCCGTCGCCCGCCGCGGCCCGTGCGCACGCCCGGCGCGCGCTGCGCACGGTCGCGGGCCCCGTCCCACCCCGTCCCTAGGGTGGCCGCATGACGGGTGAGGCCAGCGCCGCGTACGCGGCACGCGCGCAGGAGTACACGGACCTTTTCGGGTCGATGGCGTCGGTGCACGAGGACGACCGCGACCTCGTGGCGCGGTGGGCTGCCGGGCTGACGGGCCGCGTGCTCGACGCCGGGTGCGGGCCCGGGCAGTGGACGGACTTCCTCGCACGGCTGGGGTTGGACGCCGAGGGCGTGGACCTCGCCGAGCCGTTCCTGGAGCGCGCCCGCGCGGAGTACCCCGGCGTCACCTTCCGTCGCGCCGCGCTGGACGACCTCGGCGTGCCCGACGGCGGCCTCGGCGGGCTGCTCGCCTGGTACTCCGTCATCCACACCCCGCCCGATACCACGGACGGCGCGGCTGTGGACGACGTGCTGGCGGAGTTCGCCCGCGCCGTCGCCCCCGGGGGTGGGCTGCTGGTCGGCTACTTCCGCGGCCCGCGCGTGGAGCCGTTCGACCACAAGGTCACGACGGCGTGGTTCTGGCCGCCCGAGGAGCTGGCGGCGCGCCTCGACCGCGCGGGCTTCGACGTCGTGGCCACCGCCGAGCGTGACGAGCCCGGCGCGCGCCCGCACGGCGCCGTCAGCGCACGGCGCCGGGCGGCGCTCACCGCCTGAGCAGGCTCTGGGCGTACTGGTCGAGGACGGTGAGGATGCCGGAATGCTCCCAGACGCGGTTGCGGCGCATTCCGGTCCGCTCGGTCAGCACGCCGGCCTCGGTGAGCTGGGAGAGGGCGTTCTGGGCGGTCTGGCCGACCATCCCCAGGTGCTTGGCGAGGAACGGGGCGTTCACGACGGGGTGCGAGACCAGGTGTGGCACGACACGCCACGCCGCGGCCTGCCGCCGAAGTCCGCCGAGCTGGGCGCGAGCAGCGTCGACCTGTGACGAAAGGTCGTCGACGAGCTGGGACCCCGACGAGGCGGCGAAGCGTGCCGCGGCGGCGACGCGTTCGACGATCGGGCGTGCGTCGCCGTCGCGGTAGGCGGACAAGGCCGCGAAGTACCCCTCGGTCTGCGTGAGCAGCCCCGCCGACACGGGCGCGGTGGTGGCCGTGACGATCCCCTTGGCGCGGAGGATGGAGTGGATCATCGCGCGGCCCGTGCGCCCGTTCCCGTCCACGAACGGGTGGATGACCTCGAAGTGAGCGTGCGCCACTGCCGCCTGGAACAGGACGGGCAGGTCGTCGCGCCGGACGAATCCGACCAGATCGTCCATCGCCGGGGCGACGAGCGGTGCCTGAGGCGCGACGTGGGACGCGCCCCGAGGGCTGATCGTGCTCGTCCCGATCCACACGAGCTGGTCGCGCCAGCGGCCGGCGTGGTCCTCCCAGCCGCGCTGGCCCGACAGGAGCGCGCGGTGCATGTCCAGGATGGCGTCGGTGTCGAGCCGGTCGGCGAGCGCGAGCGCCGCCTCCATGGCGCGGACGTTCGCGACCACGGTGCGGGCGTTCGTGGACGTGGACTGCTCGATCTCGGCAAGAGCCAGCTGCCGGGGGCCGACGGTGAGGTCCTCGATCTGCGACGACGACGCGGACTCGGTGCGCAGGAGGATGGAGCTCATGGGGCCGAGGGTCGGGCTGGTGGTTCCGAGGATCTTGGCGGCGTGCTCGTCGAACCGGCCGAGCGCCGCAGAAGCCTCTTCGACGTCTGCGGACAGGTCGGCAGGGATGTCCGGGACCCAGCTGGCGATCGTGGGCGGGACGACCGAACGATGGGGGCCGGACGCGGCGGCCCGCGCGGACCGGCTCGTCATCCCGTCCGCGTCGGCGACCCAGTAGTCGTCGGCGTACTCGAACGCGGGAACCTTGACCATGAGGCCATCTTAATCAAGGTTTCGCCGAAACCTTGATTAAGGCTCGCGGCCTAGTCCAGGTTTCGCAGCGCGGCGGGGATCGGCGTGTCCCCCGCGGAGAAGCGCACGAACCGGCCGATGGTCGCGGGCTCGCGCAGCGTCCGCGCGACGACCTGCGCGACGTCGGCGCGCGGCACGCTCGTGTCGGTGCCGCGCGGCACGGGGCCGGTCTCCGGGAACAGCGTGACGCGCCCGGTGGGCGGCTCGTCGATCAGGGTGCCGGGGCCGAGGATCGTCCAGTCGAGGTCGGTGGTGCGCAGGTGGTCGTCGGCGGCCAGCTTGGCGTCGGCGTAGGCGAAGAAGCCCGCGCTCTCGGGGACGCCGTGCTCCGGCGTCGAACCGATCCACGACACCATCACGTACCGCCGCACGCCGGCGCTCGCGGCGGCGTCCATGGACCGGATCGCGGCGTCGCGGTCGACGGCGTAGGTGCGCTCCGGGTTGCCGCCGCCCGCCCCGGCGGACCAGACGACGGCGTCCGCGCCGGCCAGGACGGCGGCGATCTCCTCGGTGGTCGCGTGCTCGACGTCCAGGAGCGCGGGCTCCGCGCCGAGGTCGGCGACGCGGTCGACCTGCTCGGGCTTGCGGACCACCCCGACGACGTCGACCACCGGGCCCGTGCCGCCGTCCGCCAGCAGCGGGACCAGCTGGCGCGCGACCTTGCCGAGCGCGCCGATGACGACGACCTTCATGACGACCTCCGAACGGGGCGACGGACCGGACTCCCACCGTCGCCCACCCGATCCCCGGACGGCAACCTGCGAGCCGAAAGCACGGTGATCTTGAGCAACCACCCGGCGGATCCTGGGCCGATCCTGAGGTCGCCGTCGCACCCTCGTCGTGGGGGCAGCCCCTGGCCCCCACGAGCACGGCGCCTCCCCGACTCCCCGTCGCGGGGCGGCGCCGTGCGGACGTCTCGCGCGGGCCCGCCGTCAGCGGGCCCGCGCGATGCGCGTGGCCAACGCGGCGAAGACGAGCGCCAGCCCGGCCTGCACGACGACGGCCACCGCGAAGCCGCCGGGCAGCCCTGCCGCCGCGCCGCCGGGGGAGTGCGCGGCGACGGCCTGGAACAGCCCGCCGAGCACGGCCACGCCGAGCCCGAGACCGAGCTGCTGGAGCGTGGTGAACAGCCCGCCCGCGACGCCCGCGGCCCAGGTGGGCGTCCGCGACAGGACGGTCCGCAGCACCGGCCCGTACATGAGGGCCTGCGCCGCGCCGAGGGCCATGAGCAGCGGCTGCAGGGCCGCAGCCCGGTCGCCGTGCCCGCTGCCCACCACGAGCCCGAGGGCGAGCAGCACCGCTGCCTGCGCCAGCGCGGCGCCCGTCATCGTCCACCGCCCGGTGCGCCGCTCGATCGCGGGCAGCGCGAGGGCCGTGGCGATGAACGCGCCGCCGAAGCCGAGGAGCAGCACGACCGTGCCCTGCGCGTCGGCGCCGAGCGCGCCCTGCGCGAGCGCCGACACCTCGTACAGGAACGCGCCGTAGCCGGTGAAGAACAGCAGCGTCATGACGAGGCCGTGCCGCACGGCAGGGGTGCGCAGCACGGACGGCGGCACGACGGGCAGCTCGCCCCGCCGCTCGGCCGCGCGCTGCGACCGGGCGAACAGGGCGAGTACGGCGCCCGCCGCGGCGAGCATCCCGAGCAGCACCGGCGGCCACCCGGCCGACGCGCCGAGCGTCAGCGGCACGACGAGCAGCAGGAGGCCCGCGGCCAGGAGGGCCGCGCCGCGCAGGTCGAGGGCGAGCGGCGCCGTCGACCGGGACTCCGGCACGGTCCGCAGCGCGAGCAGCGCCGCCGCCGCGATGGCGCCCGTGGCGACCTGCACCGCGCGCCAGCCCAGGTGCGGGCCCGCCATCCCGGCGACGGCCCCGGCGAGCACCTGCCCGGCGATCGTCGCGACGCCGCTCACGGCGGTGAAGAGGGTGACGCCCAGCGCGCGCAGCCGGTCGGGCGCCGCGGCCTGGATCGTCGAGAGCACCTGCGGGGTGAAGAGGCCCGCGGCGACGCCGAGTCCGGCGCGCAGCGCCACCAGCGTCGCCAGACCGGGCGCGAAGGCCGCCGCCGCGGACAGCACCGCGAACGCCACCAGCCCGACGGCGAGCAGCCGCCGCCGGCCGTACCGGTCCCCGAGGCGTCCGGCGACGACGAGCGTCGCGGCGAACGTCGTCGTGTACGCGGACAGGACGAGCTGCCCGCCCGACGTCGCGGCGCCGAGGTCGGCCGTGATCGCCGGGGCGAGCAGGTTGACCGACCCGAACGTCATGTTGACCGGCAGGTAGGCGACGAGGAGGACGGCGAGGCCGATCCCGGTGAGGGCGCGGGGTGCGGTGGTGCGGGGTGCGGTGGTGCGGGGCGCCGTCGCCGCAGGGGCCGTGGTGACGGCGGGCTGCGCGGCGGGTGCGCTGGTCGTGGTCATGACGACGACGGTGCGCCCCCGCTCATCCTGGTACCAGGAGCCTGCTGATCGTGGTACCGGCACCACCTGGTTCGAGGCTGGATCGGCGGCACGGGCCGGGCGACACTGGTCGTCATGACCGCCACGTCGCCCGACCGTGCCGCCCTCGGGGAGTTCCTGCGCGAGCGCCGCGGGCGGATCGGGCCGGGCGACGTGGGGCTGCCCGTGAGCGGCCGGCGCCGCACGCCGGGGCTGCGCCGCGAGGAGGTGGCGCAGCTCGCCGGCGTGGGGGTCACCTGGTACACGTGGCTGGAGCAGGGCCGGGCGCGGAACGTGTCGGACCAGGTGCTCGACGCCGTCGCCCGGGTGCTGCGGCTCGACGCCGCCGAGCGCCGCCACCTCCTGGCCCTGGCCGGGCGGGAGCCCGCCGTCGCGCCCGGGCCGCCGCCCCAGGTGCACCCGGAGCAGCTGGCCGTGCTGGAGCAGCTGCTGCCCTACCCGGCCGCGATCCAGACGGACAGCTACGACCTGCTCGCCGCGAACCGGGCGTACCGGTACCTGTTCGACGACCTCGACGCCCACCCGCCCGAGGAGCGCAACTGCGCGTGGCTGATGTTCACCGAGCCGCGGTGGCGCGGGGCGCTCGGCGAGGCCGAGGAGACGGTGCTGCACAACATCGCCGCCCGGCTGCGGGCGCGGGAGCCCGAGCATCGCGAGGACCCGCGCTGGGCCGCGCTGCTGGGGAGGCTGCGCGCGGAGTCGCCGGACTTCGTCCGGCACTGGGAGTCGTACGACGTGGCCGGCGACGGCACCCAGCTGCGCCGCTACCGCTCGCCGCGCGTCGGCACGCTGGAGGTGCACTTCCAGAGCCTGTGGATCGACCGCGCGCGCGGCGACCGCATCATCCTCATGACCCCCGCCGACGACGCCACCCGGCAGCGGCTGGAGCGCCTCGACGCGCTGGTGGGGGCCGCGCCCGCCACCACCACGCGGGACGACGCCGGGGCCGCTCGTCGTGGAATGGCCGTGTCGGGCACCCGGGAGGCGGGGGGATGATGGACCCGTGCGCACCATCCGACAGAGCCGCAAGCTTCTCAACGTCCGCTACGACGTCCGCGGTCCCATCCTCGAAGAGGCCCAGCGCCTCGAGGCCGAGGGCCATCGCATCCTCAAGCTGAACATCGGCAACACGGCGCCGTTCGGCTTCGAGGCACCGGCGGCGATCCTGGCGGACATGGTCCACCACCTGCCGGAGGCGCAGGGGTACAGCGACTCGCGCGGCATCTACGAGGCGCGGACGGCGGTGGCGCAGTACTACCAGTCGCGCGGCCTGCGGGACACGACGGTGGACGACGTGTTCATCGGCAACGGCGTCTCCGAGCTCATCTCGATGGTGCTGCAGGCGTTCGTCGACGAGGGGAACGAGATCCTCGTCCCCGCGCCCGACTACCCCCTGTGGACGGGCGCGGTGACGCTGTGCGGCGGCACGGCCGTGCACTACCGGTGCGACGAGGAGAACGGCTGGATGCCGGACCTCGAGGACATCGAGTCGAAGATCACCGAGAACACGCACGCCATGGTGATCATCAACCCGAACAACCCCACCGGCGCCGTGTACTCCAAGGAGATGGTCGAGGCGCTCGTGGACATCGCGCGCCGCCACGACCTCGTGATCCTCACGGACGAGATCTACGAGAAGATCCTGTTCGACGGCGCCACGCACCACCACGCCGCGGCGGCCGCGGGCGACGACGTCCTGTGCCTGACGTTCAGCGGCCTGTCGAAGGCGTACCGCGTGTGCGGCTACCGCGCCGGCTGGGTCATGATCTCGGGCCCCAAGGAGAACGCCACCGAGTTCCTCGAGGGCCTCACCCTGCTCGCCAACATGCGCATGTGCGCCAACGTCCCCGCGCAGCACGCGATCCAGACGGCGCTGGGCGGGTACCAGTCGATCAACGAGCTGATCGTGCCCGGCGGCCGCTACTACGACCAGGCGATGCTGGCCGACAAGCTCCTCAACGAGCTCCCGGGCGTGACGTCGGTGCGCCCGCGCGGCGCGCTGTACTGCTTCCCGCGCCTCGACCCGGAGATGTACGCGATCGACGACGACCAGCAGTTCGTCATCGACCTGCTGCGGGCCAAGAAGATCCTGGTCACCCACGGCACGGGGTTCAACTGGTTCGAGCCCGACCACTTCCGCCTCGTCACGCTGCCCGACGAGGAGGTCCTCACCGAGGCCATCGGCCGCATCGGGGAGTTCCTGGCGACCCGTCGCCGCTAGTCTCGACGCATGTCGCAGGCTCGCGGTCTCGCACGTCAGATGTGGCACGCGCTGGAGCCCGTGCACGCGCTGTTCTGGTACGCGCCCGAGGTGTTCGCCGAGGCCGCGGGCCTGGGTTTCGCCGTCGACTCGCGCTGGCCGAGCTACTTCGCGTGGCGGGCCGCACCGCTGGGCGCGGCGGGGGCGCAGCAGGTCGGCGCGGCGTTCTACAGCTTCAGCCCCCGCACGACGGCGGAGCACGTGCCCGCCGCGTGGCGGGTCGCTGAGCCGGAGCGGATCCTCGAGGCGCGCCTGCGCGGGGTCGACGCGATGTACCGCGCCGTCCTGGGCGACCGGGTCGTCGACGGGGGCGGCGACCTGGCCGAGGCCGCCGCCCTGGCGCGCGAGGCCGCGGGATCCGTCGCGACGGCGGGTCGGCCGCTCGCCGCGGCGAACGCCGACCTGCCCTGGCCGGACGAGCCGCACCTGGCGCTCTGGCATGCGATCGGCATCCTGCGCGAGCACCGCGGCGACGGGCACGTCGCGGCCCTGCTGACGGCGGGGCTCGACCCCGTCGAGGCGCTGGTCTCGTTCGCCGCGATCGGCGCCGCGCCCGTCGAGGCGTTCGCCGGCCGGGGCTGGACCGACGACGAGTGGCTCGCCGCGCGGGACCGCCTGGCAGCCCGCGGGCTGGTCGACGGCGCCGGCGAGGCGACGGCGGCGGGCCGCGAGCTGCGCGACGCCGTCGAGCGGACCACCGACGACCTCGCCGCCGCGCCCTGGCTGGCGCTGGGGCCGCAGAAGGCCGGCCGCCTCGCGCAGCTGACCGGCCCGTTGCGCGAGGCCAACCTCCGCACCGGCCTGTACCCCCGCGCCACCACGCTGGGCATCGGCACGGTTCAGGCCACCTAGGCGCTACGCAACAAACGGTTGCGCTTCTCGCGACTCAGGACTACCGTGATGTGCAACCGAAAGTTGCAGGAGGGGTCATGGGGTCGACGAGCGAGCTGGGAAGCATCGAGCGCGAGCTGTACGTGGAGGCGTCGCCGGAGGTCGTCTTCGAGGTGGTGAGCCGCCCCGAGCACGTGCGGCAGTGGTGGCCCGACGACGCGGACTTCGACCCGGAGCCCGGCGCGGCGGGGTCGATCACGTTCGGCGCGGGCCCGGACCGGACCGTCGAGTCGTTCACCGTGGTCGAGTCGCTGCCGCCGCGCACGTTCTCGTTCCGCTGGACGCACCCGGCCGGCGAGGAGGCGCGGGCGGGGAACTCGCTGCTCGTGACGTTCGACCTCGTCCCGTCCGGCGACGGCACGCTGCTGCGGATGACCGAGACGGGCTTCCGCGAGCAGGGCTGGGAGGTCGCGGTCCTGGAGCAGCGCTACTCCGAGCACGTGGACGGCTGGGCCTTCTACCTGCCGCGGCTGGTGACCTACGCCGGGTCGCTGGAGGTCCGGTCATGACCGAGGCAACGGGTGTCGACGACGTGCTCTGGTCCGCCATCGGCGACCCGACCCGCCGCCGCATCCTCGACCTCCTGCTCGCCGACGGCGGCGGCACCGCCTCGTCGCTGAGTCGGCAGCTGCCGGTGACCCGGCAGGCCGTGGCCAAGCACCTCGACGTGCTCGACCGGGCCGGCCTCGTCCGCTCGACGGCGGTGGGCCGGGAGAAGCAGTGCCGGGTGGACGCCGCCCAGCTCGAGCGGGCGGCGGACCAGCTCGCGACCGTCGGCCGGGCGTGGGACCGCCGGCTGCACCGCATCAAGGCGATCGCCGAGGCGATCGAGAGCACCCGGAAGACCGACACGAGAAGGAGCTGATCGCGATGGTGGACATCCTGCACCGGATCGGGGCCAGGACCCCGACGCCCGAGGCGATGTACGAGGCGCTGACCACGGTCGACGGCCTCGCCGGCTGGTGGACCGAGAGGACGACGGGGGACGCCGGCCTCGGCGGGAAGGTCGAGTTCCGGTTCCCCGGCGCCGGCCACGACGATCCCGGCTTCGACATGGAGGTCGTGGAGGCCGTGCCGCTCCAGCGCGTGGTGTGGCGGGTGGTCGACGGCCCCGCGGAGTGGGTCGGCACGACGGTCGAGTGGGACCTGCGCCAGGACGGCGACTGGACGATCGTGCTGTTCGCACACCGCGGCTGGCGCGAGCCCGTCGAGTTCATGCACCACTGCAGCACCAAGTGGGCCGTGTTCCTGCAGAGCCTCAAGGCCCTGGTCGAGGGCGGCGACGCCGCGCCGTCGCCCCGCGACGTGAAGATCGACGACTGGAACTGAGCCCACTCCCCGAGGTAGTGCCTCCCGTCCTCCGGTAGTGCCCGCCGTGCACGACCGGAGGACGGGAGGCACTACCGCGTCGCGCGGACCACGGCGTGCGCGACGTGCGCGCGCGTTGCCGCGAACGCCGCCGCCAGCTCGCGCGCCTGGCCGGGGTACTCCGCGTGCCCGGCGGAGTGCACCGCCAGCTCCAGCTCGGCCCCGGTGCCGGACAGGCCGGCGACCCGGACCCCGGCGGCGACGCCGAACTGCCCCGGCGGGGGCACGTGCGCGTCCCACAGGGCGCACTCGACGCGCGTCGGGACGCGCAGGTAGGTCGCCGCCACGGACGCGTCGGTGAGCGCGAGCACCGCACGGGCCTCCGGGTGCCGCGCCACGTACCCGCGCTGCGCCTCGCCGCTGCCCGTGCAGGGCACGGCGAGGCGCTCGTCGTACTGGCCGAAGCTCGGCACCTCCAGCGTGGCGCCCACGAACCGGTCGTCCCATGGCACGGCCAGGGCGCCGACCCCGCCGCCGAAGCTGCTGCCCACGTAGTACAGGGGCAGGTCGGCGGGGATGCCCGGGACGTCGGTCAGCGCCTCCTGCAGCGCGGTGGCCGCGTGCCACAGGTCGACGGCGCACCGGCCCAGCACGTACGTCTCGACGTCCTCGATGCCCGCCAGCACGTGCGCCGTCGAGACGTCCGGGGCGCCGACACCCGCGTTCAGGACACCGAGCCCCCGGGCGACGGGGAAGATGACGGCGGCGTCGTGCGGCACCCGCTCGAACGACGGCGCGTCGCGGCCGCCGTAGCCGTGCCCGTGCACGATCCCGACCCGCACCTCGACGTCCACAGGCAGCGCCAGCCAGGCGCGCAGCCGCAGGCCGCCGGCGGCGGTGAACGTCACGACCGACACCTCGTGCGCCCCCTGCCGGCCCACCGGCTCGGCCACGACGTCCGCCGGCACGCCCCGCGCGTCGTCGTGCCAGGACCGCCACAGGTCGGCGAAGCCCTCCGGCTCCGCGGAGGCCGGCACGGCCAGCAGGCCGTCCCGGTCGTACCCGTACGTGCCATCGATGGGGCTGTCGGGGAACCAGGCGTCGTAGGGGGCGGGCAGCGTCACGGAGATCTCCAGGGCGGGACGGGGCAGAGCCAGAACGAGGCGGCGTCGGTCACGACGTCGCGTGACAGACTGTGCCGCGGGTCGAAAGGGGAGCGGGTGCTCGTCGCAGAACGCAGGTCACGGATCGTGGCCGAGGTGCGCCGTCGGGGCGCCGCGAGCGTCACCGAGCTGGCCGAGGAGCTGGGCGTCAGCGCGATGACGGTGCGCCGGGACATCGAGGCGCTCGCGGACGCGGGGGAGCTGGACCGGGTGCGCGGCGGCGCCACGACCCGCGGCGACGCGGGCGGGACGCAGGAGCGCGGCTTCGCGTCGCGGGTGCAGCAGCAGGTCGCGGCCAAGCAGGCCATCGCGCGCCGGGCGGCGCAGCTGGTGGAGCCCGGCATGGCGGTGGGCCTCTCGGGCGGCACGACGACGTGGGTCCTCGCGCAGGAGCTGCGCGCCGTCCCGGACCTCACCGTCGTCACCAACTCGCTGCCCGTCGCGGAGGTGTTCCGCCGCCCCGACCGCGCCGACGAGCCGTACACCCAGTCCGTGGTGCTCACCGGCGGGGTGCGCACGCCGTCCGACGCGCTGGTGGGGCCGGTCGCCGTGCGCTCGCTGGAGCACCTGCACCTCGACGTCGCGTTCCTCGGCGTGCACGGGGTGGACCTGCACGCGGGCCTCACCACGCCCAACCTGCTGGAGGCGGAGACCGACCGCGCGCTCCTGGCCGCCGGCCAGGACGCCGTCGTGCTCGCCGACCACACGAAGTGGGGCGTCGTCGGCCTCACGACGATCGTCGACCTGCACGAGGTGGAGCGCCTCGTCACCGACGACGGCCTGGACGCCGACGCCCGCGAGCTGATCGAGGCGCACGTGGGCGAGCTCTGGGTGGTCCCCGCCGACCCTGCCTGACGGCACTGCCGACCGCACCGCCGATCGCGCCACCGGGCTCAGCGGGTGGTGCTCGCGCGCTGCACGACGCGCGCCGGCACCACCACGTGCTGCACCGGCAGGTTCGCGCCGGGCGGCGTGGCGATCTGCCGCTCCAGCTCCCCGAGGGCGCGCTCGACCAGCGCCTCCTTGTCGGGCGAGACGGAGGTGAGCGACGGCGTCGTGAACCGCGCGCCGCGCACGTCGTCGATGCCGACGACGGCGACGTCCTCGGGGATGCGCCGCCCGGCCTCGTGCAGGGCGGGCAGGGCGCCGAAGGCGACCGAGTCGTTGGAGCAGACGATGCCGTCGAGCTCGACGCCGCGCTCCAGCAGGCCGCGCACGGCCCGCTGCCCCTCGGCGGGGGTGAACGCCTCGACCTGGGCCACGAGGTCCGGGTCGTCGACGATCCCGAGCGCGGCCACGGCCTCGCGGTAGCCGGCGTACCGGCGGTCCGCGGCGTCCGACGGACGGGCGTCGCGGGGGCCGACGAACGCGACCCGCCGGCAGCCGACGGACGCCAGGTGCTCGGTCGCGGCGTACGACGCGGCCCGGTTGTCGATCGTCACGTGCGTGAACGGGCTGACGAGGATGTGCTCGCCCAGCAGCACCAGCGGCCCGGGGGAGGTGCGCCGCGTCAGGTCCGCCACGGACAGCGCGCGCGGGATGTGGATGAGCCCGTCGGTCGGGGGCAGCCCGATGCCGTTGGCGACGTCCACCTCGCGCTCGTGGTCGCCCGCGGTCTGCTGGATGAGGATCGACAGCCCGCGCTCGTCGGCGCGCCGCACCAGCAGCGCCGTGAGCTCGGCGAAGTACGGCTCCTCGAGGTCCGGCACGGCGAGCGCCACGATGCCGGTGCGCTCCTTCCTGTGCACGGCGGTCAGCGTAGCCCGGGCCTGCGTGGTCGCGCTGCCGCGCACCGGGCGGGCGAGCCCTGCGTGCGCCACCGTCACTCCTGCACGCGCAGCGCGACCACGCGGGCCTGCGCTGCGCCGTTCGTGGCGCCGACGACGAGGCGGACGGCGCGCAGCGGGCCGACGTCGGCGGGCAGCGGGTGGGTGCGCAGCCGCCACCGGTTGTCGGTCTCGTCGGCGACGGTCACCCAGCCGCCCTCGTCGGGGGTGCCGGCGGGCAACACCTCGAGGCGGTAGTCCTTGACGAGCGTCGGCATGATCTCGTCGGGCGTACGGTGGTGGTGCAGGGTGTTGAGCTCGACGTCGAGGTCGTCGTCGAGCACGACCCGCACCTCGCGCGCCGTCACCGGCTCGTCCCAGTCGAGGCGCAACCACTCGTCGCGGCCGGGCACCATCGGCGACGACGCCCACAGGTGCGGGCCGCCGTGGTTGCGGTGGTACCCGCTCGTGGCGCGCTCGGGCGCGAGGGCGCGGGTGTCGGGGCCGGCGCGGAACACGACGGACCGGCCGCGCAGCGGCTTGGTGGGCCACTGCACCAGCAGCTCCTCGGAGCTGATCTGCACGTTCTGGTCGTCGTTGTCGACCCGGTGCACCAGCGTGAGCACCCCCGCCGGCAGCGGGGACGTGAGGCGGACCGCTACGTCCGGGTTGGCGCGCAGCACGACGACGGCGTTCTGCGGGACCTCGGGCGCGAACGGCACGTGCGCGGTGACCCAGCGCTCGTCGCCGGCGGGCACGACGACGTCGGTCTTGGTCTCGAGGTGCGCGGGCACCACGTTCTGCGGCTTGCCGGTGGAGAACACCTCGACCGACAGCGTGGTGTCGCGGCGGGCGGAGACGAGCAGCTCGACCGTGTCGAGGCGCGGGTCCACGGGGAGCACGATGCCGAGGTCGACGTCGAGGTCGTAGACGTCGTACGCGTCGTAGGGGTCGCCGTCGGCCGGCTCGACGACGGGCGCGGCGATCCGCGTCGTCGTGCTGGAGGCGGTGACGGTGGCCCGGCGGGCGAGGTCGTGCGGGTCGGTGTTCGCGATGCCGACGGCGGGCGCGTCCCAGCGCAGCAGCGTCTGGCGCAGCTCGTCGAGGTGGTCGGTGTAGATGCCGCGCGGGGTGGTGCCGTGCTCCACGCACAGCGCCGCCGCGGTGCCGGCCGCCTGGCCCATCGCCCCGCAGGTGGCCATGACGCGCGCGGCGCCGAAGGCGATGTGCGTGGCGGAGACGTCGCGGCCGGCGAACAGCATGTTCTCCACGTTCACCGAGTACAGGGAGCGGTAGGGGATCTCGAAGACGCCCTCGGAGAACCGCTGCAGCGCGCCCGCGCCCTCGGCGTACATGCCCTGGGCGGGGTGCAGGTCGATGGACCAGCCGCCGAACGCGACGCCGTCGTCGAACACCGTCTGGTCGATCACGTCGCCCTGGTGCAGCGTGTAGTCGCCGACGAACCGGCGGTACTCGCGCTTGCCGGGCACGTTGCCGATCCACTCGAGGGTGAGGTTGTCGGCGTCGAACTTGCCGGAGTTCTTGATGTAGTCCCAGATGCCGAGGATGACGCCGCGCAGCTCGTCGCGGATGCGCTCGTTGTCGTCGACGATGTCCATCTCGCCGCCCCACTCGATCCACCAGTAGTGGGCGCCCGAGTCACCGCTGCGGATGACGCGGTTCATGGGGATGGGCGTGGACGTGATGTCGATCGCGGTCTCCGGCGCGACGTACTTCACCGGGTGGCCGAGGTCCTTGGTGTAGAAGAGCAGCGTGGAGCCGAGGAACTCGCGCACCGGCTCCGGCGGCGCCCACTCCTCGCCGAACTCGGCCTGCGACTCCTTCCCGAGCCGGTAGCGCGCGCCCGCCAGGGCGCCGACGAGCCCGTCGCCCGTGCAGTCGAGGAAGACCGGGGCGGTGAACGTCGTGAGGATCTCCGAGCCCATCGTCCAGCCCGTCACGGACTCGATGCGGCGGGCGTCCTCGGGGCCGGTGGCGACGACGTCGCGCACGTCCGTGTTGAGGAAGAGCCGGATGTTCTTCTCCCGGCGGACGGTGTCGAGCACGACGTCGTCCCAGTACACGGGGTTGCCCTCGGGGTTGCGGTACTGGTTCTCGACGTACATCTCGCCGACGATCCCGGTCTCGCGGGCCCAGCGCTGGTTGCCGTGGGCGGTGGCGCCGCACACCCACACCCGCACCTCGGAGGAGGAGTTGCCGCCCAGCACCGGTCGGTTGCCCGCCAGCACCACCTGGCGGCCCAGCCGCGCGGCGGCGACCGCCGCGCTGACGCCGGCGAGCCCCCCTCCGACGACGACGACGTCCGCCTCGACGGTCTGCGTACGCATGATCTCTCAGTCCTCGATCCGATGGTTGTGCTGGTCGAACAGGGTGTTTCGGGTGGTGCGGGGGCGGGTGTGCGGCGCCGGTCGCGGGCGTCAGCCGGCGGCCAGCACCTCGATCTCGAAGACCCGGGCCACGTCCGTCTCGGACGCCGACGGGTCGGTGGCGACCAGGCGGACCTGGTCGGCCGTGACACCGGTGACCGGGAGGGTGACGATCCCTGCCGTGCTTCCCGTGACCGCGCCCACCTCCACCCAGCCGTCCGCGGTGTGCAGCTCGACGGAGAAGTCGCGCAGCACGGCCGAGGCCGGGTCGACGGCGGCGCGGTAGCCGCTGTGCACCCGGACCGACGCCACCGGGGCGGCGTCGTCCCAGGCGACGGTGAGGGTGGGGGTCGCGTCGTCAGCGGCCGAGATCCAGCGGCTGTCGTCGGTGAGCCGGCCGTCCACGGCCTTCTCCCCGCCCGTGTCGGCGCGCAGCGCGGACGACGCGGTGACGGAGCCGCCGAGCGCGAGGTTGCCGGTGGGTCCCGGGGTGCCCGGGTCGCCGCCGCCGTCCTCGCCGCCGTCGTCGTCGCGGACCCCCGCGACGACGTCCGCGAGGGGGCTGCCGACCAGCGGCCCGCCCGTGCGGGGCACGCGGGCGTGGAACAGCGTGCCCGACGTCGGACCCGACTCGGCGGCGCTCACGTACAGCACGTCCGTGCCCGACGCGGGGCCGGTGCGGATCGTGCGCGCCGCGAGGCGCTGCTGACCCACCTGCACGTCCCCGAGCCCGGCGAACCGCCAGGTGCCGCCGTCGAGCCCCCGCTCCGCGCGGACCACCTGCGTGCGCACCTGGCCGGCGACCGTGCCCTGCACGACCGCGTACGCGCGGGTCGTGCCCGCCGCGGACGTGGCGTCGAGGGCGGCCACGGTGTCGGTCCCGGCGCCGAGGTCGTCGGCGTCGATCACGGTCTCCCGCTGCCAGGCGGCGCCGTCCCAGCGGGCGAAGCGCACGTCGAAGCGGTCGGGCGTGCCGTCGGCCTTCGCCCCGGCGTACCGGTAGACGACGCCCGCGAGGGTGTCGCCGTGCACGGCCAGCTTGGCGGTCTGCACCGTCGGGCCGTCCGTCTGGAGCGACTCGCCGTCCACGAACGGCTGGTAGACGACGGCCCCGCCCGCGGACGGGGAGATCGGCGTGCTCAGGGCGTTCCCCGCGGCGTCGTGCCACGAGTCGTCCGCCGGGTCGTAGACCGCGTACGAGCCGAGGTGGCGGTACGGGCCCGCGGCCCAGCGGTGCCACTCCCACAGCACGTGCAGGCGGCCGTCCATGCCGACCTCGAGGTCGTCCGGGTAGACCGACGCGCCGACGCCCGAGGCGAAGACCGCCACCCGGGACCAGGTGCCCGTCGCGGTGTCGAAGCGGTACAGGCGCCCGTCGCGCACCGTGGCCTCGTCGCGGCCGCCGCGCACCATGACGTACGCGTCGCCGTCGGCGCCGCGCGCGGTGACGGGGTACGTCATCGGCACGCCCTGGTCGGGCAGGTCCGCGCTCGCGTCGACCAGCGACGTGATGTCCCCGGGCGTGGTGGAGCGGAAGTACTGCCACGGCACGTGGTGCATCGACACGAACGCGTGGATGGTGCCCTCGCCGTCCACGACGATCGACGGCTGGTCGTGCCCGCTGTCGTCGAGGAAGGTCGCGCACGAGCCGTCGTCGGCGCGCAGGCAGCCGGCGGCCCACCCGCCGTCGGGGCCCTGCGCGGCGATGTGCACCTCGTGGCGCGCGGGGTCCGCGGCGGGCGAGTCGAACGCCATGTAGGTGACGCCGTCGACCACGTCGAGCGGCGTCCACCAGCCCGCGTTGTTGGAACGGTCCACGGGGAACGGCAGCTGCTCCACGGACTCGGCGTGCTTGCCGGGGGTGGCCGGGGCCGCCAGGGCGGCCGCGGCGGGGACGGTGGCGGCGGCCACCGCGGCCGCCGCGAGGGCGGCCGCGGTGCGCAGCACGGGGGTGGGGCGTCGTCGCATGGTTCCTCCTCGAACCGTGGTCGTGACTCCGGGGTGGGCGGGGACGGGCGGGGTGAGGACGGGCAGGGCGGGGAGGTGCGTCAGCCGACGAGCTTCTGCGCGGCCTCGCCGGCCTTCTGCATGGCCGTCTTCGGGTCGGTCTTGCCGACGAGGACGGCCTGCACCTGCTCGGCGATGACGGTCTCGATCTGCGAGTACGCGGTGAACGCCCAGAACGGGTTGGACGAGGACGTCGCGGTGATGCGCTCGCTGAACTGCGACCCGAACTCGTCGGACGCGACGACGTCGGACTGCTGCGCCTCGGTGGTGACGGGCGGCAGGCCGCGCACCTCGTAGTCGGCGAGCACGGTGTCGAGGTCGGACGTCGCGAACTGCGCGAAGTCGGCCGCGGTGGCCGCGCCCTCGCCGTCGACGACGGCGATCGCGCCGCCCCACACCAGCGCGCGGGGGGTGTCGCCGGCCTTGAGCACCGGGCGGGAGACGGGGACGAGCTTGCTGCCGAGGTCCTTGTCGGGGGACTCCTCGGTGACGGCGCCGCGGCCGACGGGGGCGTCGTCGTAGATCGCGGCGCGGCCCTGTGCGAACAGGGAGCGGGCGTCGAAGCGGTCGACGTCGGCGGCGATGAGCTTCTGGTCGTAGAGACCCTTGTACCAGGTCACGGCCTCGACGGAGGCGTCGTCGCCGATGGTGACGGTGTCGCCGTCGACGAGCGGGCTGCCGAAGGTCTGCATCCAGATGAGGATGTCCTTGAGCTGGGCCGCCTTCGTGGACGCGGCGTAGGGGATGAGCCCGTCGCCGAGGCCCTTGAGGTCCTTGAGCGACTTCTCGAACTCGTCGACCGTCGTCGGGAAGGCGTCGGCGTCGATGCCGGCCTTCGTCAGCAGCTCCGAGTTCGTGACGAGGCCGATGGCGCCGATCGTCCACGGCAGGCCGTACTGCACGCCGTCGAACTGGGCCGCCGACAGCGCCGCGTCGGTGTACCCGCGGCCCTCGGTCAGGGCCGACAGGTCCTGCAGCTTGCCCATGGCGGCGAGCGAGCCGAGCCACGCGACGTCCACGTGCGCGGCACCGGTGAACTGACCGCCCTTCACCTGGAGCGTGAGCTGGTTGATGTACTCGTTGTAGGGGAACGAGACGTCCTTGATCGTGACGCCGTTCTTGTCCTGGTAGGCCTTGACGATCGCCTCGAGGGCCGGCGCCGCGGCCTCCTCGGTGAAGGACCAGGACGAGAACGCGAAGTCGGTCTTGGCGCCGCCGGTCGCGGCGGCCGAGGCCGCGCCGCCCGCCGGGGACGGGGCCGACGGGGCGCAGGCGGCGAGGGCGGCGGTGCCGGCGCCGAGGCCGAGCAGCTGCAGCACGCGACGTCGCGACATGGCGCTCTGGGGAAGGGTGAGAGACATGGGGATCCTCCGCATCGAGGGTCGTTCGGGGTGGTGGACGGTGGAGCGGGGCGGGACGGTGGGCGCCGTCAGCCCTTGACGGCGCCGGCGGTGAGGCCGCCGACCAGGTACTTCTGCAGGGCGATGAAGGCGATCGCGACGGGCAGCGACACGACGAGCGACGCGGCCATGAGCTCGGGCCACGCGGTGGAGGCCTCGCCGATGAACGTGTTCACCAGGCCGGGCGGCAGGGTCTGCTTCTCCGGGCCGGCCAGCGTGAGGGCGAAGACGAAGTCGTTCCAGCCGCGGACGAAGGCGAACAGCCCCGCCGCGATCAGGCCGGGCGCCGCGAGCGGCAGCACGATCGAGTGGATGATCCGCAGCCGGGACGCGCCGTCGACGCGGGCCGCCTCGATGAGCTCGTCCGGGATGGTGTCGAAGAAGCCCTTGAGCATCCACACGCACAGCGGCAGCGTGAACGTGGTGAAGCTCAGCACCAGCGCCGTGTACGTGTTGAGCAGGCCGTACGCGCTGAACACGGTGTAGAGCGTGACCAGGAGCAGCGCCTGCGGGAACATCTGCGACGCGAGCACCAGGTACATCAGCGAGCGGCGGCCGCGGTAGCGGAACTTGGAGAACGAGTACCCCATGTACGCCGAGACCAGGACCGACAGCACGGCGGTGATCACCGAGACGATCACGCTGTTGCGCAGGTAGCCGAACAGCTGGTCGTTGGAGGCGAGCGACGCGAACGCGTCCAGGGTGGGCGCGGCCGGGAAGAACCGCGGCGGGTACGCGAACACCTGGTCGCGCGGCGTGAGCGACGTGGCCAGCAGCCAGTAGACGGGCAGGAGGCCGAAGCCGCCGCACACCACGACGGTGGCCCAGGCGGCGACCCGGACGCCGGGCCGCTCGGAGCGCAGGGCGCTGCTGCGGCGGCGGCGCTGCGGCGGGCGCGGGGTCTCGCCGGCCGAGGCCGACGCGGCGGAGTGCGGGGTGGGCGCGGCGGGGAGCTGCGTCGTCGCGCTCATCGCTCCTCTCCCTTCTCCGAGAAGCGGACGTACACGACGACGAGCGCCATGAGCAGGATCATCCACAGCAGGCCCAGTGCGCCGGCCTTGCCGAGGTCGTAGCCCTGGAAGGCGGTCTCGTACACCGCGGTGGCGAACGTCTGGGTGGCGCCCGCGGGGCCGCCGCCGGTGAGGACGTAGATGATGTCGAAGTGCTGGAAGTTCCAGATGAACTCCAGCAGCACCACGAGGCCGACGATGCCCTTGAGGTGCGGCAGCGTGATGGCGAAGAAGCGGCGGACCGTGCCCGCGCCGTCCATCTCGGCGGCCTCGTGCAGCTCGACCGGCACCGTCTGCAGGCCCGCGAGCAGCATGACCATCATCCACGGGAACGACTGCCAGGTCTTCGCCAGCACGACGGCGCCCATGGCCGTGGCGGGCTGGGCGAGCCAGGCCTGCGGGTCGTCGATCAGGCCGATCGACTGCAGCAGCGCGTTCATCACGCCGTAGTTGGCGTTGAAGATCCACATCCACAGGAACGACACGACGACGCCGGGCACGAGCCAGGGGATGAGCATGAGACCGCGCAGCACCTTGGCGCCGCGGATCCGGGTGTTCAGCGCGAGCGCCAGGGCGAACCCGATGACAAACGGCAGGATCGTCGTGCCGAGCGTGAAGACCAGCGTCTGCCGCAGCAGGCGCAGGAAGTCGCCCTGCAGCACGTCGACGATGTTCTGCAGCCCGACGAACGTCCGTCCGGGCAGCACGAGGCTCTGCTCGAAGAAGGCCGTGACGAGCGCGGCGATCAGCGGGTAGAGGACCACGCCGGCCAGCAGCGCGACGCCCGGCAGCAGCAGCAGGACGGCGAACTGCCCGTCGCTGAGCCGGCGCGGTGCCGTCTGTGACTTTCTGTGTTCAAGAGTGTGAGTTTGTGAACTCATCGTGTCCACGTCCCTGTGGGTCAACCTCGGCAACGAGGGTGATGATCTGGTGTCCGCGACACACTCTGGCGGAACGTGGCCGATCTGGTCAAACCCCTACGGTCTCGGTGCGGTAACAACTGCGCTCCTTGGTGAACAGAAGAACACAGAAGTTCACATCAAATGTGAGCGCGCGAGAGCCCGGTGTGGGTCGTGCGGAGTATCGCGGGCACCCGGCGGGGCCGGCGCGGAGCGTCAGTCCACGGCCTCCACGAGCAGCACCAGCGAGGTCTCGGGCGGGGCCTCGGGTGCCTGCAGGCCGGCGACGGCGAGCGCACGGCCGGTGAGCACGGTGCCGCGGGGCAGGTCGTCGGGCTGCGCGGGCCGGGGCAGGGGCGTGACGCCGTCGGACGCCACGGCGCCGTCGGCCGAGGGCAGCCCGAACCACGGCGGCACCGTCCAGACGCCGAAGGCCTCGCGGCTCAACGGCAGGGGTGTGACGCGATAGCGGCGCCCGGGGTCCAGGCCGCGCAGCGTGAGGCGGCCGGGCGGGGCCGACGCCGGGCGGGTGAGGGTGGCGACCTGGAACAGGGCGCGGGAACGGTCGGCGGCGACCACGCCCCACACCTGCGGGGCGTCGGGGGCGGGGGAGTCCTGGCGCACGAGGGTGCCGGTGTGCAGCAGGCCGCGCTCGGCCTTGTAGAGCTCGATCCAGCGGGCCAGGTCGGCGAGCTGCTCGGGCGTCGACCGCGTGAGGTCCCACTCGATGCCGAAGTGGCCGAACAGCGCCGTCGCCGCACGGAACGCGAGCGAGTGCGCGCGGCGGGTCTGGTGGCTGACGTCCGCCGCGACGTGCGCGCCCAGGTACTCCAGCGGCAGCAGCTGCGCCGTCCACGGCTGCATCTGCTGCCGCTCCAGCGGGTCCGTGCAGTCCGACACCCACACGCGCTGCGTGTGCTCGGCGACGCCCAGGTCGACCCGAGCGCCGCCCGACGAGCACGACTCGATCTCCAGCCCGGGGTGCCGGCGGCGCAGCTCGGCCATGATCCCGTAGGCCGCGAGCGTCTGGGCGTGCACGACGGGCCGCCCGTCCCGCCCGGAGCCCGGGTCCACGAGGTCGCGGTTGTGGTCCCACTTCACGTAGTCGACGCCGTGCGCGCCGATGACGGCGCTCATCCGCTCGAGCACGTAGGCGGCGGCGTCCGGGTTCGACAGGTCGAGCACGTGCTGGTGCCGCGACGGCACCGGGACGCGGCCGCCGGCCCCCATGACCCAGTCCGGGTGGGCGCGCGCGAGGTCGCTGTCGAGGTTGACCATCTCCGGCTCGAACCACAGGCCGAACTGCATGCCGAGGCCGTGCACGTGGTCCGCGATCGGGTCCAGCCCGTCGGGCCACACCTCCTCGTCGACGTACCAGTCGCCCAGACCGCGGGTGTCGTCGCGGCGGCCACGGAACCAGCCGTCGTCGAGCACGTACCGCTCCACGCCGAGCTCGGCGGCGGCGTCGGCCAGCGCGGTGAGGCGCGCCAGGTCGTGGTCGAAGTAGACGGCCTCCCACACGTTGAGCGTCACGGGCCGCGGGGTGCGCGGGTGCGCGGTGCGGCGGCGCAGCATCCGGTGCAGGCGCGCGGCCTGTGCGTCCAGGCCGTGGCCGTGCACGCCGTACACCCACGGGGTCCCGTACTCCTCGCCGCCCGCGAGCGTCACCTCGCCGGGCAGCAGCAGCTCACCGCCGCCCAGCACCTGGTCGCCGGTGGGGAGCCGCTCCGCCCAGTGCCGGTGGTTGCCCGACCAGCCCACGTGCAGGCCCCACACCTCGCCGCGCGCGAAGCCGAACCCGGGCTCGCCGACCGTGAGCAGCGTGGCCGCGTCGGCGCCGGTGCGGCCCCGTCGCCCCTCGCGCAGGTGCGTGCCGACCGTGAGGTCGTGGCGCTGCGGCACGCGCTCCTTGCCCCACCGGCCGGTGAGGTCCAGCACCTCGCGTGCCCGCGGCGGCACGGGCAGGACGACGGCGAGCTCGTGCAGCCGGTACGGGCCCCCGTCGTTGCGCAGGGCGGCGCGGGCGCGCAGCACGCCGTCGGGCGTGAGCTCGACGTCGAGGACGAGCGTGAGGCGGGCGGTCGTGTCCGTCGCCTCGACGCGCAGCGCCCCCGCGCCTCCCTCCGTGAGCCCGGTGGCCAGGGTGCCGCCGCACAGCGTCGCGACCCTGGTCGTGAAGCGCGGCGACCAGGCGTCGCCGTCGCGCTCGCCCACGATCCCGGGACGCCCGAGCCACCCCGTGCGCGGCTCGGGCACCAGCGCCACGCGGGTCGGCTCGTCCGGGCCGTTGTTCGCGAGCGGCGGCGTCGCGGCCAGGGCCACCGCGGCGGCGTCGTCGGCGGAGAGCGGGCCGAGGTCGTCTCCCCAGTGCACGACGGCGGGCAGCTCACCGCCACGGGCGTCGATCAGCACGCTGACGCCGTCGGCGCGCAGGTGGACGAGGGCGTCGACGGCGGCGGGCGTGGAGGTGGCGGGCGCTGTGGTGGCGGTCACGCGCCGAGCCTGCCACCTCCCGGCCCGTCCCGGCGTCAGGCCTCCGGGACCGTCGCGATCGCCTCGACCTCGACGAGTGCGCCGCGCCGGGCGGGTGCGACGGCGAGCACCGTGACGGCGGTGCGCGCCTGCCAGACCCGGCCGGACGCGGCGTAGGCCTCGTTCGGGTCGATGGTGGGGTCGAGGTAGATCGTCAGCTTCGCGACGTGCTCGATGTCGGTGCCCGCCTCGGTGAGCACTGCGATCACGTTGCGCAGCGCCTGCTCGGTCTGGGGACCGAGGCCGCCCTCGACGAGCGCGCCGTCGGGCCCCGTCCCGTTCTGGCCGCCCACGTACAGCGTGCGCCCGGCGGGCAGGATCATGCCCCACGCGAACGCGGGGTTCTGGTGCAGCTCGGGCGGGTTGACGGGCGTCGGCGTCGACTGCGCGGCCATGGGGTGTCCCTTCGTCGAGGTGAGCCCCCAGCCTCCCGCCGGCCACCGACACCCGCCCGCCTCGCCGGGGGCTCCTAGGGTGGGCGCATGCCCGGGACCACCCGCCTCGATGCCGCCGCGCTGCTGTCCGGGCCGCGCGGCCGCAGGCTGTGCCTGGAGCTCGCGCAGGCGCAGGACGACGACGTGCGGCTGGCGATCTTCTACGCCGCGTACGACCTGGACCCCGGCGCCGGGACCTCGCGGGTGATGTTCGGGCAGGGCGTCGCGGACCGGCCGCGCCTGGTGCCCGGCGACGTGGTGCGGCGCCTGCAGGGCGCGACGTTCACCGTGCCCGACGAGCGGCAGCTGCTCCGGGCCCTCGAGTCGGCGGTCGGCAACGCCCGCTACTGGCAGGAGCCGGACGGCGAGGACGTGCTCGCCGCGACGCCGGAGGTGGCGGCCGCCCTCGGCCCGGTGGCCGAGGCGCTGCTCGCCGCGCCGTCGGCCGCCTGGTGGTCCACGGCGGCGCCGGCCACCACCCAGCGCGAGGTGGTCTGGTACGACGACGGTCGGCTCGGCCCGCCCGGCACGACGGCGGCGGGCCGGCCCGACGCCCTCGCCGCGTGGCGCTCCGAGACCCACGCGGGCGAGCGGACCGCGGCACGCGAACGACCGGCCGACCCGCGCGCGAGCTGGAGCGGTGAGTGGTGGTCGGTGCCGCCCCACGAGCTGCTGCGCACCACCCGCGACCTGGGCGCCGTCGGGCCGGTCGGGCTGTGGCTCGTGGAGGACGACTCCGGCTGGGAGCGCGGCAGCGTGCGCGCGGTCGCGGTGGCCGACGACGCCCGGGTGCTGGAGGTCGACGGGCCGGGGGACTGGGCCGACCTGTGCCGCCGGCACCCGCTGGAGGTGACCGCCTCGCGGCGGCACGACTGGTACCGCGCCACCGGCCGCGACGGCACGTGGGTGCTCCCCGACTGGTCCGCGGTGGCGCGCGAGGCGGACGCCGTGCACCTCACGACGCGCGGGTACCTCACGACGGCGGGGCTGCCCGTACCGGTGTCGGACGGCGTCGCGTCGGTGCTCGCCGACTGGGACCCGGACGCGACGTTCTGGTTCGCAGGGGCGGCGGCGGACCCGGGCACCGCGCGCGACTGGCGGCTCGACGACGACACGGACTCCTGGCGGGCCGCCTGATCGCCGTGCTGCCGTGCTGCCTGACCCCGTGCGTCCGGGTTGCGACCTGGCCGCGGCCGGGAAGACTCGCTGCCCATGGACACCTGGGACTACGACCAGCTCACGGACGACTACGGCTGGCTGTTCGGCACGGCCGCGATCGTCGTCTACCTCGCGATCGCCGTGCTCTTCCTGATCGCGTACATCCGGATCATCCAGAAGGCGGGCTATTCGGGCTGGTGGATCCTCGTCGGCATCGTGCCGATCCTCAACGTGGTGATGTTCCTCGTGTTCGCGTTCTCGCGCTGGCCGGTGCTGCGGGAGCGGGACGCGCTGCGGGTGGGCCAGGCATACCCGCGCTGACCTGCGGGGGCGGCCGCGGGCCGCGGCGGCTTTGGAGGAACCCTCCAAACTGAGCGGGGGGACATTGGTAGCGCCGTCGGGGGGTGCGCCCCATGGACGGCAACCTACGCTGGCGTAGGCTACGAAGGCGTAGGTTCCGGTGGGTCCACCGTTCGGGTGGCACCGGGACCTCGTCCGTGCCGGAGCAGCCCGCCCCGCCCGGGGGCCGCCAGCGAAGGAGAACGCGTGCCGCAGACCACCACCGGCGAGCCCGACGTCGCGCCCGCCGACGTCACGCCTGACGTCGAACCCCTGATCCAGCTCGTCTCGCCCACCGGCGAGCGTGTCGTCGAACCCGACAACGCGACCTACCGCTCGCGTGTCGACCACCTCACCTCCGAGGACCTGCGCGCCCTGTACCGCGACATGGTGCTGACGCGACGGTTCGACGACGAGGCCACGGCCCTGCAGCGGCAGGGCGAGCTCGCGCTGTACGCGCAGGGCCGTGGCCAGGAGGCCGCCCAGGTCGGGTCGGCGTACGCCCTGTCGCCGCAGGACTACGTGTTCCCCTCGTACCGGGAGCACGGGGTGCTGCAGGCGCGCGGCGTCGACCCGGTCGACCGTCTCCGCCTGTACCGCGGCGAGGACCACGGCGGCTGGGACCCGGCCGAGCACAACGTGCACCTGTACACGCTCGTCATCGGCTCGCACGTGCTGCACGCGACCGGCTACGCGATGGGCGTCCAGCGCGACGGCGCCGTCGGCACCGGCGACCCGGAGCGCGACGCTGCCGTCGTGACCTACTTCGGCGACGGCGCCACCAGCCAGGGCGACGTGAGCGAGGCGCTGGTGTTCGCGGCCGTGAACAACGCGCCCGTCGTGTTCTTCCTGCAGAACAACCAGTGGGCGATCTCCGAGCCGACGTCGCGCCAGACGCGCTCGCCTCTGTACCGGCGCGGGGAGGGCTTCGGCATCCCCAGCGTCCGCGTGGACGGCAACGACGTCCTCGCCTGCTACGCCGTCACCGCCGAGGCGATCGAGCGCGCGCACTCCGGCGGCGGCCCCACCTTCGTCGAGGCGTACACGTACCGCATGGGCGCGCACACCACCTCCGACGACCCGACCCGGTACCGGTCGCGCGCCGAGGAGGACTACTGGGCCCGGCGTGACCCGATCGACCGCCTCGCTGCGCTGCTGCGGGCCGAGGACGCCTGGGACGACGACTGGGCGGCCGGCATCGAGGCCGAGGCCGACGCACTCGGCGAGCGGCTGCGCACGGAGGTCCGCGAGCTGGGCGCCCCGCCCACCGCGACGATGTTCGAGCACGTGTACGCCACCGAGCACGCGCAGGTCACGGCCGAGCGGGCGTGGTTCGAGCAGTACGAGAACGAGACGAGCGAGGCGACCCGATGAGCGAGACCCTCACCTTCGCGCGCGCCATCACGGAGGGCCTGCGCTCCGCCCTCGAGTCCGACCCGAAGGTCCTCGTCATGGGCGAGGACGTGGGCCGCAACGGCGGCGTCTTCCGCGTCACCGACGGGCTGCAGAAGGACTTCGGCGAGGACCGCGTGGTCGACACGCCGCTCGCGGAGTCCGGCATCGTCGGCACCGCGATCGGCATGGCGCTGCGCGGCTACCGGCCGGTGTGCGAGATCCAGTTCGACGGGTTCGTCTTCCCGGCCTACGACCAGATCACGACCCAGCTCGCCAAGATGCACTACCGGTCGCGCGGTCGGCTGCAGGTGCCCGTCGTCATCCGCATCCCCTACGGCGGCGGCATCGGCGCGGTGGAGCACCACTCGGAGAGCCCGGAGGCGCTGTTCGCGCACACGCCCGGCCTGCGCGTCGTGTCGCCGTCCACCCCGCAGGACGCCTACGACATGATCCGCGCGGCCGTCGCGTCGCCGGACCCGGTGCTGTTCTTCGAGCCGAAGGGCCGCTACTGGTCCAAGGGCGAGGTCGAGCGCAGGGCCTACCCGACCGTGGCCGCCGCGGGCGCCGCGGACGTGCTCAACCGGGCGCGCGTCGCCCGGCCCGGCACCGACGTCACGCTCGTCGCCTACGGGCCCACCGTCGCGACGGCGCTCAAGGCCGCCGACACCCTGGCCGCCGAGGGCACCAGCGCGGAGGTCGTCGACCTGCGCTCGATCTCGCCGCTCGACGTGACCGCCGTCGCGGAGTCGGTGAAGCGCACCGGCCGCTGCGTCGTCGTGCACGAGGCGCCCACGTTCCTCGGCTCGGGCGCCGAGGTCGCGGCGCGCGTCAGCGAGGAATGCTTCTACTCGCTCGAGGCGCCCGTGCTGCGGGTGGGCGGCTTCCACGCGCCGTACCCCGTCGCGAAGCTGGAGCACGAGTACCTGCCGAGCGTCGACCGCGTCGTGGACGCCGTCGACCGCGTGCTGGCCCACTGAGAGCGGAGCCGAGGAGACCGATGAGCACCCAGCGTTTCCCCCTGCCCGACGTGGGCGAGGGCCTCACCGAGGCCGAGATCGTCGAGTGGCGCGTCGCCGTCGGCGACACCGTCGCCGTCAACCAGGTGATCGTGGAGATCGAGAGCGCCAAGTCGCTCGTCGAGCTGCCGTCGCCGTGGGCCGGCACCGTCACGGCGCTGCTCGCGGAGGAGGGCACGACGGTCGACGTCGGCACCGCGATCATCGAGATCACCACCGACGCGCCGGCCCCCGGGGGCTCCGACGCGCCCACCTACTACGGCTCGGGCGACGCGTCCGAGGAGGCGTCGGCAGGGGGCTCCGGCTCCGTGCTGGTCGGGTACGGCACGGGTGATGGCGCGGGCGGCGGCCGACGACGGCGCCGTCGCGGCGCGGCCCCCGAGGCCGAGGTCCCGAGCCCGGCGCCCGCGGCCCCTGCCGCCCCGGTCGCGCCGACATCTGTGCCGGCCGCAGCTCCGACGCCGGCCCCGGTACCCGCCCCGGCGGGCCCGGCGATCGAGAAGCCGATGGCCAGCGTGCCGTCGTCGTCCGGCGCCGCGTCCACCCCCACTGCCGAGCGCGCCCGCGTGCTGGCCAAGCCGCCGGTGCGCAAGCTCGCCAAGGACCTCGGCGTCGACCTCGCGTCCGTGCACCCCACGGGCCCGGGCGGGATCGTCACGCGGGAGGACGTCGTCGCGCACGCCGAGGGCGCCGCGCCGAAGCCGCTGGCCACGTACCCGGATGACGACCGGCCGTGGCTCGCGTCCGGCACGGTCAGCGGCGACGGCCGCCAGACGCGCGTGCCGGTGAAGTCGGTCCGCAAGCGCACGGCCGAGGCGATGGTGGCCAGCGCCTTCACCGCCCCGCACGTGACCGTCTTCCAGACGATCGACGTCACGAAGACGATGCGCCTGGTCGCCACCCTGAAGGAGGACCGCGACTTCGCGGACGTGCGCGTCACGCCGCTGCTCGTCGCCGCCAAGGCGATGCTGCTGGCGGTCAACCGGCACCCGCAGATCAACGCGAGCTGGGACGAGGCGTCGCAGGAGATCGTCTACAAGCACTACGTGAACCTGGGGATCGCGGCGGCGACGCCGCGCGGGCTCGTCGTGCCGAACATCAAGGACGCGCACACCCTCGACCTGCTCGGCCTGGCGAAGGCGATCGCGTCCCTCACCTCCACCGCGCGCGCCGGCCGCACGCAGCCCGCGGACATGGCCGACGGCTCGATCACCATCACCAACGTGGGCATCTTCGGCACCGACACCGGCACCCCGATCCTCAACCCGGGGGAGGCGGCGATCCTCGCGTTCGGCGCGATCCGCAAGCAGCCGTGGGTGCACAAGGGCAAGATCAAGGCGCGCTGGGTCACGCAGCTGGCGCTGTCCGTCGACCACCGCCTGGTCGACGGCGAGCTCGCCGCCCGCTACCTGGCCGACGTCGCGAAGGTGCTCGAGGACCCGTCGCGCGGCCTCGTCTGGGGCTGAGCCGCGAGTTAGTCCCGATCCCCGCGAGGTAGTTCCGAAAATGCCGAGGTAGTTCGAAACTCGGCGAGGTAGTCAACTACCTCGCGGATTCTCGAACTACCTCGGCATTTTCGGAACTACCTCGCGCAATCTCGAACTACCTCGCGGGGATCCGGACTACCTCGCGCTCAGAGGGGCATGCCGACGTACTGCGTCTCCTGGTACTCGGAGATGCCCTCGAAGCCGCCCTCGCGGCCGGTGCCGGACTGCTTCATGCCGCCGAACGGCGCGGCCGCGTTGGAGATGACTCCCGCGTTGAGGCCCAGCAGGCCGAACTCGAGTCGCTCGGCGAACGCGAGCCCACGACGGACGTCCCCGGTGAACACGTACGACGCCAGCCCGTACTCGGTGGAGTTGGCGAGCTCGGCCGCCTCGTCCTCGGTGCGGAACGTGGCGACGGGGGCGACGGGGCCGAAGATCTCCTCGGTCATGCAGCGGGCGTCGGCGGGGACGTCGCGCAGCAGGGTGGCCGGGTAGAAGTGGCCAGGGCCGTCGGGGCGCGTGCCGCCGACGACGACCTGCGCGCCGCGCGTGACGGCGTCGTCCACGAGCGCGGCGACGGAGTCCACGGCCTTGGCCTCGACGAGCGGGCCGAGGGTCGTGCCGTCGTCCAGGCCGTTCCCGACGGCGACGGCGCGGAAGCGCTCGGCGAGGCGGGAGACGAACTCGTCGGCCACGGACTCGTGCACGTAGAAGCGGTTCGCCGCGGTGCACGCCTCCCCGCCGTTGCGGAGCTTGGCGGCCATGGCGCCGTCGACGGCGGCGTCCAGGTCGGCGTCCTCGAAGACGATCAGCGGGGCGTTGCCGCCCAGCTCCATCGAGGTGCGCAGCACGTTCTCGGCGGCGGCCCGCAGCAGGTTCTGCCCGACCGGCGTCGAGCCGGTGAACGAGACCTTCCGCAGCCGCCGGTCGGCCATCAGCGGCTCGCTGACGGCCGCCGCGGAGGCCGACGGCACCACGTTGAGCACGCCGTCGGGCAGCCCGGCCTCGACCATGAGCTGCGCGAACAGCAGCGACGTCAGCGGCGTGAGCCGGGCCGGCTTGAGCACCATGGTGCAGCCGGCGGCGACGGCGGGCGCCACCTTGCGGGTGGCCATCGCGAGGGGGAAGTTCCACGGCGTGATGAGCAGCGACGGGCCTACCGGGCGGCGCTGCACGAGAAGGCGCAGCGTGCCCTCGGGGGAGTGCGCGTACCGGCTGTCGTCGTGGGTGACCTGCTCCGCGAACCAGCGCAGGAACTCGCCGCCGTAGGTGACCTCGCCGCGGGCCTCGGCCAGGGGCTTGCCCATCTCCAACGTCATGAGCAGGGCGAGGTCCTCGCGGCGCTCCTGCACGAGGGCGAACCCGCGTCGCAGGATTTCGGCGCGCTCCCGCGCGGAGGTCGCGCCCCACGACTCCTGCGCCGCCGCGGCCGCGTCGAGGGCAGCGCGCGCGTCGTCGCTCGTCGCGGAGGCGACCCGCGCCAGCGTCTCCTCGGTGGCGGGGTTCTCGACGGCGAACGTGCCGCCGTCCGACGCGTCGCGCCAGGCACCCCCGATCAGCAGCCCGGTGGGCGTGGTGGTCAGGAGCTCGGCCGCGCGCTCGCGGGCCGAGACTGTCGACACGGTCGTCATCGGGTCTCACCGTCCTTGCTGTCGTTGTCCTTGCTGTCGTTGCGCGAGGCGACGCGCGCGGCGAGCTGCTCCGTGCCGCGCGCGAGCAGGGTGACGTCGGCGCCGACGACGACGTACGACGCGCCGGCGTCGAGGTAGCGGTCGGCCATGGCCGGGTCGAAGGCGTTGACGCCGACGGGCGTGCCGGCGGCGCGGCACGCGGCGATCGCGCCGAGCACCGCGTCGACGACCTCCGGGTGGTCCTGCTGCCCGAGGTGGCCGAGGGACGCCGCGAGGTCCGCGGGCCCGATGAGCACGGCGCCGACGCCATCGGTCCCGGCGATGCCTGCAGCGTCCTCGATCGCGGCCCGCGTCTCGAGCTGCACGACCAGCGTGATGCCGTCGTCCGCACCGCCCAGGTACCCGGGCACGCGGCTCCACCGCGAGGAGCGGGCGAGCGCGCTGCCGACGCCGCGCACGCCGGCGGGCGGGTAGCGGACGGCGCGGACGGCGTCCGCGGCCTCGGCGGCGGAGTCGACCATGGGCACCAGGACGTTGGTGGCGCCGAGGTCGAGCACCCGCTTGAGGCCGACGGGGTCGCCCGACGGCACCCGCACCAGCGTGGCGACGGGGTACGCGGCGGTCGCCTGGAGCTGCGCGAGGACCGTGGTGAGGTCGTTGGGCCCGTGCTCGCCGTCGACCAGCACGACGTCCAGGCCGCTGCCGGCCAGGATCTCCGCGGCCACGGGGCTGCCCATCGACGACCAGGCGCCGACGAGCGGGCGGCCCTCGTCCCCGGCCTCCGCGAGCATCGCGGCGAGCGAGCGGTCCGGTGTCAGACGAAGCGGCATGTCACGGCCCCCAGGGATCCAGTTCCGGCGTGATAGTCGGCGTGCACGGTGTCGCCGGGGTGCACCCACGTGGGGCGCGTGAACGACCCGGCCAGGACGGTCTCGCCCGCGGCGAGCGAGTCGCCGTGCGCGGCCAGCTTGTTGGCGAGCCAGGCGACGCCGGCGGCAGGGTGCCCCAGCACGCCCGCGGCGACGCCCGTCTCCTCGATCGTCTCGTTGCGGTACAGCAGCGCGGACACCCACCGGAGGTCGACGTCGTCGACCCGGACGGGCCGCCCGCCCACCACCATCGCACCCATCGCGGCGTTGTCGCTGATCGTGTCGACGATGGTGCGGCCCGGCATCTCGACGCGGGCGTCGAGGATCTCCAGCGCCGGCACGACGCGGTCGGTGGCACGCAGCACGTCGGTGACGGTGACGCCGGGGCCCTCCAGCCGGGTGGCGAGGACGAACGCCAGCTCCACCTCGACGCGCACGTTGGAGTACGCGGCGTGCTCCACGACGCTGCCGGACTCGAGCACCATGTCGTCGAAGATCACGCCGTAGTCCGGCTCGGTGATGCCGGTCGCGGCCTGCATGGCCTTCGACGTGAGGCCGATCTTGTGCCCGACGACGCGACGCCCGCGCGCCTCGCCGCGCTCGCGCCAGGTGCGCTGCACGGCGTACGCGTCGGCGACCGTCATCCCCTCGTGCCGCGCGGTGAGCAGCGGCACGGGGGTGCGGGTGCGGTCGGCCTCGGCGAGCTCGTCCGCGATCGCGACGACGGCCGCGTCGTCGAGGGTGCGCTCGCCGTCGCTCACAGCGTCTCCCCGAGCTTGAATCCCTGCACGCCGCCGCCGTCGGCGTCGTCCCGGCGGGTGTAGGAGAAGCCGTCGGCGCCGACCGTCACCTCCATCTCGGAGTCGTCGGTGCGGGCGACGACGGGCTGCGGGTTGCCGTCGAGGTCGAGCACGAGGGACGCCTCGGTGTACCAGCTCGGCACGACGGGGTTGCCCCACCAGTCGCGGCGCTGGTTGTCGTGCACGTCCCACGTGACGACGGGGTTGTCCGGGTCGCCGGTGTAGTAGTCCTGCGTGTAGATCTCGACGCGGTGCCCGTCGGGGTCGCGCAGGTAGAGGTAGAACGCGTTCGAGACGCCGTGGCGGCCCGGGCCGCGCTCGATGGCGTCCGAGCGGCGCAGCGCGCCGAGCTTGTCGCAGATGGCGAGGATGTTGTGCTTCTCGTGCGTCGCGAAGGCCACGTGGTGCATGCGCGGGCCGTCGCCGCCGGTCATGGCCGTGTCGTGCACGGTGGGCTTGCGGCGCATCCACGCCGCGTAGACCGTGCCGGCGTCGTCCTGGATGTCCTCGGTGACGCGGAAGCCCAGGTCCTGCATGAACTTCACGGCGCGCGGCACGTCCGGCGTGACCTGGTTGAAGTGGTCCAGGCGCACCAGCTCGCCGGGGGTGTGCAGGTCGTAGCGCCACGACAGCCGCTCGACGTGCTCGGTCTGGTAGAAGAACTCGTACGGGAAGCCGAGCGGGTCGATCACGCGGACCGACTCGCCGATGCCCTTCGTGAAGCCGCCCGGCTCGCGGCGCACCTCGCAGCCGAGCTCGGTGTAGAAGGCGACGGCCTTGTCGAGGTCCTCCGGCGTGCGCACGCGGTAGGAGAACGCGGCGACGGCGGCCACGTCGCCCTGGCGCAGCACCAGGTTGTGGTGGATGAACTCCTCGGTGGAGCGCAGGTAGACGGTGCGCTCGTCCTCCTCGGTGACGTACAGGCCGAGCACGTCGACGTAGAACTCGCGCGAGGCGGCGAGGTCCGTGACGACGAGCTCCATGTACGCGCAGCGCAGGATGTCGGGCGCGGGGCTCGACGGCGTGGGGACCGGGTTGTCCGAGTGGATCGGCGCCTCCTGGGAGACGTAGAAGCCCGAGGAGGTGAGGGTGCGGTCGTTCAGGTGGGTCATCGTGGGCGTCCTTGCCGTTCTCAGTTCTTGCCGAAGGTGGGGTTGTGGACCTTGCCGAGAGTGATGTGCACGGCCTGCTGGTCGGTGTAGAAGTCGATGGAGCGGTAGCCGCCCTCGTGGCCCAGGCCGGACGCCTTGACGCCGCCGAACGGGGTGCGCAGGTCGCGCACGTTGTTCGAGTTCAGCCAGACCATCCCGGCCTCGACGGCCTGGGAGAAGTTGTGGGCCCGCTTGAGGTCGTTGGTCCAGATGTACGCCGCGAGGCCGTACTTCACGCCGTTGGCGAGCTCGAGCGCCTCCTCCTCGGTGTCGAACGGCGTGATGGCGACGACGGGGCCGAAGATCTCCTCCTGGAAGATCCGGGCGTCGGGCTTCACGTCGGCGAAGACCGTCGGGGCGACGAAGTTGCCCGTCTCGAAGCCCTCGGGGCGGCCGCCGCCGGCCACGAGCCGGCCCTCGGTCTTGCCGAGCTCGACGTAGCTCATGACCTTCTCGAAGTGCTCCGGGTGCACCAGCGCGCCCACCTCGGTGTCCTTCTCGTGCGGGTACCCGACGCGCACGCGCTTCGCCTGGGCGGCGTACCGCTCGACGAACTCGTCGTAGACGGCGCGCTCCACGAGGATGCGCGAGCCGGCGGTGCAGCGCTCGCCGTTGAGGGAGAAGACGCCGAAGATCGTCGCGTCGATCGCGGCGTCGAGGTCGGCGTCGGCGAAGACGACGGCGGGGGACTTGCCGCCCAGCTCCATCGACAGGCCCTTGAGGTACGGGGCGGCGTTGCCGAAGATCAGCTGGCCGGTGCTGCTCTCGCCGGTGAAGGAGATGAGCGGCACGTCGGGGTGCTTGACCAGCGCGTCGCCGGCCTCCTCGCCCAGGCCGTTGACGAGGTTGAACACGCCCTGCGGCAGCCCGGCCTCCTCGAAGATCCCGGCCCACAGGGACGCGGACAGCGGCGTGAACTCGGCGGGCTTGAGCACCACCGTGTTGCCGGTGGCGAGCGCGGGGGCGAGCTTCCACGACTCGAGCATGAACGGGGTGTTCCACGGCGTGATGAGGCCGGCGACGCCGATGGGCTTGCGGTTGACGTAGTTGATCTGGCGGCCGGGCACCTTGTAGGTGTCGTCGGCCTGCGCCACGATCAGGTCCGCGAAGAAGCGGAAGTTCTCGGCGGCGCGACGCGCCTGGCCCAGCGCCTGGGTGATCGGCAGGCCGGAGTCGAACGACTCCAGCTCGGCGAGGCGGGCGTCGCGCGACTCCACGAGGTCGGCGATCTTGTGCAGCACCCGCGAGCGCTCGCGCGGCAGCATCTTCGGCCACGGGCCCTCGGTGAAGGCGCGGCGGGCCGCGGCGACGGCGGCGTCGACGTCGGCCTTCTTGCCCGCGGCGGCCTGGAGGTACGTCTCGTTCGAGACCGGGTCCAGCACGTCGAAGGTGGCGCCGTCGACGGAGTCGACGAAGCGGCCGTCGACGTAGTGCCGGATCGCCGTGGGCAGGTCGGCGGGACGGTGGGTCTGCGTGGTCTGGTCGGTCATCACTTCTCCTGCGTGTGCGAGCGGTGCTGCTCCTGGAAGGCGAGCACGGCGTCGAGGGTGTGGGTGCGGTGGTGGCGGGCGGCGAGCTCGACCTCGTCCGGGGTGGCGTCGCCGGCCTGCAGCCGGACGACGAGGTCGAGGATCGCGTCGTGCTCCGCGACGGACTCGTGGGCCCGGCCGGGCACGAACGAGAACGACGAGTCGCGCAGCACGGTCATCCGCCGCCAGCCGCGGTGGACGAGGTCGAGCACGTGCGGGTTGGGGCACGGCTCGAACAGCACGGCGTGGAACTCCAGGTTGAGCTCCGTGAAGCGGTGCGGGTCGAAGTCGGCGAGGCACTCCCGCATCCGCGCGTTGACGGCGCGGGCGGCGTCGAGCTGCGCGGCCGACAGGTGCGGGGCGGACAGCGCGGTGGCGAAGCCCTCGACGAGGGCGAGGGTCTCCATCGTGTGCTGGTACTCGGCCTCCTTGATGAGGGCGACCTGCGCGCCGACGTTGCGCTCGAACGTCACCAGGCCCTCCGCCTCGAGGCGGCGGATCGCCTCGCGCACCGGCACCACGGACATGTCGAGGTTGCCCGCGAGCTGCGCCAGCACGAGGCGGTAGCCGGGCACGAAGCGCCCGTCCTCGATCCGCTCGCGCAGGTAGGCGTACGCGCGCTGGGACTTGCTCACGCCCACCGCGGTCGGGGTGCTCATCCGGCGCTCGTCTCCCGCTCGTACCGCGCCCGCCACTGCGCGTTCATGGGGAACAGCCCGTCGACGGGGGCCCCGGCGGCGACCTGCTGGGTGACCCACGCGTCGGCGGCCTCCTGGGCCTCGGCCTCGGCGAGCACCTCCTCGACGAGGGCCGGCGGGATGACGAGGACGCCGTCGCCGTCGCCGACGACGACGTCGCCCGGCTGGACGGCCGCGCCGCCGCAGGCGACGGTCACGTCGGTCTCCCACGGCACGTGCTTGCGCCCGAGGACGGACGGGTGCGGGCCCTGGGAGAACACGGGGATGCCGATCTCGGCCACGGCGTCGGCGTCGCGGACGCCGCCGTCCGTGACGATCGCGGCGGCGCCGCGCACCTGGGCGCGCAGGGCGAGGACGTCGCCCACGGTGCCGGTGCCGCGCTCGCCGCGGGCCTCGACGACGATCACCTCGCCCGGCTCGACGGCGTCGAACGCGCGCTTCTGCGCGTTGAAGCCGCCGCCGTGGGAGGCGAACAGGTCGGGGCGGAAGGGGATGAGCCGCAGCGTGCGGGCGGTGCCGACGAACCGGTCGCCGGGGTGGTTGCCGTGCACGCCCTCGACGAAGACGTCGGTGTAGCCGCGCTTGCGCAGCGCGGCGGACAGCGTGGCGACGGCGACGCCGGCGAACCGCTCGCGCATCGCGTCGGTGAGGACGAAGGCGGGCTCGGGTGCCGGCGCGGGGGTGCCCCAGGCCTCGGCGCGCTGCGTGTCGTCGACGGCGGGCTTCGAGCCGAAGTCCCCGAAGGCGTGGGTGCCGGCGGTGACGGTGGTGACGAGGCGGCCGCTCGACAGTGGTTCCGAGGCGCGCGCCCCGGGCGTCCCCGGGGCGTCCACCTCGACCTCGACGACCTGCCCGGGCCCGACGACGGACGACCCCGCCGGGGTACCGGTGAGGATGACGTCGCCCGGCTCGAGCGTGAGGTGCTGCGACAGGTCGGCGACGAGGCGGCCGAAGTCGAACAGCAGGGTGCCGGTGGAGTCGTCCTGCACCAGCTCGCCGTCCACCCAGGTGCGCACGCGCAGGCCCGCCGGGTCGACGTCGGCGGCGGGGATCCAGCGCGGGCCGAGCGGCGTGTAGCCGTCGCCGCCCTTGTTGCGCAGGTTGGAGCCCTTGTCGGCGGCGCGCAGGTCGTAGAGGCCGAAGTCGTTGGCCGCGGTGACGGCGTCGACGTGCGACCAGCCCTCGCGAGGGGAGACCCAGCGCGCGGCGGTGCCGATGCGGATCGCGACCTCGCCCTCGAAGGCCAGGAGCTCGGTGCCCAGCGGGCGCTCGATCGTGCCGCCGGTCCCGGCGAGGGACGACGCGGGCTTGAGGAAGTAGGACGGCTGGCTCGGCGTCCGGCCCCGCTGTGCCGCGCGGGACGGGTAGTTCAGGTGGACGGCGATGATCTTGCCGGGCCGGGTCGTGTGCGCAGGCTGGTCGTCGGTGACCACGGGTACCTCACTGTCAGGTCGAGGCTGTCATGTCGTATCTCGGATGATATACGATCTTGCGCACTGCACCACCCGCGGACTGACAGAGAGGTCTTCCGGACATGACCACCGGCACCGCCGCCGCCCCCCACGGCACCGCACCTCGTGGCACCGAGAGCCGCGAGCTCCGACGGGTCGCCTTCGCGACCGTCATCGGCACCACCATCGAGTGGTACGACTTCTTCCTCTACGCCAGCGCCGCCGGACTCGTGTTCGGCACGCTGTTCTTCGAGCCGGCCGGCAAGAGCGCGGCCACCCTGCTGTCGTTCGCGACCGTGGGGATCAGCTTCCTGTTCCGCCCCCTCGGGGCGTTCCTCGCCGGCCACTTCGGCGACAAGATCGGGCGCAAGGCGATGCTCGTCGTCACGCTCGTGCTCATGGGCGGCGCGACGACCCTCATCGGCGTCCTGCCCACCTACGAGACGATCGGCATCGCCGCGCCCGCGCTCCTCGTGCTGCTGCGCATCGTCCAGGGCCTGTCGACCGGCGGCGAGTGGGGCGGCGCCGTCCTCATGGCCGTCGAGCACGCGCCCGACGGCCGCCGTGGCCGCATGGGCGCGTTCCCGCAGATCGGCGTGCCGATCGGCCTGCTCCTCGCCTCCGGCGTGCTGGCGCTCATGACCGGCGTCGTCTCCCCGGGCGACGCGTTCCTCCAGTGGGGCTGGCGCATCCCGTTCCTGCTGAGCGTGGTGCTGATCGTCGTGGGGATGATCGTGCGGCGGTCGGTGGAGGAGAGCCCCGTCTTCCTCGAGATCGCGGAGAAGAAGGCGGCCGCCAAGACGCCGATCCTCGTGCTGTTCCGCAAGCACTGGCTGCTCGTGCTGCTCGCGGCCCTCACGTTCGCCGGCAACAACGCGGCCGGCTACATGACCACCGGCGGGTACCTGCAGAACTACGCGACCACGCCGCTGGCCGACGGCGGCCTCGTCGGGATGGACCGCACCCCGGTGCTGCTCGCCGTCGCGGGCGCGTCGGTCGTCTGGCTGGCCTGCACGTTCGCGGCGGGCGCCGTCTCCGACCGCATCGGCCGCCGCAACACGTACATCATCGGCTGGGTCGCGTTCCTGGCCACCGTGTTCCTGCTGTTCCCGCTGGTGAACACCGGCAACCCGTGGCTGCTGTTCCTCGGCGTCTCGCTGTTCGCCGTCGGCAACGGGTTCACCTACGGGCAGCAGGCCGCGTACTTCGCCGAGCTGTTCCCCGCCTCGATCCGCTACTCCGGCGTGTCCATCACCTACGCGATCGGCGCGATCCTGGGCGGCGCGTTCGCGCCGACCATCGCCACCTGGCTGGTGCAGCGGACGGGCACCGCCACGTCCGTCGCGTTCTACGTGGCCGGCGTCATGGTGGTCGCGTTCGCCGCCACGCTGCTGCTGCGCGACCGCACCGGCATCCCGCTCGGCCCGGAGCACGAGCAGGAGCAGGCCGCGAGCCCGATCTACGGCGTCTCGAAGGCCTGACGGCGCTCGCACCAGCACCGGCGCGCCCCGGTCACCGGAGCAGCTTCTTGCGTACTCCGAGGTACGAGCTCTCGGTGGCCGGGCCCCACGTGCCGGTCGCGGACACGGACAGCACCCGCTGCAGCGCGGCGACGGTCTTGTCGTGCGCGGCCCGGGACTTCGGGCCCCAGACGCCGTCGGCGGTGACGCCCACCGCGCGCTGCGCCGTCCTCACGCCGTAGGGGAACTTCGTGCCGTGCATGCGGGAGGCGGCGCGGATCGCCTGCAGCCGCTGGTCGGTGTTCGTGCCCCACAGGTTGTCGCTCTGCGCCCACGGGAAGTGGGCCACCCGCTGGAGCCGCTGGGCGGTGCGAGAGCCGGTGGGCGCGAGCACGGTGCCGCGGCCGTAGTTGGACGTCGTGCCGACGTCGACGTGCACGTGGTTGCGGTGGCTCGCGGCCGACCCCGCCGTCCCGTCGCGCGCGTAGATCACGCCCAGGCCCATCGAGTCCGCCACCTTGATCGCCGTGCGCGCCCGCGTGCGCTCCGACGCGGGGGCCCCGGCCGGACCGTAGTTGAGGTCCGCGGCGAGGCCGTCGTAGTGCCACGAGCTCGTCGCGTGCGCCCCGCGGGTCACGCCGCCGTACGACGGGTGCTCCGAGACCCGGAACCCGTACGCGCGCGCCCAGCTCAGGTACGCCTCGAGGGTCGCGGACGAGCTCTTCTGGCGGCCGATCCGCAGGGCCAGGGAGCCCTCGACCGGCTGCGCGGCGGAGTCGGCGACGGCCGGTACGGCGCCGAGCGGCGCGAGCAGGACGGCGCAGACGCCGGCCGCCACGAGGTGCCGGCGGGGCACGCGGGCACGGGCGGGGACGGGCGGTCGTGAGCTCATGGGGACACCTCGCTCCTCGGCGTGGACCTCGGGTTCCGGCGAGCGCCGTCGCCCTGGGCCACCATGCCTGCGGACGGTCGGTTCTGCCAGGCGACCGTGCCTCCTGCGACATCGACGGTGCGCTGCGCGACAAGCCTCGAGGGCCCGTGCGTCCCGAGAATGACGGGACCGGTGCCGCGCGTGCGGCGCCGCCGCGCACCGCCGCACCACGCACCACACGCACCGAGGAGACGCTGATGTCCGGACCCACCCAGGCGCTCGACGAGCGCACCCTGCTCGCCCGCGTCCAGCCGCCGGAAGGGGAGGGTCGCGAGATCCTCGACGCCGCCACGCGGGAGGTGATCGGCCGCGCCCCCGAGCACACCGTCGCCGACCTGGAGGCCGCGCTCGCGACCGCGCGCGCGGCGCAGCCGGGCTGGGCCGCCCTCGGGCACGAGCGCCGCAGCGCGCTGCTGCTGGAGGCCGCCGACGCGATCGACGCGCACGCGGAGCCGCTCGCGCGCCTGCTGTCGCGCGAGCAGGGCAAGCCGCTCAACGGGCCGAACGCCCGCTTCGAGGTGGGCGCCGTCTCCGCCTGGCTGCGCACCGCCGCGACCACGGCGCTGGAGCCGGAGGTGCTCGTCGACGACGAGACGACGCACGCCGAGCTCGTGTACCGCCCGGTGGGCGTCGTCGGCGCCATCGGCCCGTGGAACTGGCCGATGATGATCGGCATCTGGCAGATCGCGCCGTCGCTGCGGATGGGCAACACCGTGGTCACGAAGCCGAGCGAGCACACCCCGCTGAGCGTCCTGGCGATGGTCGCGGTGCTCAACGACGTCCTGCCCGACGGCGTGCTGACCGCCGTCTCCGGCGACCGCGAGGTGGGCGCCCGCCTGGCCGCGCACCCCGACGTCGACAAGGTGATGTTCACGGGCTCCACCGCCACCGGCCGCCGCATCGTCGAGGCGTCGGCGGGCAACCTCGCCCGGCTCACGCTCGAGCTGGGCGGCAACGACGCCGGCATCGTGCTGCCGGGCGCGGACCCGAAGGCCATCGCCCAGGACCTGTTCTGGGGCGCGTTCATCAACACCGGACAGACGTGCGCGGCCCTCAAGCGGCTTTACGTGCACGACTCGCTCTACGAGGACGTCGTCGCCGAGCTCGCGGCGATCGCCGCCGGGACGCCCATGGGCGTCGGGCTCGACGAGGAGAACGTGCTGGGCCCGCTGCAGAACGCGCAGCAGCTCGACGTCGTCTCCCGCCTGGTCGAGGACGCGAAGGCTCGCGGCGCGCGCGTCGTCACGGGCGGCGAGGCCGCGCCCGAGCTCGGCCCGCTGTTCTACCGCGCCACGATCGTGGCCGACGTCGCCGACGGCGTGCCGCTGGTCGACGAGGAGCAGTTCGGCCCGGCGCTGCCCGTGATCCGGTACACGGACGTGGACGACGCCGTCGCGTCGGCGAACGGGCTCGATGTCGGCCTCGGCGCGTCCGTGTGGTCGGCCGACCGCGACGAGGCGCGCGCCGTCGCCGCCCGCCTGCAGGCCGGCACGGTCTGGATCAACGGCCACGGCGGCCTGCACCCGATGGTCCCGTTCGGCGGCGTGAAGTCCTCCGGCTACGGCCTGGAGTTCGGCGTCGAGGGGCTGAAGTCCGTGGCCGTGCCGCAGGTCATCAACGGTTGAGAGGGAACGACATGACGACAGCGATCGTGGTGGGCGGCGGCTCGGCGGGTTCCGTCGTGGCCCGCAGGCTGGTGGACGCCGGGGTGCAGGTCACCCTCCTGGAAGCCGGGGGAGAGGACACCAACCCGGCCATCCACGACCCGGCGCGGCAGGGCGAGCTCTGGCACAGCGCCGACGACTGGGACTACCGCACCGTGCCGCAGGAGCACGCGGCCGGCCGCCGCCTGCACCTGCCGCGCGGCAAGGTGCTGGGCGGCTCGCACGCCCTCAACGCGATGATCTGGGTGCGCGGCGCCGCGGCCGACTTCGACCACTGGGCCGAGCTCGGCAACGAGGGCTGGTCGTGGCAGGACGTGCTGCCGGTGTACCGCGACATCGAGGCGTACTCGGGCGCGCCGTCGCCGTTGCGCGGCACCGACGGCCCGCTGTGCGTCGAGGACGGGTACCCGCTCGACCCGATCCAGGAGTCGATCGTCGCCGCCGCCGTCGAGGAGGGGCTGGAGCACAACCCCGACTACAACGGCGACCACCTGGACGGCGTCTCCCAGCAGCAGGTCACGCTCCGCGACGGCCGCCGCGTCAACACGTGGACCGCCTACCTGCAGCCGGTGCGCGACCGGCTCACGATCGAGACCGGGTGCCACGTGCACTCGGTGATCGTCGAGGACGGGCGGGCCGTCGGCGTGCGCTACCGCGCCGCCGGCGAGGACCGCGAGCTGCGCGCCGACGAGGTCGTGCTCGCCGCGGGCGCGCTGGACTCGCCGGCGATCCTGCTGCGGTCCGGCATCGGGCCCGCGGACGAGCTGGCCGCGCTGGGGATCGACGTCGTCCGCGACGCCCCCGGCGTGGGGCGCAACCTGCACGACCACCTGCTGGCGCCCGTCGTCTTCCGCACGACCGAGCGCCCGGTGGGCCCGCCGCGGTCCGGGGTGTCCGTGACCCAGACGCACCTGTTCTGGCGCAGCCGCCCCGACCTCGAGGTGCCCGACACCCAGCCGATCCACTTCTCCGTCCCCATGTACGGCGAGGAGCTGGAGCCGGTGGGCGACGACGGCTTCTCGCTCCTGGCGGGGATCGTCTCGCCCCGCAGCCGCGGTGCGCTGACGCTGTCCGGCCCCGGGCTCGACGACCCGGTGCGCATCGACCTGCAGGCGCTCGCGGACCCCGAGGACGTGCGCGCGCTGGTCGCGTCGGTGCGGCAGATGCGGTCGATCGGCGCGCGCCCGGCGCTCGCCGAGGGCTGGGGCGCCGAGGAGGTCTACCCGGGCCCGGACGTGTCGGACGACGAGCTGGAGGACTACGTGCGGCGCACCGTCGTCACCTACCACCACCAGGTCGGCACCTGCCGGATGGGCGTGGACGAGGACGCCGTCGTCGACCCGCGCCTGCGGGTGCATGGGATCGAGCACCTGCGGGTGGTGGACGCGTCCGTCATGCCGCGCGTCACCACGGGCAACACGAACGCACCGTCGGTCCTCATCGGCGAGCAGGGCGCCCGGTTCCTGCTGGAGGACGTCGGCGCGCTCGGGGCGGACGAGCGGGCGGCGTAGCCCTCAGCCGCCCAGCGCGTCGCGGACGGCGCTCGCGGAGGCCGTGAGCCGGTCCGCGATGCGCTGGGCGTCGAGCGGGCTCGCGACGTGCACGACGGCGATGGCGGCGGGCCCGCGCCCCCGCAGCGCCAGGGGCACCGCCACCGACTCCAGGCTGGGGATGACCTCGTCGCGGCTCGTCGCGAACCCGCGCTCCGCGGCCTCCGCGACCGTGGCACGCAGGGGCTCGGGGGCGCCGTCGGGCCACTGCGCGGGCGGCAGCTGCGTGAGGATCGCCTTGCCCGGCGCCCCCACCGTGACGGGGTGGCGGGCGCCCGGGTGCTGGGCCACGGGCGCGACGGCGTGCCGCGGCTCGACGCTGACGAGCGTCACGCACTCGTCGTGGTCGAGGACGGCGAGGAAGCACGTCATCCCCAGCTCGTTCGCGACGGCGGTGAGCTCGGGCAGCGCCTCGGCCTGCAGGTCGTGGGCGACGCCCGCGGCGAGCGCGGCCATGCGCGGGCCGAGCGCGACGCCGCCGTGCGCGTCGCGGACGACGAGCCCGTGGTGCTCGAGCGTGCGCAGCAGCCGGTAGGCGATCGAGCGGTGCACGCCGAGCAGCCCGGCGACGTCGTCGATGGTCAGGGGCCCGCGGGCGTCGGCGAGGACCTCCAGGATGCGGATGCCGCGGCTGAGGGTCTGCGACGGGGGAGGGCCGGCGTCCGGCATGGGAGTCCTTCCGGTGGGTTACGCTTCATTCAATAGTAGAACGACGTGTTCGAATATCGAACACTAGCGTAGGTGCCCGACGCGGACGTCGGGTGGCGCATCGACGACGATGAGGAGAGCTCGTGCAGTTCCACCACCACGGTTACGTCTCCGGCGACCCGCGGGTCCAGCCGCCCGCCGGCACCGGTGTGGACCGGCCCGCCGAGCTGCCCGACGAGGTCGACGTGCTCGTCGTCGGGTCGGGGCCGGCGGGCATGCTCCTCGCCGCTCAGATGTCGCAGTACCCGGGCGTCACCACCCGCATCATCGAGAAGCGCGAGGGCCGCCTGGTGCTCGGCCAGGCGGACGGCATCCAGCCGCGCAGCGTCGAGACCTTCGACGCGTTCGGCTTCGCGGAGCGCATCATCGCCGAGGCCTACAACATCGGCTGGATGAACTTCTGGGGCCCGGACCCCGAGAACCCGAAGCAGATCGTGCGCACCACGCGCACCGAGGACTACGGCCTCAAGATCAGCGAGTTCCCGCACCTCATCGTCAACCAGGCGCGCGTGCTCGACTACTTCGCCGAGGCCGCCGCGCTCGGGCCGGGCCGCATCGTGCCCGACTACGGCGTCGAGTTTCTCGGCCTCACCGTGCACGACGGCGACGAGTACCCCGTGGAGGTGCGCGTGCGGTACTGCGCGGGCGAGCGGACCGGCGAGGAGCGCACCGTGCGCGCCAAGTACGTCGCCGGGTGCGACGGCGCCCGCAGCGCCGTGCGCGAGTCGATCGGCCGCAAGCACGTGGGCGAGTTCGCCGCGCACGCCTGGGGCGTCATGGACGTGCTCGTCAACACCGACTTCCCCGACTGGCGCACCAAGTGCGCGATCAACTCCGAGGCCGGGAACATCCTGCACATCCCCCGCGAGGGCGGGTACCTCTGCCGCCTGTACGTGGACCTCGGCGAGGTCGCCGCGGACGATCACCACCAGGTGCGCAGGACGCCCATCGAGGAGATCATCCGCCGCGCCAACGAGATCCTCAGCCCCTACACGCTCGACGTGAAGGAGGTCGCCTGGCACAGCGTCTACGAGGTCGGCCACCGCGTGACCGACAAGTTCGACGACGTGCCCGACGGCGAGGAGCACCGCACCCCGCGCGTCTTCCTCACCGGCGACGCCTGCCACACCCACAGCGCCAAGGCCGGCCAGGGGATGAACGTGTCCATGCAGGACGGGTTCAACCTCGGCTGGAAGCTCGGGTCCGTGCTCACCGGGCTGAGCCCCGAGTCGCTCCTGGCCACCTACTCCGCCGAGCGGCAGCCCGTGGCGCAGCAGCTCATCGACTTCGACCGCGAGTGGTCCAGCCTCATGGCCCGCAAGCCCGAGGAGATCTCCGACCCGCAGGAGCTCGCCGACTACTACCTCGCGACGTCGGAGTTCCCGTCCGGCTTCATGACCCAGTACGCGCCGTCGTCGATCGTCGGCACCGGCGCGCGCCAGGAGCTCGCCGGCGGGTTCCCGCTCGGCAAGCGGTTCAAGTCCGCCCAGGTGACGCGGGTGTGCGACGGCAACGCCGTCCACCTCGGTCACCACGCCAAGGCCGACGGGCGGTGGCGGATCTACGCGTTCGCCGACGCCGCCGCGCCGGGCGAGGGCTCGGCCGTGGACGCGTTCGCCGCGTGGCTCGCGTCGCCCGAGTCGCCCGTGTCGCGGTACACGCCGGAGGGGGCGGACGTCGACGCCGTCTTCGACGTCAAGGTCGTCTACCAGCAGGCGTACGAGGACGTGGACGTCGCCGTCGTGCCCGACGTGTTCCGCCCGCAGACCGGCCCGCTCGGCCTCACCGACTGGGAGAAGGTGTACGCGGCCGCCCCGTCCGCCTGGAACCCGGACGACATCTTCGCCGAGCGCGAGCTGTCCCGCGACGGCGTGGTCGTCGTCGTGCGCCCCGACCAGTACGTCGCGCACATCCTGCCGCTCGACGCCACCGACGAGCTCGCCGCGTTCTTCGCCGGGGTGTTCGTCGGCCGCTGAGCCGGGACGAGGCCGGAGGGCGCGGCTGGTACGGTCCCGGCCATGCTGGTCCGTCATCGAGGAGACACGCCCACCGTCGACCCGTCGGCGTACGTCGCACCGACGGCGGTGCTGGTCGGCGACGTGCACGTGGCGGCCGGGGCGCGGATCCTGCACGGTGCCGTCCTCTCCGCCGAGGACGGCACCGTCGTCGTCGGCCGCGACACCGTGGTGATGGAGCAGGCGCTCGTGCGCGGCCGCAGCGGCCACGACGCGCGCCTGGGCGACGCCGTGCTGGTGGGCCCGCACGCCCACGTCAACGGCAGCACGGTCGAGGACGAGGCGTTCGTCGCGACCGGTGCCGCGCTGTTCCCGGGCAGCCGGATCGGCGCCGGGGCCGAGGTACGCATCCACGGCGTCGTGCACGTCAACACCGTCCTCCCGCCCGGCGCGGTCGTGCCGATCGGGTGGGTCGCCGTGGGCGACCCGGCCCGGATCCTGCCGCCCGGCAGCCACGACGAGATCTGGGCCGTGCAGCGCGAGCTCGACTTCCCGGGCACCGTCTACGGGGCGACGCGGGACACGCCGATGCGCGAGACGATGCGGCGCCAGTCGGAGTTCTACGGCACGCACCGCGACGACGAGGTGCTGCCGCAATGACGTACCGGCGCAAGGACGGGACCGCGACCCGGCCCGTGCGCGGCCGATGAACGGCGACCTGCCGCGGCTGCACGTGCGTGAGTGGGGCGGCGGCGACCGCACGGCCCTGCTGCTGCACGGGTTCATGGGGTCGGGGGACTCCTGGTGGCGCGTCGGGCCGGCGCTCGCGGAGTCGGGGTGGCGGGTCCTGGCACCGGACCTGCCCGGGCACGGCAGCTCCCCGCGGGACCCTCAGCTCACCGTGCCGCGGGCGGCGCGGGCCGTCGTCGCGACCTTCCGGGAGCGGTCGACTGCCGGGCCCGAGATCGCCGTCGGCCACTCGTACGGAGGAGTGGTGCTCGCCGCCGCGCGCGCGGAGCTCCGGCCGGCCAGGACGGTGCTGGTCGACGCCCTGCCGCGGTTCCGCGGCGGCGGCGACCCGGTGGAGCTCCGCGCGGACTACGAGCGCGACCGCCGGGCCCGCACGTACGACGATCTCCGGCGCACGCGCCCGCACTACGGCGAGCAGGACGCGCGGGTCGAGGCCGCGGCCGCGGAGGCGTTCGACCCGGTCACCGCCGCGGCCGTCGTGTCGTCGCCGGACGGGGACTGGCCGCTGCCCGCCGGCGCGGCCGTGATCCGTCCCGCGCCGAGCGCCTTCGTCCCCGACGACGACGCGGCACGCCTCGCGGCGGGCGGGGTGGTCGTGCGCGACGTGCCCGGGGCGGCGCACTCGGTCTGGTACGGCCACTACGAGGAGTTCATGGCCGCGCTCCGCGAGGTGCTGCCGCGCTGAGGCCCGCGGGCGACGGCGTCCGGCGGTGGCGATACTGGGGGCGACCAGGAGTGGCCAGCGGCCGAGGAGGCCCCGCGATGGCAGACCTGATGATCGACTACATCACCTCGCTCGACGGGTTCGGCTCCGCCGAGGGGTGGCCCGGCCTGTGGGGCATGGGCGGGCCGGACTACTTCGCGTTCCTCGAGGAGGACGGCCGGCAGGAGTGGACGACGCTGCTGGGCGCCACGACCTACCGGCTGTTCGCGCGGTTCGCGGAGACCGGCGAGGAGGAGATGGCCGAGGTCACGGCGCGGCCGAAGGTCGTGTTCTCCCGGACCCTCACCGAGCCGCTGGAATGGGCCAACACCACGCTCGTCGCGGGCGACGCCGTCGCGGCCGTGCGCGCGATGAAGGAGGGCGACGTGCCGCTCCGGACCATCGGCAGCCGGGGGCTGGCCCGCTCGCTGCTGACCGCGGGACTTGTCGACCGGATCCGTGTGGTGGTGTTCCCCGTGGTCAACGGCGCCAGCGGCGGCGACCGCCTCTACGACGGCTGGCCCGACGTTCGCCTGGAGCTCCTCGACAGCCGCACCCTCGACGGCCGGTTGCAGCTGCTCGAGTACGCCCCGACGGTGCTGGACGGCCCGCCCGGCGTCGGCTGAGCGGCCGTCCTGGCGGCGTCGTCAGAACGGCGGGTCGCCGGGTTCGGGACCTGCTCGTCCGGGGCTCACGCGCTCGGCTGGAGGGGAATACCCCGCCCGTTCGGGCGCCGGTGTCTCGGTCTCGGTTGCCGACGCCTCGGCCGCGGTCTGGAGGGCGAGGTGCTGTGTCTCGGTGGCCCAGGCGTCGAGGTGGTCGAGGGTGTGGTCCGCGGATCCGGGCTCGGTGAGGTAGGTGCGGCCGCGGGGTGAGGTCCAGGCCAGGACGCCGGTGCCGGGCCGGCCGCCCGGCCGGTCGTGGAGGTGTTCGACGGTCCATCGGGACTCGTGCTTCAACGTGTGGTGACGGCGGCACAGTGCGGCGAGGTTGGTGGCGTCGGTGGTGCCGCCGTGCTCCCAGGCGGTGGTGTGGTCGAGGTCGCAGCGTCGTGTGGGGATGCGGCAGCCGGGGAACCGGCAGGTGAGGTCGCGTTGGGTGAGGAAGGCGCGTAGGTCGGCGGGCACGACGTAGGAGCGTCGGTCGACGGTGAGCATCGCGCCGGTGACGGGGTCGGTGAGCAGGCGTCGCAGGGTGGGGGCGCGGGCGGTGAGGTGGCGTGCGGTCTCCGCGTCGATGGGGATGGTGCCGTCCAGCAGGCCCGGACTCTCGCTGGTGCCGGTGAGGGTGGTGATCGGGACGGTCACGTGCACCACGGGCCGGACGGTGCGCGCCAGCGTGGCGAGCGGATCGGGCAGGTCCGGTAGATCTGGTGGTGCCGTCCCTGGCGGGGTGTTCGGGTTGGTTGCCGCGCCTGGCGGTCCTGCGGCGTGCGTGGCGTGCGAATCCGTCACCTGGTGGTCGTCGAGGAGGAGGGCGGCCAGGGCCGCGGCGCGCAGCTGCCCGACCCTGCGCGGGTCACCGTCCGTCTTGGCGCGGGTGGCGGTGCGGTGCAGGCGGTCGTAGACGGCACGCGCGACGGGGGTCGGCAGGTGCGCGGTGAGCCAGGACATCCCGTCGGTGCCGTCGTCGACCCATACGTCCGCCTTCAGGGCGGCGGCCTGGTGGCGGACCTCGGCGGGCACCGGGTGCAGCCGGTCCCGCGCGGCGCGGACGAGCGCCCCGAACCGTGCCGCCGTCATCCCGGGTGCCCGGTCCAGGACCGCGCGCTCGACCCGCACGGCGACGCTCGGGGGCAGGCCTGCGACCGCGTCCGCGAGCTTGGCCGCGTGCTGGTAGCTGATCGTTCCCGCGCACAACGCCTCCAGCGTCGCGGTCGCCTTCGAGGCCAGGACCTCGGCGTCGGCGAGCCAGCCGGCCGCGACGTGCTCGCTGACCCCGAGCGCGCACGCGACCTCCGCGACCAGCGCACGGTGCGCGACCGAGCCGCGACGCTCCGGAGAAGCCGACGACACCCGCTCCACGCCCAGGTCCAGCATCGCCGACTCGTGCGTCGTGGCGAGGACCTCGGCCAGCGCGACCGTGCGCCGTCCCGCCGCCGCGTTCACCGCCGCCTGCTCGTCCGCCGCCCGGTCCAGCGCAGCATCAAGCCGCGAAGCGGCGGTGCTGGGCGGGGTGGCCATACGAGCACTCAACCACCCGCCACCGACACGTTCTCGAACAGGTGTTCGACGACGAGCAGGTCATCGTCGGCCTGCCCGGCGGCGCCCCCGGACGGGGCGGTCGCATGGCAGGATGCCCACGGCCTCCGGGCCAGGACGGACCGAGCGGAAGGCTGTGGAGTGGGCGACCCGACGACGTGCGTGTTCTGCGGGCTGATCGCGTCAGGGGAGGGGTCCTGGGTCGCGCGCGAGCCGGACGCGGTCGCCTTCCTGCCGCGGCCGGGCGGGGAGCTCGCGCCGGGCCACACGCTCGTCGTCCCCCGTGATCACTGCGTCGGGGTGCTGGACGCGAGCCCCCAGGTCATGGCCGCGACGATGGCGCTCGTGCAGCGCGTCTCGGTGGCCATGACCAGGGCGCTCGGGGCGACCGGCGTGGTGCTGCTCAACGCGAGCGGGCCGTTCTCGGGGCAGTCGGTCGACCACCTGCACGTCCACGTCGTGCCGCGCTGGCCGGGCGACGAGGCGACGCTCTGGCCGAGCGACCGGTCGTCCCACGAGCCGATCCCCGCCGCCGCCGCGTTGCTGTCCGCCGAGCTGCGGTAGGCGCCCCAGGCTTCCGGGCGCACCTCGACGTCGAACGCGAGGGGCCCTCTCAACGCGTGCGGCTCACCCGCAGGACCTCCTCCTGCCACGGCGCGACGACGGTGGGCGAGACGTGGCAGTCGAGCATGAGGAAGCGGCGCTGGTCGACGGGCTCGCGCGCCCAGGTCCCGAGGCGGTCGAGGTCGTCGAGGGTGCGCACGACCACGCCCTCGGCGCCGACGGCGGCGGCGAGCGCGGCGAAGTCGGTCTCGGGGATGCGCATGGGCTCCTCGGCGAGGCCCTGCCGCCCGTAGACGTGCACCTCGGCGCCGTACACGGCGTCGTTCCAGACGACGGCGACGCCCCGGCCGCCGGCGGTGCGCACGGCGGTCTCGAGGTCGGCGAGGGCCATGAGGCCGCCGCCGTCGCCGGTGGTGAGGACGACGGTGGCGTCGGGCAGGGCGGCGGCGGCGCCGGGCACGCTGGGGAAGCCGAGGCCGATGGACTGGTAGGCGGTGCCGACCATCATCATCCGGTCGGGGGAGGCCACCGGCCAGTACATGTTGGCCCAGCCGATGAAGTGGCCGCCGTCGGAGACGACGACGCGGTCGGCGGGCAGCAGGGCGCCGATGCGGCTCGCGACGCCGCGCGGGTCGAGCCGGCCGTCGGAGGCGATCCCGTCGGCGGGGCCGGTGTCGTAGGCGCGGGCCGCCGCGACGCCGACGGAGTCGCGCCAGCCGGACGGTGTGGCCCCGAGGGTGCGCAGCTCGTCGAGCAGCGCGCGGGTCACGAGGGCGGCGTCGCCGCGGATGAACGAGCCCACGTGACGGTGGGTGGCCGCCTCGGCGGTGTCGACCTGGACCACGCGCGTGCCGGGGGAGAAGAGGTCCCCGAACCGCATCGTGAACTGGTTGAGCGACGCGCCCACGACGACGGCGACGTCCGCCTCGCGCACGAGCGCCATCGCGCCGTCGGCGCCGAAGCCGCCGGCGACGCCGAGGTCGTAGCGGGCGTCGGGGAAGACGCCGCGGCCGAGGGCCGTCGACGCGGTGAGGGCGCCGGTGGCCTCGGCGAGCTCGCCCAGCGCCTCGCCCGCGCCGGCCAGCCACGCGCCCCGTCCGGCGAGGAGCAGCGGCCGCTCGGCCCCGGCGAGGGCGCGCGCGAGGTCGGTGATCGCGGCGGCGTCGAACGGACCGACGGGCGCGAGCGGGCCGGGGAGCGCGGGCTCGGGGGCCTCGGGCACGGGGCCGGCCTCGCGGGCGGCGACGTCGTAGGGGATCGCGAGCACGACCGGCACGCGGTAGGTCAGGGAGTGCTCGATCGCGATGACGGTGGTCGCGGCGGCGTCCGCGCGGCCGACGGTATAGGTGCGGGCGCCGACGGCGGCGGCCATGGCGATCTGGTCGACGTCCCACGGGCGCGGGCCGGATGTGGGCTCGTCGCCGGTGAGGAGCACGAGGGGCACCCGCGCCTGCGCGGCCTCCGCGAGCGCGGTGAGCGTGTTGGTGAAGCCGGCGCCGTAGGTGGCGGTGGCGGCGGCGATGCGGCCTGACGCGCGGAAGTAGGCGTCGGCGGCGACGACGCCGCCGGCCTCGTGCCGGACGGCGGTGAAGCGGGCGGAGGTGTGGCGCTCGACGTCGTCGAGGAACCAGGCGTTGCCGTTGCCCATGACGCCGAAGACGTGGTCGACGTGCTGGGCGAGGGTGCGGGCGACGTGGGCGGACACGGTGGGCACGGGGCCTCCAGGGAACAGTGACGGATGAGTGGTGTGCGTCCGTATGTGTCCCGTGCGGTCCCGACGCCGGGTCCGAGGTGCTGACTGTGCAGTGGTGACTGCCGGTGACCGGGCTGCCGTGCGCCCCTTTTTCGAGCGCGGGCGGCACCAGTCCGCCTCGACGACGGCGAGTATAGCCCCGCCGCTTCGCCCGTCGGGAGGGTTGTGGAGGCCATCCGTAAGCGGTAACTTACCGTTGGTGATGGCTGACCGATCCGGGTTCGCCGCCCTGGCGGATCCGACACGACGCGAGATCTTCGAGCGGGTCGCGGCCCGCCCCTCGTCGGTGAGCGTGCTCGCCGACGACCTCCCGGTGAGCCGTCCGGCGGTCTCCCAGCACCTGCGGGTGCTCAAGGACGCCGGGCTGGTGGTCGACGAGGCCGTGGGGACCCGGCGGGTGTACCGCGCCGACCCCGATGGGGTGGCGATGCTGCGCGACTACCTCGACCTCTTCTGGCGTCGCTCGCTCGACACCTTCGCGTCCGTCGCCGAGGAGACCTTCCATGAGCGTCCACACCCCTGAGCCCACCGCACCCACCGCCGTCTCCCACGCGGTGGACGTCGCGGCCCCGGTCGAGCACGTCTTCGACGTGTTCACCCTGCAGATGCCGCGCTGGTGGGACCCTGACCACCACCTGCTCGACGCCGTCGTCGACATGATCGTCGAGCCGCGCGTCGGCGGCACGATCACCGAGGTCGCCGCCACCGGGGAACGGTGCACGTTCGCCCGCGTGCTCGCGTTCGACCGCCCCACCCGGTTCGCCTTCAGCTGGGACGTCTCGCCACGCTGGGAGGTCGAGACCGACCCCGCCCGGTGCAGCGAGGTGCACGTCTCGTTCACCGCGACGGGCGACGCGACCACGCGCGTCGTCCTCGAGCACCGGCACCTCGACCGGCACGGCGAGGGCTGGGGCGGCATGCGCGACGCCGTCGGCGCCGACGACGGCTGGGCTCTCGACCTGCGGCGGTTCGCCGCGGTCGCGGGCGAGGAGGCGAGCCGGGCCGACGTCGAGGGGAGGACGTCGTGACCTTCGCGTTCGTCGCCATCCACCACCCGCGGCCGGAGCGGCGCCAGGAGCTGCTCGACGGGATGCTCGAGATGGGCACGGTCATGGCCGCCGCCCCGGGGTACCTCGGCGCGGGGCCGTGGGAGGACGCGCACACCGACCGCATCCTCGGCATCTCGTTCTGGGAGTCGGAGGCCGCGTTCCGGGCGGCCGTGCCGCCAGGGATCGGCGACCCTAGCGACGAGGTCCCGGAGGCCGAGACCCGCCCCCGCGACGTGTTCCTCCTGCAGTCGTACGAGCGGCCCGACGCCGACGGCTTCGCCGCGTTCTTCGAGGCGATGTCGGACGACGAGGGCGGCTCCGGGGCCGACGGGTTCGCCGAGCAGTTCCTCAGCCTCGACCCGTCGACCGTGGCGGTCGTGGGCCGCGAGCAGCTGCGCGCCGCGCTGCCCGCCCGGCACGCGATGTTCGGGTCGATCGGCGCGACGGGAACGCGGCTGAGCGGCCTCGACGTCACCCGCCTCGACGACCGGCACGTGCTCGCCCGCACCACGTGGGACGTGCTCTTCGCCGACGAGTCGGCCGAGCCGATGCGGCTCGAGTCGACGTACCTGTTGCGCCGCGACGGCGGGCGGTGGCAGGCGGTGGTCTACCTCAACCACCGGGACGTCGCCGCGGAGGTCGCCGCGCGGGCCGGCAGGGGATGACAGGGGGCTGGCCCGTCCCGCGCGCGGCGCGGGACGGGCCAGCCGTGTGCCGTCAGGCGGGAACGGCGCTGAAGCGCTGCTCCACGTCGTCAAACTCGACGACGCGCACGCGCACGGTGTCGCCCACCGTGGCGTCTCCGCCGCGGACGAGACCGGGCACGCCGTCCGCGGTCACGAGGACACCGAACGGCGCGACGGTAGTCACCACCGCCGTCGTCTCGGCGCCCGGGGTCATGAGGGGTCCGGACATGCTGCTCACCCCCTTCCCTGTCTCGGGGTGCGCCGGCGGCCGTGGTACCCGCCGTCCCTGTGTCCTCCGTCGTCGCGGGGCGGGCGGGCCCGGGCGGCCCCCGGGATGCACGGGCCGAACGTATCCCCGTGCGGGCGAGGGCGTCCAGCGTCGGGCCGGGTCGGGTGGTTCGGCCGCGGTCAGTGGGAGCAGGTGCAGCCGCCGCCGCCGCAGCAGCCGCCGCCGGTGCCGTCGGAGGACGTGCCGGGCGCGCAGTGCGAGGCCGCGCCGTCGGGCAGGTCCATCGCCGGGTTGCGGTCCAGGAAGCCGTAGGGCTTGAGGGTGAAGCCGGAGTAGTCGACCGGCATGATCGGCCAGTCCTCGGGCCGCGGGACGTGCGTGGGGCCGAAGACGTGCCACAGCACCAGGTCGGTGCCGTCGAGGTCGCGGTCGGCGGCCGTCCAGGCGGGCAGCCCGGCGCCGCCGGCGTGCGCGTTGGGGTAGTCGCCGGCGGGGAACCGCTCGGCGTCGTCGAACGCGGTGGCCCACAGGTGCTTGGTCGCGAACGTCGCGCGACCGTGCACGGTCGACTCGGGCTGCGCCATGAGCAGCGGCCCGCCCTGCGGCACCAGGTGGTAGGCGGTCGGCCTGCCCACGTGGTTGCGGCGGTGGGCGCTCGCGACCTCCCACACGCGGCCCGACGCCGGCGCGGCGAGGCGCTGCGCCTCCGACTCGCGCGTCAGCGGTGTGCTGCGCCACGTGAACGCGTTGCCGTACGGGTTGTCCTCGCCGGTGGGGATGCCGACGACGTCGACCTCGTGCAGCGTGTTGTCCTCCCCGTCGACCGCCATGTCGAGGCGCGCGCAGAACAGGTGCTGGTGCACGGGCGTGAACACGCCGGGTGCGATCTCCGGGGCGTGCGGGTTGTCGCTGCCGGGGATGCCGGCGCCGGCGAAGACGATGCCGGTCGCCTTGGCCTCCACCTGGATCGTGCCGTCGAGGTACAGGTACCAGAAGAAGCCGTAGTCGTAGTTGCCGATCGTGGCGAAGTAGCTGATCACCAGGCGGCGGCTGCGGCGCACCTCCGCCCTGCCCGCGAGGTCGGTGTGCTTCCAGAGGATCCCGTAGTCCTCCTCGTGCATGCACACGACCTGCGGGATCTTCACCGGGTGGCCGTGGTCGTCCGCGACGAACCCGTCGAAGTAGTGGATGACGCCGAGGCAGTCGCAGCCCAGCGCGAGCGAGTTCGCGTTCTTGCCCAGCAGGTACTCGCCGGCGTCGAAGTAGCTGATCCAGAACCGGGTGCTGGTCGTGTCGCCGTACGGCACCACCATCTCCGGCACGCTGCCGCGGTGCATGACCGGGCGCTCCTCGTCGCCGTCGCGGAACGTGACGGTGTTGAGCACCAGGCCCTCGCGGGCGTTGAAGCCCACGCGGAACCGCCAGTTCTCCCAGGTCACCTCGCTGCCGTCGACGGCGAAGCTCGGGCCCTCCGGCTGGGTGATCTCGATCGGCTTGAGCGACGTGCGGGCCGGGCCCTGCGCGGCGAGCGAGTAGTCGCCGGACGCCATCGGGACGGGCACGTCGCCGTCGTCCTCGACGCGGATCACCTCGCCCGCGGTGAGGTCGATGTGCACGATCAGCCCCTCGACGGGGTGCGCCCACGGGCTGTCGTCGGGGCGGGTGCGCAGGAACGTCAGCGACCGGATGACGCGGCGGCCCACCTCGTCCTCGCGGCCGAAGAACCCGGGAGCGAGCGGACCGCAGAACGCGTCCTCGACGTACTCGTCCAGCCCGCGGCGGTGCATCGCCGCCCGCCACTCCGGGGAGGCCTTGGCGATCTCGGCGGCCGCGTCGTACTCCTCGAACAGGTACTGCGGCTGCCCGTACGGCGGCGTGTCGTTCTCGAGCGGCGCGTGCCGGTCGACCTCCCGGCGCGTCACCGAGACGACGGCCTCGGCCGCCGCGCCCGTGGCACGGTCCAGGAGCGTCGCGACCACGCGCCGGTCCAGAGGGGCGCCCGGGCGCCACGCGGCCACCTCGTCCTTGGACGGCTCCACCGGCAGCAGCTGCGGCACCCGCACGGTCTCGCCGAGCAGGCCGGCCGACGCGAGCACCTCCCGGGCGGTCGCGATCTCGTCCGCGGTCAGCGGGTCCAGCGGGTGGGTGACGTCCACGGGCGTGCTCACGCGGGCGCCGTGGGTGTGCGTGGTGTCGGGGAGGTGCGTCATCGGGGTCCTCGGTCTCGCGGTCGGTCCGCCCAGTGTCGGCAGGCGACCGCCCGCCGGCCATGACCCTGCGCGCTCGACGCTTGACCGAGCGGGCAGCGTGCGCGGCCGCGCACCGCCCGCCGGCGGGCTGTGCCGTCGTGGTCAACCGGCGTGCGCCCTGGGGCCAGATCGTGCCCCGCGGGGCGGCCCAGAATCGGGCCCGTCCGCTGCGACGGCCGCCGCCGTCCGTCCGAAGGAGGAACGATGACCACTGGGCACCTCGCGAAGAGGCCGGCGCCCGACGCCCCGGCCGCACCCGCCGCCCCCGACTCCGCCGCCGCGCTGCGGGGCCGACGCAAGCTCGGCGTGATCGCCGTCGCGTTCATCATCGTCGCCGCGTCCGCGCCGCTCACCGTCGTCGCCGGGGGCGTGACGTCGACGTTCGCGGTGACGCACGTGGTCGGCGTCCCCGTGGGGTTCCTGGTGCTGGCCCTCGCGCTCGGCGTCTTCGCCGTCGGGTACGCGGCCATGAGCCGGCACATCACCAACGCGGGCGCCTTCTACGCGTACGTCGCGCAGGGCATCGGCCGCCCGGCCGGGGTGGGCGCCTCCCTCGTGGCGCTGGTCGCCTACAACATGATGCAGATCGGCATCTGGGGCATGTTCGGTTTCCAGGTGTCGTCGCTGCTGCAGGAGAAGACCGGCGCCGCCGTGCCGTGGTGGGTCGGCGTGCTCGTCGGCATCGTCGTCGTCGGGGTCATGGGCGTGCACCGCGTCGACCTGTCCGCGACCGTGCTCGGGGTGCTCGTCGCCCTGGAGTTCCTCGTCGTCATCGTGTTTGACGTCGTGGCGTTCGCGCAGCCGGCCGAGGGCTTCACGACCACGCCGATCGAGCCGTCCAGCCTCTTCGTCCCCGGTGTCGGCGCGGTGCTCGCGTTCGGCATCGCCGCGTTCATGGGCTTCGAGTCCGCCGCCATCTACGGCGAGGAGTCGAAGGACCCGCGCCGCACCATCCCGCGGGCCACGTTCCTCGCCGTCGGCGTCATCGGCGTCTTCTACGCGATCTCGTCGTGGGCGCTCGCGCTCGCCGTCGGCCCCGACAAGATCAGCGACCCGGCGGGCATCACGGCCGAGGAGGCCGGCCCGCCGCTGTTCTTCGGTTTCGTCGCCCAGCACCTGGGCACCCTGTGGGTGGACCTCATGTCCGTCCTGTTCATCACCAGCCTGTTCGCGGCGCTCGTCAGCTTCCACAACGCCGTCGCCCGCTACCTGTTCTCCCTCGGCCGGGAGGGCGTGCTGCCCGCGCGGCTCGCCGGCGTCCGCGCCCGGCACGGCGCCCCGTGGGTCGGGTCGGTGACGCAGACCGTGCTCGCGGTGGTGGTCGTGGGGGCGTTCGCGCTCGCCGAGCCCGGGTGGGACCCGGCCCGGGGGCCGTACCCGGTGATCACGCTGTTCACGTGGCTCACCAACACCGGCGCGCTCGGGCTCGTGCTGCTCATGGCCGTCGTGTCCGTGGCCGTCGTCGGGTACTTCCGGCGCGACGCGCACGGCGTCGGGCTCGGCTCGCGGATGGTGGCGCCGGTCGTGGCCGCCGTGGCGCTCGCGGCCGTGCTGGTGACGATCCTCGCCAACTTCACCGTGCTGCTCGGGCAGGAGCACGCGGACGCGACGACGTTCGTGCTGCCGGCGCTGATCGTCGTCCCGGGGGTCGTGGGCGTCCTGTGGGGGATGCGCGTGCGGCGCACCCGGCCCGGCGTCTACGCCGGGATCGGGCGCGGCGGCGCCGAAGCGCCCGCCGAGGACCCTGAGGACCGCTGAGCCGTCAGCCTGCCGTCGCGCGGTACTCGCGCGGCGGCAGGCCGTACTCCGCCTTGAACGCCCGGCTGAAGTGGGCGGCGTCGACGAAGCCCCAGCGCGCCGCGATCGCGGAGACCGGCACGTCGGCGAGGCGCGGCGTGAGCAGGTCCCGGCGGCAGCGCTCCAGCCGGCGGCGGCGGATCCACGTCGACACCGTGGCCCCCGTGCCCTGGAACAGCGCGTGCAGGTGCCGCACGGAGATGAAGTGCGCGGCCGCGATCGACGCCGGCGTGAGGTCGGGCGAGCCCAGCCGCTCCTCGACGTACGCGCGGATGCGCCCCAGCAGCTCCTCGTGCGGGTCGACGCGCGCCGCGTGGCCGAGCTCCGTCTGGAACAGGGTGGTGACCAGGTCGAGCGCGCTGTGCACGAGCCGCGGCCCGGGGGCCTGCGCCAGCTGCTCGATGTGGTCGGAGAGGCGCGCGAGGAACGGCGTCGTGATCGCCCCCACGCCGGTGTCGCCGGGCAGCCGCACCGCCGTGAGCTGCTCGACCAGCGCGGGCGGCAGGTCGAGGCGGCTCTGCGGGAACATCATCACCAGCGAGCGGAAGTCGCGCCCGAACTCCAGCGTGTACGGCCGGCGGGTGTCGTAGACGGCGAGGTCGCCGGGCCGCAGCAGCGCCTCGCGGCCGTCCTGCACCAGCAGCCCGGAGCCGGCCAGCATGAGGCTCACCTTGTACGACGGGTGCTCGTCGTGCGCGGCCAGCTGCGCGGTGCGCTCCACGACGTGCTGGCCGCCCTGCATGTCGTTCACGTGCACGTCGTCGACGGTCACCGCGCGGAGCACGCCGCGGAAGGCGTCGGGGGAGCTGCTGGACAGGCGCAGCGGCAGGAAGACACCGGCCACCGCTGCACGGAAGGCCTCGAAGCTCGGCGTCACGTGCGTGGCGAGCGTCCCGGACATCCGCGTCCACCTCCTTGTCCCCCGGCATCCCCGGAAGGTTCCCGGGCACCGACGCCCGCGCGGCCGACCGTAGCCCGCGCCCGAGGGCGATTCAAGGCGCGGGCTCGGGGCGCAGGTCAGGCGCGCGGGCCCGGTCAGGCCGGGTCGAGGAACAGCTCGACCACCGGGACCGCGACGTCGGGCCGCACGGTGGGCAGGTGCAGCGTGAGCGTGCCGGCGGGCTGCCCGCCGGGGTGGGTGTTCCACGCCTTCTGGTCGGGGTCGGTGCGGGACGTGCGCAGCTCGGACCCGTCGTTCAGCAGCTGGGCGTACGTCACCCGGTCGGCGAGGCCGCGCAGGTGCACGTGCCCGAACGGCCACGCGAACAGGTGCAGGTACAGGCGGTCGCCGCGCTGGGTGAGCACGGCGCCCGGCGGCAGGCCGGGCACGGCGTCGGCGGCGAGGTCGGCGTCGGCCGGGCCGGCGCCCCGGATCGACCGCTCGTGCAGCCGCATCCACCGGCCGAGGGCGGCGAGGGAGTCGGCGTCGCGCGCCGGGATCGCGCCCCGGCCGTCGGGCCCGACGTTGAGCAGCAGGTTGCCGCCCTTGGAGACCGTGTCGACGAGCATCCGCACCAGCAGGTCGGGGTCCTTGAACCGCGTGTTGTCGCGGTCGTAGCCCCAGCTGCCGTTGAGCGTCTGGCACGCCTCCCACACGACGAGGTCCCCGGCGTCGTCGCGCATCGGCGCGTCCGGCTGGTACTGCTCGGGGGTGACGAGGTCGCCGGGGATGCCCAGGCGGTCGTTCACGACGGCCTGCGGCTGCAGCTCGCGGACCATGGCGAGCAGCGCCTCGGCGTCCCAGTCCTCCGGGTACTTGCCGCGCCAGCCGTCCTTGTCCTCGGCGAACGTGAAGTCGAAGAAGACGTAGTCGACCGGGCCGTAGCCCGTGAGCAGCTCGCGCACCTGGACGTGCAGGTACTCGCGGTAGCGCGCCATGTCGCGGCCCTCGTTGAGCGCGTGCGCGTCGGGGTCGTCGCGCCGCGGGTGCACGTGGTCCACCGTGAAGTCGGGGTGGTGCCAGTCGATCACCGAGTGGTACATCCCCAGGTGCAGGCCCTCCTCCCGGACGGCCTCGGCGAGCTCGGCCACGAGGTCGCGCCCGCGCGTGCGGGCGATGCTGTAGTCGCTGACGGCGGAGTCCCACAGCGCGAAGCCGTCGTGGTGCTTGGTGGTCAGCACGACGTACCGCATCCCGGCGTCCTTGGCCGCGCGGACGAGGGCGCGCGCGTCGAACAGGTCCGGGTCGAACACCTCGGCGTAGCGTCCGTACTGCTCGACGGTCATGCGCTCGTTGCTCATCACCCACTCGTGCCGCGCGGCGGCGGAGTAGAGGCCGAAGTGCACGAAGAGGCCGAAGCGGGCCTCCGTGAACCAGGCCTGCTCGGGGCGCAGGGGCGGGGCGGCCGGGACCATACGGATCACTCCTCGTCGAGCGGGCAGCGGCGGTCACGATCCCGCCGGCAGAGATATGACGTATCTGGCGTGCTCTGTGAGCCTATCGGCCAGGAGCGGGGGTAGCGCAAGCAGTTCGGCGGCCTATAGATTGGATGAATTGCCCCAGGCCGAGGGAGTCCGGATGTCCGACGTCGTCGTCGACGCGCACCACCACCTGTGGGTCCGCGCGCGGACCCCGCAGGGCTGGATCGACCCTACGACGATGGCCGCGATCGACGCCGACTTCACGCCCGCCGACCTGCCCGCCGCCGCGCACGGGGTGGACGCCACCGTCGTCGTGCAGAGCGCGAGCACCTGGGCCGACACCGACGACCTGCTGGCCGTCGCGGCGTCGCCGGAGGGGCGCGCCGCGCGCGTGACGGGCGTCGTCGGCTGGGCCGACCTGTTCGCCCCCGACCTCGAGGACCGCCTCGCCGCCCTGCGCGAGGGCCCCGGCGGCGACCGCCTCGTCGGCATCCGCACGATGGTGCAGGCCGAGGCCGCCGACCACCTGGACCGCCCCGACGTGCACGCCGGCATCGCCGCCGTCGGCGCCGCGGGGCTGCCCTTCGACCTCGTGGTGCGCGCCGACCAGCTCCCGTCGTGCGCGCGGCTCGCCGCCGCCCTGCCGGGCGTGCGGTTCGTGCTCGACCACCTCGCCAAGCCGCCGCTCGCGGCGCTGCCCGCCGCCGGCCGTCCCGGGGACCCTGCCGCCCTCGACGCGTGGCGCCGCGACCTGGCCGCGCTCGCCGCCCGGCCGAACGTCGTCGCGAAGCTGTCCGGGCTGGTCACCGAGGCCCGCTGGGACGCGTGGACCACCGCCGACCTGCGGCCCGCCGCCGACCACGCGCTCGACGTCTTCGGCCCCGGCCGACTGCTGCTCGGCAGCGACTGGCCCGTCTGCCTGCTCGCGTCCGGCTACGGCCGCTGGTTCGCCGCCGCCGACGAGCTGCTGGCGTCCCTGTCCGACGACGAGCGGGCGGCCGTGCGCGGCCGCACCGCCGTCAGTACCTACGGTCTCGACACCTCCGGGGTCGACGTCGAGCCCGCCACCACGACGAAGGAGTACCCGTGAGCAGTGCCCCCCTCGAGAACCCGCCGGAGTTCGCCGGCATCCGCGCCGTCGTGACCGGGGGAGCGTCGGGCATCGGCGCCGCCGTGGTGCGTGCGCTCCTGGCGCGCGGCGCGCGCGTGGTCGCGATCGACCGCACCCGCGACGGCGTGCCCGAGGGCGCGGGCGCGGAGGTCGCGGACGTCACCGACGACGCCGGCGTGCGCGCCGCCGTCGAGGCCGCGGCCGCGACGCTCGGCGGCATCGACGTCGTCGTGAACAACGCCGGGATCGGCGCCCAGGGCACGGTGGCGGACAACGACGACGCCGAGTGGCTGCGGGTGCTCGACGTCAACGTGCTCGGCATCGTGCGCGTGACCCGCGCCGCGCTGCCGCACCTGCGGGCCTCGGAGCACGCGGCCGTGGTCAACATGGCGTCGATCGCGTCCTGGTCCGGCCTGCCGCAGCGCGCGCTGTACTCCGCGAGCAAGGGCGCCGTGCAGGCCCTGACCCTCGCGATGGCGGCCGACCACGTGCGCGAGGGCATCCGTGTGACCTGCGTGAACCCCGGCACCGTCGACACGCCGTGGGTGGGTCGCCTGCTCGACGCGGCGCCCGACCCGGCCGCGGAGCGCGCCGCGCTGGAGGCGCGCCAGCCCACCGGCCGGCTCGTCAGCCCCGAGGCCGTGGCGCACGCCGTCTGCTACCTCGCCAGCCCGCTCGCGACGTCGACCACGGGCACGGCGCTCGCCGTCGACGGCGGCATGCACGACCTGCGCGTGCGCGCGCCGGAGCAAGCGTGAGCGGCGCGACGACGGGCGTGCTGCCCGCGCGGGAGGTCCGCTCCACCGGGGTGCGGCTGACCAGCCTCGGGTACGGGGCGGCGCAGGCCGGCAACCTGTACCAGGCCACCACCGACGAGGAGACCGCCGCGGCGGTCGGGGCCGCGTGGGACGCCGGGGTGCGGTACTTCGACACCGCGCCGCACTACGGGCTCGGGCTGTCGGAGCGGCGGCTCGGGGCGAGCCTGGCCGGGCGTCCCCGCGACGAGTACGTCGTCTCGACCAAGGTGGGGCGCCTGCTGGTGCCCTCCCCCGAGACGGCCGACCGCCGGGACGACGACCTCTTCGACGTGCCCGCCGCCACCCGCCGCGAGTGGGACTTCTCCCGCGACGGCGTGCGGCGCTCGCTGGAGGCGAGCCTGGAGCGCACCGGCCTGGACCGCGTGGACGTCGTGTACCTGCACGACCCGGACGACCACGAGGAGCAGGCGTTCGCCGAGGCGGTCCCCGCGCTGCTCGAGCTGCGCGACCAGGGCGTGGTCGGCGCCGTCGGGGCGGGGATGAACCAGTCGGCCATGCTCGCCCGGTTCGTGCGCGAGACCGACGTCGACGTGGTGATGTGCGCCGGCCGGTTCACTCTCCTGGAGCAGCCGGCGCTCGCCGACCTGCTCCCCGCGGCCCTCGACCGGGGCGTCGCGGTGGTGGTGGCCGGCGCCTACAACTCCGGGCTGCTGGCCCGCGAGACCGTGCCCGACGACGCGACCTACGACTACGCGCCGGCCCCCGCGGCCCTGCTCGACCGCACCCGCGCCGTGGCGCGGGCGTGCGCCGACCACGGCGTGACGCTGCCGCAGGCGGCGCTGGCCTACGTGCGGGCGCACCCCGCCGTGGGGAGCACCGTCGTCGGGCTCCGCACCGCCGACCAGGTGCGCCAGGCCGTGGACCGGCACGCCGCCGTCGTCCCCGCCGCCCTGTGGGCCGACCTGGTGGACCGCGGGCTGCTCGCCCCCGAGGCCCACCCCGACGCCTTCGTCTGACGCCGTTCGTATCGCGGGACGGTTGTGACCGAGCCGCGGCCCGGGCGCATGATCGATGCGCCCCCCAGAGAGAACTAGAGGACACCGATGCAGCTGCTCCGCCTGGGCCCGGTGGGCCAGGAGATCCCTGCCGTCACCCACGACGGCGTCACCTACGACCTGCGGCCGCTGATCGCGGCCGTCCCCGGGAGCCACGACGTCGACGGCGCGTTCCTCGCGGCGGACGGCATCGCCCGCACCCGGGCCGCGCTGGCCGCCGGCGAGCTCCCCGTGCTCGAGGGCGCGGACGCCCTGCGCGTCGGCGCGCCGATCGCCCGCCCCACCGCCGTCGTGTGCGTGGGCCAGAACTACGCCGCGCACGCGCGGGAGTCCGGCGCGGAGCCCCCGCGCCTGCCGATCATCTTCTTCAAGCACCCCAACACCGTCGTCGGCCCCGACGACACGGTGCCGATCCCGCCCGGCTCGGACAAGGTCGACTGGGAGGTGGAGCTCGCGATCGTCGTCGGGAAGCAGGCGAGCTACCTGCCGTCCGTCGAGGCCGCCCTCGAGCACGTCGCCGGGTACACCGTGGTCGACGACGTGAGCGAGCGGGCCTGGCAGCTCGACGACTCCCTCGGCCAGTGGTCGAAGGGCAAGTGCGGCCCCGCGTTCCTGCCCACCGGTCCCGCGCTGGTGCCCGCCGACGAGGTGGACCCCGCCGGCCTGCGGCTGCGGTCGTCCGTCAACGGCGAGCCCCGCCAGGACTCGTCGACGACCGACATGATCTTCGACGTCGCGGCGATCGTGCACCACCTGTCGCAGTACATGACGCTCGAGGCAGGCGACCTGATCTGCACCGGCACCCCCGAGGGCGTCGCGCTGTCCGGCCGCTTCCCCTACCTCGCCGACGGCGACGTCGTCGAGGTCGAGATCGAGGGGCTCGGCCGCCAACGACACGCCTTCGCCGCGCAGGTCCCGGCCGCCTCGTCGGTCCCGGCCTGACGTGCTGCGCTACGAGCTGTTGCACCCTGGCCTCGTCGCGGCGCTCGCCGCGGCGGGGCACGGGTCGCGCGTCCTGCTGGCCGACGCCAACTACCCGCACTCCACGGGCGCACGGCCCGGCGCCGCGCGCGTGCACCTCAACCTGCGGCCCGGCCTGCTGACCGTGGACCAGGTGCTCGAGGTGCTCCTCGACGCCGTCCCGGTCGAGTCCGCCGCCGTCATGGTGCCCGGCGGCGTGGCGGGCGACGTCGTCGCCCCGGGCGAGGAGATCCCCGCCCACACCGGCTACCGGGCGATGCTCGGGCCCGACGTCGGCTGGGACGAGCTGGACCGCTTCGCGTTCTACGACGCCGCCCGGTCCGACGACGTCGCCCTGCTCGTCGCCACCGGCGACCAGCGCGTCTACGCGAACCTGCTGCTCACGATCGGCGTCCGCACGCCGGCGTAGGCACCGAATCATCAGAGGACTTGTCCCAGGTTCTCGAGCGATTCCCCAGGTCAGACGACTGCGGCCCGGCCCGCGCGCAAGGTCATCCGATCTTTATCGGCTCGGAGGGTCGTCTGGAGGTTATCTATCAGGTAGCCTGTCTGAAAGTAATAGTTCGCGGCCACCCGGCCGCCCGGACGAGATGGTCGCAATGACGCGAAAGACCCTGTCGGTGAACGAGCGGATGGTCCTCGACCTCCTCCTCGAGCATCAGTCGGCCTCCCGGGCCACGATCAGCAAGGCCACCGGCCTGTCGAAGCCGTCGACCGGCGATCTCGTCCTCCGGCTCGTCGAGGCCGGGCTCGTCGCCCCCGTGGGCGAGGTCTCGTCGGCGCAGCGGGGACCGAACGCGGTCCACTTCCGTGCCGTGACCGACCTCTGCCACGTCGTGGGCGTCGAGATGCAGCCGGGCCGGTTCGTGCACGCCGTCGTCTCCGACCTCTCGGGCGCCGCGCTCTCCGACGTCCGCGTCCCGCAGCACGGCGACGACCCGGTCGAGACCGTCGCCGAGGCGGTCGCCGCCGCGTGCGCGGAGGCCGGTGTCGAGCCGTCCAGCCTGTGGCAGGTGCTCGCGGGCACGCCGGGCGTCGTGAACCCCCAGGGAGACATGGACTTCGTCTCCGGGCATCCGGCGTGGCGAGCGGGACAGCGAGGCCGGCTCGCCGCGCGGCTCGGCTGCCCCGTCGCGCTCGAGAACGACGTCAACCTCGCCGCGCTCGCCGAGGCCGAGAGCGGCAACGCGGCCGGCATCGAGAGCTTCACTCTCCTGCGCCTCGACGAGGGCATCGGAGCCGCGACCGTCGTCAGCCGCACGCTGCTGCGGGGCGCGCACGGGTACGCGGGCGAGATCGGCCTCGCGCCGACGACGAGCGGCGGACCGCTCGGCTCGTCGTCCGCCGGCTTCCAGAGCCTCGTGGGCTCGGCCGCGCTCCAGGACGTGCTCGACGGGCTGGGGCTCGACGGGACCTCGCCGGAGGAGGCGCTCGGCGACGAGGGCCCGGGCGAGGCCCTCCACGCGTTCCGTCGGGAGGCCGCGCGCCGCGTCGCCCTCGTGGTCACCACGATCGCCACCGTCGTCGACCCGCACCGCGTCGTCCTCGCCGGGACGGTCGGGACGGCGGGGGGCAAGCGGTTCGCCGCGGAGGTCGAGGAGCTGCTCCGCACCGAGTCCCCGCTGCGGACCGAGGTGGTCCCGTCGTCGCTCGGCCCGGGCGGCGTGGTCCGCGGCGCGCTGACACTCCTGCGCGAGGCCGCGCGGGAGTCCGTCTACGGGATCGGCGCCGTCGCCTCCCCCGTCCGCACCTGGCCGGAGCTGCGCGAGCCCTGACACGACACCACCACGCGCGACCCACGCACGACCGACCACGCACGTCGCCCGAGAACGACCTCGCGCGACGGCACCGACCGCCACACCTGTGGATCACCACGGACCGACTCCAGGTCCGGCCCACCGTCGGGTAGACACCTCACGAGGAACGGCTGAACAGATGAGCACTCACACCTTCACGTCCCGACCGCACCGCCGCGGCCGCGCGCTCACGGGCGGCGTCGCCGGCGCCGTCGTCCTCTCGCTCGCACTGTCGGCGTGCGGCATCGGCGGAGGCTCCGACGAGGTCGGCGCCAACGGCAAGCCGACCACGGCGGGCCGGTGCCAGCTCTCGGACGAGGTGACGTCCGACGAGCGGCTGTCGGGCGAGCCGTCCGGCGAGATCACCTTCCAGACCACGGCGCTCAAGCAGGACTTCAGCCCGTACTTCGAGAAGCTCATCGCGGCCTTCGAGAAGAAGTACCCCGAGGTCACGGTGAAGTGGCAGGACGACCCGGGCGACGCCGAGTTCACGCAGCGCCTCGTCACCAACGCGCAGTCGTGCGACCTGCCCGACGTCGTCAACCTCAACCAGACGACGGCGTACGCGCTCTACCGCGAGAACTTCCTGCTCGACCTCACGACCAAGGGTCCCGAGGACATCGGCGCCCCCTTCATCCAGTCGGTGTGGGAGTCGCAGAAGTTCCCCGGCGACGACGACCACTACGTCCTCCCGTGGTACTGGGGCCTGAACGGCCTGCAGACCTTCAACAAGGACCTCATGAAGGACGCCGGCCTCGACCCGCAGGCACCGCCGACGACCGTCATGGAGCAGCTCGACATGGCGAGCCAGATCGCGAAGAAGTCGGGCGGCGAGTACTACGCGTTCCCCGCGAACCCGTACACGCACGTGCCGAACGACTGGCAGCTCATGAACGCGAAGATCACGAACGCGGACGAGACCGAGTTCACCTTCGCGGACGACCCGAAGATCCAGGAGTGGCTGACCAAGTACGCGGAGCTGTACGCCGAGGGCGCGCTGCCGAAGGACACCCTCTCGAGCGACGTGGACGTCACGCAGCTCTACTCCGCCGGGGACGTGGTGTGGGGCTCCACGAACGCGTCCTTCCTGCGCTACGTCAAGGACACCAACGAGGCCACGTACGACGTGACCGGCGTCGACACGCTGTTCGACGCGCGCGGCCACGCGTTCCAGGACGGCCAGCTCATCGGCGTCCCGTCCACGTCGAAGAACCCGGTCGCGGCGGTCGCGTTCGCGCAGTTCATGCTGAGCCCCGAGTGGCAGACGGAGTTCGTCTCCAGCCCGCTGGTCTCCAACTTCCCCTCCACCGAGGAGTCGCTGGACATCCCGAAGTTCACGGACATCACCGGCCACTCGCCGCTCGACGAGGCGAACCGCCTGTCGGTCGAGGCCGCGACGGACGCGGAGAACGTCTTCATCTTCGCGTGGTCCGACGCCGTGCAGACCGCCGTGATCTCCGAGCTGCAGCTCGCGATCTCGGGCAAGAAGCCGGCCGCCGAGGCGCTCCAGGACGCCGAGGACGCCGCGAACCAGATCCTTGAGCAGCAGGGCTGACCGATGACGACCGACGTCCTCGCGGGAACCCTGGCCACCGGTGAGCCGGCGGCCGGGGCCACCCGGCGCAGCCGGACGAGCAGCCGGACGCGCAGCAGGCGCCCGCGCCCCACCTCGGGCGCCGCGCTCTACCGGCCCTGGTGGACCCCGTGGCTGTGGGTCGCGCCGGCGCTCGTCGTCATCGGGGTGTTCGGGGTCTTCCCGTTCCTCAACACCATCGTGCTGTCCTTCACCGACGCGCGGCCGCTCGGCGGCGGCGGCGACTGGGTGGGCATGGACAACTACTCGCGCATGGTCGCGGACCCGGCGTTCTGGCTCGCCGTGCGCAACTCCGTGCTCTACGCGGTCGTCGCGGTGCCGCTGCTCGTCGTGCTGCCGCTGATGCTCGCCCAGCTCGTGTACAAGAAGGTCCCGGCCATCGGGTTCTTCCGGACGGCGTTCTATGCCCCCGTGGTCGCGTCGATGGTCGCGGTCGCGCTGGTGTGGCAGAACCTCGTGTCCGAGAACGGGCCGATCAACACCGCGCTCAAGCAGGTCGGGCTCATCGACTCCCCGATCCCCTTCCTGTCGGACACGACGCTGCTGCTCCTCACGGCCGTGGCGCTGACCGTCTGGAAGGGCCTCGGGTGGTACATGATCTTCTACCTCTCCGCCCTGGCCAGCGTGCCCAAGGACCTCTACGAGGCCGCGTCGCTCGACGGCGCCGGCACGTTCCGCCAGTTCGTCCACGTCACCGTCCCCGGCGTCCGCCTCACGATGCTGCTCGTCGGCATCATGTCGGGCATCGGCTCCCTGCGGGTGTTCACCGAGATCTACATCCTCGGCGGCGCGACGGGCGGCGTCGGCGGCCAGGCACGGACCCTGCCGTTCTACATCCGGGACGTCGCGCTCGACCCGATCGCGGGCAACGTCGGCTACGGCGCCGCCATCTCCGTCGCGCTGTTCGTCCTGACGATCGGCCTCGCGGTCGCGTCGCACAAGCTCGGCTCCAAGGAGGAGGACTGATGAACTGGTGGCGCACGCGCGGCCGCACCCGCGCGCTCGTGACGCGGTACGTCCTCCTGCTGGTCGTGCTCGCGATCTCCGTGGGCCCGCTGCTGTGGCAGTTCTTCTCGTCCCTCAAGGGGCCGCAGGACGCGCTGTACGGCAGCTCGGCGACCTTCTTCCCGGAGCACCCGACGTTCGCGGCCTACCAGACCGTGTTCGAGCAGGTGCCGATGGGCACGTACATCCGCAACAGCCTGATCATGTGCCTGCTCACGGTGTTCTCGCAGGTCGTCTTCCCGACGCTCGCGGGCTACATGCTCTCGCGCCAGGGCTGGCGGGGCCGCGGCGTCTTCTACTGGGTGCTCATCATCTCGATGATGTTCCCGTTCGAGTCGATCATGGTCTCGCTGTACACCCAGATCACCGACCTCGGCCTCGACGACTCGTTCATCGGTGTCTGGCTCCCCGGCGCGATCTCGGCCGTCAACGTCCTCATCACGAGGGCGGCGTTCAGCGCCGTCCCGAACGAGGTCGAGGACGCCGCGATGCTCGACGGCGCCGGCGAGCTCCGCCGGTTCTGGAAGGTCTACCTCCCCGCGGCGCGGGGCGCGATGGTCGTCGTCGTCATCAACTCGTTCATCGCCGCCTGGGACGACTTCCTCTGGCCGTTCATCGTGCTGCGGTCGGAGGAGCTGTACACGCTCTCCCTCGGCCTGTCGCGCCTCGCGGCCTCGTCCCTCTCGTACGACCCGCGCGTCACCATGGCCGGGTCCATCATCGCCATCGTGCCGATCCTCGTGCTCTTCGTGGCACTGCAGCGGCACTTCTTCAAGGGCGTGGAATCAGGAGCAGTGAAGTGACCCCGAACCAGGACGTCCTCCAGGACGTCGCGCCCCGGACCGCCGACGCCGTGCTCGTGCCGACGGCGGAGCAGCTGCGCTGGCAGCAGCTCGAGGTGGGCATGTTCTTCCACTTCGGCATCAACACGTTCCACGCCAAGGAGTGGAGCGACGGCACCCTCCCGGCGTCGTCGTTCGACCCGACCGAGCTCGACGCCGACGAGTGGGTGGCGCTGGCCGTGGCCGCGGGCGCGACCTACGTCGTGCTCACCGCCAAGCACCACGACGGGTTCTGCCTGTGGCCGACCTCGACCACCGACTACTCCGTGGCCTCGTCGCCGTGGCGCGACGGTCAGGGCGACGTCGTGGCCGAGGTCGCGGCGGCCTGCCGCGCGGCGGGCCTCGGCCTCGGCCTGTACCTGTCGCCCTGGGACCGGAACCACCCGGCCTACCAGGACCCGGAGGCGTACGCCGACGTGTACGTCACCCAGCTCACCGAGCTCTGCACGCGGTACGGCCCGCTCGTCGAGCTGTGGTTCGACGGCGCCGGCTCGGAGGGGTACTCCTACGACTGGGCGCGCATCATGGACGTCGCGCGCACGCACCAGCCGCAGGCGATGGTCTTCAACATGGGGGCCCCGACGATCCGGTGGGTCGGCAACGAGGACGGGCTCGCCAGCGACCCCGTCGAGTACGTCGTGCACCACACGCAGATGAGCAACTACACCGTCGTGACGACGCAGTTCGCGGAGGCCCTGTACCTGCCCCCGGAGTGCGACGTGTCCGTGCGTCGCGGCTGGTTCTGGGCGCAGGACGACGAGCCCAAGTCGCTGGAGCACCTGCTGGCGATCTACTACCGGTCCGTCGGGCTGGGCGCGAACCTGCTGCTCAACGTCCCGCCGGACCGCCGCGGCCGCATCGACCCCGCGGACGCCGCGGTGGTCACCGCGTTCGGCGACGAGCTCCGCGCGAGGTTCGGGGACGCCGTCGCGGCGACGCTCACCCGCACCGGGGACACCACCTGGCGCGCCGACCTCGGCGACGCGCCGGTGGAGCTCGACCACGTGCTGGTCCGGGAGGACCTCGCCGGGGGCCAGCGGGTCACCCGGCACGAGGTCCGCCTCGACGGGGCCGTGGTGGCCCAGGGCGGCACGGTCGGGGCGGGGCGGCTGCACGTCGTGGACGCGCCGGCCACCCGCGCGCTCGAGATCGAGGTGGAGGGCCCGGGCGCCCGCATCGCGGAGGTGCTGGTCCACCGGACCGGGCACCGGACGGCCCCGGTGGTGCCCGAGGGCTACAGCGCGCCGACCGACTACCCGGAGGACTGAGCACGTGCACGACCGGAGCACGCAGGACGAGGCCGCCGCGGGGACCGATCACCGCACGGTCCACCGCACCGACCTGGCAGGCACGGGCTGGACCGTGCGGCTGGTGGGCGAGGCCGGCGACGGCGCCCCGGCCGACGAGGTCGTCGCGCGGCTGCGGGACGGGATCGCGGCATCGGTCCCGGGGTGTGTCCACGACGACCTGCTCGCGGCGGGCGTCATCGCGGACCCGTACGTCGACGACAACGCCGCGGCGGTGCGCTGGGTGGGCGAGAGCGACTGGGTCTACGAGGCCGAGGTCGAGCTGCCGGACGCCGTCGCGGCGGGCCGGGTCGAGCTTGCCCTCGACGGCCTCGCGACCGTCGCCACCGTCCGCGTCAACGGCAGCGAGGCCGTGGCCACCGCGAACATGCACCGGTCGTACGCCGTCGACGTCTCGGCGCTGGTCCGCTCCGGCGCGAACCGCGTCGCCGTCGAGCTCTCCTCGGCCGCGCGGGCGATGCTCGCCGCCGACGACGGCCACCTGCCGTACGACTGGGCCTACCCGTACAACCGGCTGCGCGTCATGGCGTCGAGCGTGGGGTGGGACTGGGCGCCGCCGCTGGTCACCGCCGGCCTGTGGCGCCCCGCCCGGATCGAGGCGTGGACCGGCGTGCGGCTGCGGTCGCACGCCCGCGGCACCGTCTCGGCGGACCTCGCCGAGCGCCGCGTCGTCGTCGCCGTCGAGCTCGACGGGCAGGACGACGACGCCGCCACGGGCGAGGTGGAGATCGCGGTCGGCGGGAACCGGTCGCGGCACGCGGTGACCGGCCGCGCGGAGATCGTCCTCGACGTGCCCGACGCCGAGCTGTGGTGGCCGCGCGGGTACGGCGCCCCGACGCTCCACGACGTGACGGTCGGCCTGGTCGGGACGGACCAGGAGCAGGCCCACCGGGTCGGGCTGCGCCGCGTCGACCTCGACACGTCGCCCGACGAGCACGGGCGCCGCTTCGTCGTCGTGGTCAACGGGCGCGAGGTCTTCGCGCGCGGCGCGAACTGGATCCCCGACGAGCTGCTGGCCTCGCGCATGACGGCCGAGCGCTACGCCGAGCGCGTGGGCCAGGCGGTCGACGCGCACATGACCATGCTGCGCGTGTGGGGCGGCGGGGTCTACGAGGGCGACGCGTTCTATGCGGCGTGCGACGCCGCGGGGATGCTGGTCTGGCAGGACTTCGCCTTCGCGTGCGCCGCCTACCCCGAGGAGGAGCCGCTGCGCTCCGAGGTCGAGGCGGAGGCCCGCGAGCAGGTGCGGCGGCTCTCGGCGCACCCGAGCGTCGTCGTGTGGAACGGCTCCAACGAGAACCTGCAGGGCTGGAGCGACTGGGGCTGGCCCGACCGGGTCGGCGACCGCACGTGGGGCGAGGGGTACTACCGCGAGCTCCTGCCGCGCGTCGTCGCGGAGGAGGACCCCGGCACCCCGTACGTGCCGTCGAGCCCGTTCTCCTCGACGGACGGCGTCGCGCCGAACGCCGACGGGGAGGGCACGAGCCACCTCTGGGACCAGTGGAACCTGTTCGACCACACCACGTACCGCAACCACGTCCCGCGCTTCGCCGCGGAGCTCGGCTTCCAGGCCCCGCCGACGTGGGCGACGCTCTCCGCCGCGCTCACCGAGCGGCCGGTCGACGTCCGCGGCGCGGCGATGGCGACCCGGCAGCGGCAGGTGGGCGGGATGCGCCACCTCGTGCGGCGGCTGGACGGGCACGTCCCCGACCCCGACCTCCTGCTCGACGACGTCGACGACTGGTCCTGGGCGACCCAGCTCAACCAGGCCGACGCCCTGCGCACCGCCGCCGACCACCTGCGGGGCTCGTGGCCGCGCACCGCCGGGATGCTCGTGTGGCAGCTCAACGACGCGTGGCCGGGGATCTCGTGGTCGGTGATCGACCACGGCGGGCGGCCCAAGCCCGGCTGGCACGCGCTGCGCCAGGCGTACGCGCCGCGCACCCTCTCGATCCAGCCGCACGACGGCGCGCCCCAGGTCGTCCTCGTCAACGACACCGACGCGGTGTGGCAGGCGCGGGTCGTCGTGCGGCGCGTGCACGTCGTGGGCGGTCCGCTGGGCGGCCCGGCGGAGGCGGAGCGGACCGTCGAGGTCGCCCCGCGCTCCGTGGCCCGCTGGGACGTGCCGCCGCAGGTCGCGCTCCCCGGCGCGCGCCGCGACGAGGTGCTCGTAGCGGACTGCGACGGGCTGCGCGCGTGGTCCGCGCTGTGCCGTGAGGACGGCGTGCGCTGGGCGCGGCCGGCGCCGTCGGTCGAGGCCGCGCGGACCCCGCAGGGCTGGCGGGTGCGGGTCACGGCGGACGTCGTGACCTGCGACGTCGCGTTGCTCGTCGACCGGCTCGACCCGGCCGCGCGGGTCGACGACCTGCTGACCCTCCTGCTCCCCGGCGAGACCGTCGAGCTCGACGTGACCGGCGCCGAGGCCGCCGACCCGGCGGCGTTCGGCGCGCGCCCCGTACTGAGGACGAGGAACGACCTGTGGCACCGATGACGCACGAGGACCCCGCGGTGCGGGGCACCGGCACCGACCCGGCGCGGCGGCGCGCCGCCGAGGTGATGGCGGGCATGTCCCTGCGGGAGCGGGTGGGCCAGCTCAACCAGCGGCTGCTCGGCTGGCAGGCCGTCGAGCGCACCGCCCGGGGCAGGTGGCGCACCACCGACCTGCTGCGCGAGGAGGTCGACCGCTGGGGCGGGCTCGGAGCGCTGTACGGCCTCTTCCGCGCCGACGCGTGGTCGGGGCGGGGCTGGGCCGACGGCATCCGGCCGCAGGAGCGGGCCGAGGTCGCCGCCCTCGTCGTCGAGGAGGTGCGGGCCGCGTCCGGGCAGGGCGTCGGGCCGCTGCTCGTCGAGGAGGCCCCCCACGGGCACCAGGCGCTCGGCGCCGCGCTGCTGCCCGTGAACCTGGCGGTGGGCGCCACGTGGGACGCCGCGCTGTACCGGGAGGCGTGTGCGTCGGTCGCGACGTCGCTGCGGGCCGACGGCGTGCACCTCGCGCTGCTGTCCACCCTCGACCTGCTCCAGGACCCCCGCTGGGGCCGCTCCGAGGAGTGCTACGGCGAGGTCCCCGCGCTGGCGGCGCGGATGACCGAGGCCGCGGTCGTGGGCATGCAGGGGCCCGGCCGCTCGCGCCTGTCCGGCAACGCCGCCGACGGGACCGGCGTCGGCGTCGTCCTCAAGCACTTCGCCGCGCAGGGCGCGGGCACGGGCGGCCGCAACGGGCACTCCGCGGCGCTGGGCCCGCGGGACCTCGCCGAGCTGCACCTGCCCGCCGCCCGCGCGGGCGTCGCGGCCGGGGCCCTCGGCCTCATGGCCGCGTACAACGACATCGACGGCGTCCCGTGCGTCGCGAACCGTGCCCTCCTGACCGACCTCCTGCGCGGCGAGTGGGCCTTCGACGGCCTCGTCATGGCCGACGGGCTCGCCATCGACCGGATCGTCGAGCAGGTCGGGGACCCCGTCGCCGCGGCCGCCGCGGCGCTGCACGCGGGCGTCGACCTGTCGCTGTGGGACCGGTCGTTCACGATGCTCGAGGACGCGGTGGCGCAGTCGCCCGACCTGCTGGCACCCGCCGTGGACGAGGCCTGCCTGCGCGTGCTCACGGTCAAGGCGTGGTCGGGCCTCCTCGGGCCGCTCGACGCGGCGCCGCAGCCCACCGAGCGTCCCGACCAGCGGGGCCACGGGGCCGCCCGCGACCTCTCCACCGCGATCGCGGCCCGGTCCGTCGTCCTGCTGCGCAACGAGCCGCCCGCGGGCGCGGACCGCCCGGCGCTGCCGGTCGCTCCCGGCGGAAGATGGGTCGTCACCGGGCCGCGCGCCGACGACGTCGACGCCCTGCTCGGCGACTACGTCGCCCCGCTCGCCCCGGACCGCCGGCTGTCGGTCGCGGACGCGCTGACGGCGTCGTCCGGGCGGGACGGCGTCGTGGTCGAACGCGTGGACGCCGACGCCGACGACGCGGCCGCCGCGCTCGCCGCGGCGGACGGGGTCGTCGTCGTGCTCGGCGGGTCGAGCCACCGCGCCTACACGGACGAGTTCGCGGACAACGGCGCGAACGCCGGCCAGACCGCGGCGGACTGCGGGGAGGGCGTCGATCTCGCCTCCCCGGTCCTGCCCGCCGGGCAGGTCGAGACGCTCGCCGCGGTGCGCGCGGCCGCGCGCGGACCCGTCGTCGCGGTCGTCCTCGCCGGGCGCCCGTACGTGCTCACGGCCGTCGTCGCGCACGCCGACGCCGTCCTCCTCGCCTTCTACCCCGGGCCGGACGGCGGCCGCGTGATCGCGGACCTGCTGCTCGGCGCGCGCCAGCCCGCAGGACACCTGCCGGTGACCTTGCCCGCGCACCCGGGCGCGATCCCGGTGCGCGACGACGAGCGGATGCCCGCCGAGAGCGTCTACCGCGACGTGCCGGAGCCGGTGCTCGCGCGCGTCGGGGACGGCATCGGCTACGGCGGTCTCGACGTCCATGGGGTGCGGCTCGCGGTGGACGGGGAGGAGCTGCTGGTCGAGGCGGACGTGCGCGCCGCCGCGGGGGACTGGGACGGCGAGGGTCTGCTGCTCGTCCGGTCGCGGCGGGTCGGCGGCCTGGACTGGGCGCGCACGGTCGTCGTCGGATGGGAGCGCGTGAGCGTCGCGCCCGGGGCCGGGTCGCGGGTGTCCGTGCGCGTCCCGACGGACGACGTCCTGCGCCCGGACCTGCCCCTCGCGGTCCTCGGGGACCGCCGTTCGCGCGTCGAGGTGGCCATCGCCGGGCGGCGGTGGTCGTTCGACGTCGCGCAGGACGGCGCCGGGGAGGTGACCGTCGATGGGGCTCGAGCCTGACGACGTCACCCTCGGTCGCGTCCGCCGCTTCGTCGACGAGCGGCTCGCCCCGGCGCTGGACGCCGCGAGCGCGCCGGTCACCGTGACGGCCTGGTCGCGGCCGGGGGAGCCGGTGCGCCCGGACGTGGTCCTGGCCCTGCCGGACGACGCGTTCCACCCTGTGGCGCCGGGCGAGCCCTGGGGCGAGCCGTGGTCGACGACGTGGCTGCGGCTGCGCGGCGAGGTGCCGGCCGCGTGGGCGGGCGCGGAGTTGCTCGTCGACCTGGAGGTCGACCTCGGGTTCACGCGCGACACCCCCGGCTTCCAGGCCGAGGGCACGGCGCGCGCGCACGACGGCCGGGTGCTCAAGGGCGTCTCGCCGTACAACCGGCGCGTGCCGCTGCCGCTCCTCCTGCGCGCGGACCGCACCGGCTGGGACGCCTGGTCCGCCGGGGCGGCCGGCCTGCCCGTGGACGTGTGGGTGGAGGCCGCGGCCAATCCGGTCATGGACCCGGACTTCACCTTCGCGCCGACGCCGCTCGGCGACCCCGCGACCCTGCCCGCCGTCCCCCAGTACGCGTGGGGCGAGATCGCCCTGCGGCTGCGGGACGACGCCACGTGGGGGCTGTGGCGCGACGTGCGCGTCCTGCGCGAGCAGCTCGAGGTCCTGCCCGACCCCGGGCTGCGCCGCGGCCGGGTGCTGCGGGCGCTGGCGCGGATGCTCGACGTCGTGCAGGTCGCGACCCCCGAGGCGCTCCGGGCGTCCGCCGCCGCGGCGCGCGCGGAGCTCGCGGGCGTGCTGGCCGAGGGCAACGGGGACGCCGGGCACGAGGTCGTGGCCGTCGGCCACGCGCACATCGACTCGGCGTGGCTGTGGCCCTTCCGGGAGACGCGCCGCAAGGTGGTGCGGACGTACTCCAACGCCCTCGCGCTGCTGGAGGAGTACCCCGAGACGACGTTCGTGACCTCCTCCGCGCAGCACCTCGCGTGGGTGCAGGAGAGCGAGCCGGAGCTGTTCGAGCTGATCCGGGCCGCGGTCCGCCAGGGCCGGTTCGTCCCGGTGGGCGGGATGTGGGTCGAGTCCGACACCGTGCTGCTGTCGGGGGAGTCCATGGCGCGCCAGCTCCTCGAGGGGACCACGTGGTTCCGCGACGAGCTGGGGGTGCGCTGCCGCGAGGTCTGGCTGCCCGACTCGTTCGGATACTCCGCGGCCCTGCCGCAGATCTTCCGCGCGGCGGGCATGCGCCGGTTCCTCTCGCAGAAGATGTCGTGGAACGACACCAACCGGATGCCGCACCACACGTTCACCTGGGAGGGCATCGACGGGTCGCGCGTGCTCGCGCACTTCCCGCCGGTCGACAACTACAACAGCGACCTCACGCCGCGCCAGCTCGCCCACGCGGAGCGGAACGTCGCGGACTCCGACACGGTCTCCGCCGAGCTCTCGCTCGCGCCGAGCGGCTGGGGCGACGGCGGCGGCGGCCCGACGCGCGAGCACGCCGAGACGGCGCGGCGCGTGCGCGACCTCGCCGGCTCGGCCCGCGTGACCTGGGGCACCCCCGAGGACTTCTTCGCCCGGTCGGAGGCGCTCGCCGCCGCCGCGCAGGCGCGGGGCGAGGCCTCGCCCGTGTGGGTCGGCGAGATGCCGCTCGAGCTGCACCGCGGCATCTCGACGTCGCAGCAGCGGCTCAAGGCGGACAACCGGCGGAGCGAGTCGGCGCTGCGCGAGGCCGAGCTGTGGTGCGCCACCGCGACGCGGCGCACCGGCGCCGCCTACCCGCTCGACGAGCTGCGCGGGCTGTGGCGCACCGTGCTGCTGCACCAGTTCCACGACGTCCTGCCCGGCTCGTCCATCGCCTGGGTCTACCTGGACGCGGCGCGCGACCACGAGCGGGTCCAGCGGCGGTGCGCCGAGCTGGTGGCCGGTGCGCTGGACGCGCTCGCCGGCGCCGCGCCGCAGGACGCGCCGGCGACCGGCCGGGACGCGCTGTGGGCGAACCCGAGCCCCGTCGTCCTCGACGGCCTCGAGCCGATGACCGTGGGCCGCCGTCTCCGGGCCGAGGCGCCGTCCGCGCGGGCGGACGGCGCGGTGTGGACCCTCCAGGACGACGCGCTGCGCGTGGTCGTCGACGGCTCCGGCCACGTGATCGGTCTCGTCGACCTCGCGACCGGGCGCGACGCCGTCGCCGCGGCGGGACCGGCGAACGCCGTCCGGCTGTTCCGCGACCTGCCGAACCGCTGGGACGCGTGGGACGTCGACGCGCACGCGCACCGCGTGTCCCGCGACGTGCCCGAGGCCCGGGTCCGGGTCGAGGACGGCGCGATCGTCGTCGAGCGCGTCCTCGGGCCGGGCGGGAGCACCCTGTCGCAGCGCCTCGGGCTCGTGGACGGCGCGCTCGAGGTCACCACGACGGTGGACTGGGCCGAGCGCGAGGAGCTCCTCGTGCTGTCGTGGCCGCTCGACCTGCGCGCGCACGAGGTCGCGGCGGAGACGCAGTTCGGCCACGTCCGCCGGCCCACGCACCGCAACACGAGCTGGCAGTCGGCGCGGTTCGTCGACGTCGCCCACCGCTGGGTGCACGTCGGGGACGCCGGCTTCGGCGTCGGCATCGCGAACCGCACCACCCAGGGGTACGACGCGGCGAGCGAGGTGCGCCCCGACGGCGGGACCACGACGACCGTGAACCTGCACCTGCTGCGCGGGCCGCGGTACCCCGACCCGGGGGCCGACCTCGGCCGGCACACGTTCGTCCACCGCATCCGCCCGGGGGCCGGGGTCGCCGACGCCGTCCGGGACGGCTACGCCCTGTCGCTCCCGCCGCGCCCGGCGCCGTCCGGCGGTGTCGTCGGGCCGCTGGTGCGGCTCGACGGGCCCGGCCTGCTCGTGGAGTCGGTCAAGCTCGCGCACGACGCGAGCGGGGACCTCGTCGTCCGGCTCTACGAGCCGCTCGGCGCGCAGGCGAGCGTCGGGGTGACGGTCGACGGGCCCGGGACGGTCACGCGCGTCGACCTCCTCGAGGAGCCGCTCGGGGACGAGGCCGACGGCTGCTCCCGGTTCGAGGAGTGGTCGGCCGGCGACGCGTGCGGTGCCGCGCTCGTCGTGCGGCCCTTCGGGATCGTCACCCTCCGGGTGACGGACGCAGGGGACCCGCGCACCACCCGAGGAAGGGAATCATCATGACGACGCGACAGGGCGTCCCGGGTACCACGGTCGGCATCGACATGGGCGGGACGATGATCCGCGGAGGGCTGGTCGGGCCCGACGGCTCCCTGCGGGACGTCGTGCGTCGGCCGCTGCCCCGCACCCCCGAGGCCCGGCACTCCGCGGTGCTCGAGCTGGCTCGGGACCTCGGGCGGCACGCCGAGGCCGTCGGCGTCGCCGTGGCCGGCGTGGTCGACGACGGCCGCCTCCTGCTCAGCGCGAACCTGGGGCTCGGGGACGTCGACCTGCGGTCGGCCCTCGTCGAGGTCACGGGGCTGCCCTCCGAGGTCATCAACGACGCGCAGGCCGCGGCCCTCGCCGAGGTCCACGGGAGCGGTGCGCAGGGCCTGGTCCTCGTCGTCACGGTCGGCACGGGCATCGGTGGCGCGGTCGTCCTGGACGGCAGGCTCGTGCGAGGGCGCGGGTTCGCCGGCGAGATCGGCCACGTGATGGTCGACCGCGGCGGGCAACCCTGCGGGTGCGGCGCCGCCGGCTGCTGGGAGGGCCTCGCGTCCGGAGAAGCGCTGCGCCGTGCGGCCGAGCGTGTCCTACCGGGTCCGGACCGCACGGTCGACCGCCTCGTCGCCGCCGCCGACGCGGGCGACCCCGGCGCCGTCGGCGCCCTGATGGAGGCCGCCGAGGCCTTCGCCGACGGGCTCGACGGCATGTGCGCGGTCCTCTCGCCGCACCGCATCGTGCTCGGTGGCGGCGTGTTCGCCCGGGGCGGCCTCGTCGCCGACGTCTACCGGTCCCAGGCCGCCACGAGGCGGTGGGTCCGCGGGGCCGAGATCACGATGGCCGCCCTGGGCGACCAGGCAGGGCTCCTCGGGGCCGGGCTGGCTGCCCGCGAGCTCGCGGCCGGCCCGCCGGCGGCCGTCATGGCTCCCGCCCACGTCGGCTGACGGGTCCGGCGCCGACCTGGGCCGGGCGTCCGCGAGGAAAGAGCTGGGTGCCCGCCCGCCCCGGTGCCAGGATCCTGGGTGTGGAGACGCCCGCCCTGACCCGTGCGACCGCCGCCGCGACCGCGATCGCCGTCGCGCAGGGCCTGCCGGTCGACGCCGTGACCGTGCTCCACGACTCCAACAAGCTCGCGCTGCGGCTGGAGCCGTGCGGGGTGATGGCGCGGGTCGCCCCGGTGGGGAAGGAGGTCGCGGAGCTCGAGGTCGACGTCGCGCGACAGCTCGCCGACCTCGGGTCGCCCGTCGCCGCCCTGGAGCCCCGGACGGGCCCGGCGGTCCACGTCCGCGACGGGTTCGCGGTGACCCTGTGGGTGTACTACGCGCCGACGGCCCCTTCCGTCGCGCCGGGCGCCTACGCCCTGGCCCTGGAGCGCCTGCACGCCGGGATGAGGGGCGTCGACGGCACCTTCCCTCGGTTCACCGACCGGATCGCCGAGGCCGAGCGGGTCGTCGCGGAGCCCGGGCTCTCCCCGGAGCTGCCCGACGACGCCCGCGCGTTCCTCGGCGGCACGCTCCGGCGCCTGCGCCCCGCCGTCGACGCCACCGGGCGCGAGCAGCTGCTCCACGGCGAGCCCCACCCGGGCAACCTGCTGAGCACCCACGACGGCCCGCTGTTCATCGACCTCGAGACGTGCTGCCGCGGGCCCGTGGAGTTCGACCTCGCGCACGTCCCCGCCGCGGTCGCCGAGCGCTACCCGGGCGTCGACCAAGAGCTCCTCGACCACTGCCGCGAGCTCGTGCTCGCGATGGTGGCGGCGTGGCGGTGGGAGAAGCGGGACCAGTTCCCCGACGGGCGGCGCTTCGGGGAGGAGCTCCTCCGCGTGCTGCGCGACGGCCCCCCGTGGCCCACCCTCGACGCGGTGATCCCGCGACCGGGTGGGGCGTAGCGGTCAGTCGTCCGTGTCGTCGGCGTCGTCGGTGTCTGCGGCGACTTCCGGGTCGGGGAGGGTCTCCTCGACGTCCAGGAGGTGCGCGGCCATGCGGACGCGGGCCGCCTCGGCGTCGCCGGCGGCCAGTGCCCGCCAGACGGCCTCGTGGTCGCGCTGGGTGCGCTCCTCCGCGCCCTGCTCGTGGCGGCCGCGCCACAGGCGCTCGCGGAACGTGCGGCCGGCGATCGCCTCGACGAGGGCGGTGGCGACGGGGTTGCCGCCCTGCTCGGCGACGATGCGGTGGAACGCGGTGTCGGCCTCGATGAAGGCGGCGTGGTCGATGTCGTCCTGGGCGAGCGTGCGCGCCGCCTGATCGAGCACGACGCGGGCCTCCTCCAGCGCCTTGGGCGTGATGCGGTGGGCGGCCAGGCCGGCGGCCTCCGTCTCGAGCACCCGCCGCACGGCGTGGAAGGGACGGGCGCTGGTGTCGCCGTGCAGGTCGACGACGAACTGCAGCGAGGACATGAGGCGCGCGGGGTCGAGGCTGGTGACGTAGGTGCCGTCGCCCTGGCGCGTGTCGAGGACGCCGAGCACGGTGAGCGCGCGCACGCCCTCGCGCAGGGAGCCGCGGGAGACGCCGAGGCGGTCGGCGAGGTCCTTCTCCACGGGGAGCCGGTCGCCGGGGCCGAGCTCGCCGCCCGTGATCATGCGGCGGACGCCGTCGACGACCTCATCGGTGCGGGACATGCCTGGATTATGGCGCAGTTCGGGCGGCGGTGCCGCGATTCCTCCGATGAATTCGCCGACCCGTGCGGGCAGCCCGGCGGGTTCCTAGCCTGGGGCGATGCCGGACCTGCCGACGGACCTGACGACCGACGACCTGCTGGCCCTGGAGCGACGGGGGTGGGACGCGCTGTGCCGGGGGACCGGCGGCGCGTTCTACGGGGCGCTCATGACGCCCGCGGCGCTCATGGTGCTCGTCGACGGCTCGGTGCTCGACCGCGACGCGGTCGCGGCGTCGCTGGACGGGGCGCCGCCGTGGGACTCCTACGACCTGCGCGACGTCCGTCGCGTCGGGCTCGTGGATGGGGCCGCGGCCCTCGTCTACCGGGCGCGGGCGGTGCGGGGCGGCGACGCGCCCTTCGAGGCGCTCATGACGAGCACCTACGTCGTCCTCGACGGCGAGCTCCGCCTGGCGCTGTACCAGCAGACAGCGCTGTGAGCGGGCGTCTGGCCCCGTTTCCCGACGGAAACAGGGCCAGACGCCCGCTCACAGCGTGGGGTGTCGTCAGGCGGGGACGATGAGCCCGGCGGTCTGGGTGCGGGCGCGCTGGAGGCGGGCGGCGACGTCCTGCCAGTTCGCGATGTTCCACACGGCCTTGACGTAGTCGGCCTTGACGTTGAGGTAGTCGAGGTAGAAGGCGTGCTCCCACATGTCCAGCATGAACAGCGGGGTGATGCCGACGGGGACGTTGGCCTGCTGGTCGAAGAGCTGGAAGATGGCGAGGCGCTGGCCGATGGAGTCCCAGCCGAGGACGGCCCAGCCGGAGCCCTGGATGCCGGTGGCGACGGCGGCGAACTGGGCCTGGAACGCCTCGAACGAGCCGAAGGTGTCCTTGATGGCCTCGGCGAGCTCGCCCTCGGGCTCGCCGCCGCCCTCGGGGGACAGGTTGTGCCAGAAGACGGTGTGGTTGGTGTGGCCGCCGAGGTTGAACGCGAGGTTCTTCTCGTGCAGGTTCACCGCGGCGTTGTCGCCGGACTCGCGGGCCTCGGCGAGCTTCTCCAGCGCCGTGTTGGCGCCGGTGACGTACGCGGCGTGGTGCTTGTCGTGGTGCAGCTCCATGATCTTGCCGCTGATGTGCGGCTCGAGGGCGCTGTAGTCGTACGGCAGGTCGGGCAGGGTGTAGACGGACATCTCGTTCCCTTCGCGAGGCTGGTGTCGTTGCTGGTCACGCTACGACCTCAACCCTTGTTGAGGTCAACGTGTTCCGCCCGACGTGTCCCAGGTCACGACGCCCAGGCGGCGCCTTCCGGGTAGCGGAACTCCGCGACGGAGGCGGGGTGCATCTGCGTGGAGTACCCGGGCCGGGTGGGCACGACGTACGACACGCCCTCGCCGGCGTCCGTCACGACGCACGGGTCGGTGAAGTGCTCGTGCAGGTGGTCCACGAACTCGGTGACACGCCCGTCGAGCGACCCGGACACGGCGACGTAGTCGAGCACGGACACGTGCTGCACCATCTCGCACAGGCCGACGCCGCCGGCGTGCGGGCACACGGGGACGCCGAACTTCGCGGCGAGCAGCAGCACGGACACGATCTCGTTGACGCTGGCGAGGCGGCCCGTGTCGAGCTGGCAGTAGTCGGTCGCGTGCGCCTGGAAGAGCTGCTTGAACATCACACGGTTGTGGCAGTGCTCGCCCGTGGCGACGCGGACGGGGGCGACGCCCGCGCGCACGGCGGCGTGGCCGAGGACGTCGTCGGGCGAGGTGGGCTCCTCGATCCACAGCGGGTCGAACCGCTGCAGCGCGCGCACCCACTCGATCGCCTCGGGCACGTCCCACACCTGGTTCGCGTCGATCATGAGCGTGAGGTCCGGGCCGAGCTCCTCGCGCGCGATGCCGAGCCGGCGCACGTCGTCCTCGAGCCTGGCCCCGACCTTGAGCTTCACGTGCCGGTAGCCGGCGTCCACGGCCTCGCGGGTCAGGCGGCGCAGCTTGTCGTCGTCGTACCCGAGCCAGCCGGCCGACGTCGTGTACGCGGGGTAGCCGCGCCGCTCCAGGTGCGCGATCCGCTCCGCCTTGCCGGGGGCGGCGGCGCGCAGGATCCCCAGGGCCTCGTCGCGGGTGAGGGCGTCGGAGAGGTAGCGCAGGTCGGCGACGTCGACGAGCTCCTCGGGCGTCATGTCCGCGAGCAGCCGCCACACGGGCTTGCCCGCGCGGCGCCCGGCGAGGTCCCACGCCGCGTTGAGCACGGCGGCGAGCGACAGGTGCACCACGCCCTTCTCCGGCCCGAGCCAGCGCAGCTGGCTGTCGGCGGTGAGCTCGCGGTAGGTGGCACCCATGTCGCCGACGACGTCGTCGACGTCGCGCCCGACCAGGAGGTCCGCCTGGTGGCGCGCGGCGAGCGCGACGACGTCCGTGCCGCGGCCGATGGTGAACGTCAGGCCGTGACCGGCCAGCGGGGCGCCCTCGGTGTCGGTGCCGTCGGTGCGCAGCACGACGTACACGGCCGAGTAGTCGGCGTCGGCGTTCATGGCGTCCGAGCCGTCGGCGGTGCGGGACGTCGGGAAGCGGACGTCGGTGATCTCGACGTCGGTGATGGTGGGCATGCGCACCTCTTCGTGGCGGTCGGCGTTCCCGGCGATCCGGAAATCATCAGATGACTGATCGCCAAACTAGCGGTCTCGCCACGAGAGGAGCAAGCCTCGTCCGGGGCGGGTGGCGCTAGACGTTGGAGGATTCCACCGCCTGCGGCGCGACCCCGGCCGTCGCGGCCCGCGCGCGGGCGGCCCTGCGTGCCACCACGACGTTCTGCGTCAGCAGGGCGAGCCCGAGCGCGAGCAGCACGCTGCCCTCCGTGACGGCGGGCGACGCCCCGAGCCGTGCCCCGAGGTCCGCGAGCTCGAAGCGGAGGGCCACCGAGACCGCCCACAGGACCACCGTCGCCGCGGTGTACCGGTACTGCACGACGCCGTCGGTCCCGGGAGAGAGCTGCACGGTGGCGGCGCGTGCGACGCCGAGGCCCACGGTCAGCGCGAGGTCGGCGGCCGCGACGGCGACCGTCGCGCCGGCGCCGCCGGGCGACGGCAGCGCGAGCCACGGCACCAGCAGGAACGCCCCGACGACCAGGACGACGAGCGGGCCGGTCAGCAGGCGCCGCGTCCGCGCGGGGCGGGCGCGCAGGCGGAGGAGGACGACCACGGTGAGGGTCAGCAGGCCGACGAGGACCTGGGGCGGGAGGGTCTCGAGCGCGGTGTCCATCAGGCGGCCTCCTCGCCGACGAGGTACGCCGCGACGGCGGCGGAGAGCGCGGTGCGGAACGCGGCGGCGCGTGCCGGGTCGTCGGGGGAGTGGCCGAGGGCCGACTGCCAGGACCGCCCGCCCAGCGCGTATCCGTACGCGCCGGACATCCCGAGCAGCAGCACCGCCTCGATCCGGTCGCGCGACGGGACCCGGTCGGCCGGCAGCGCCGCGTGCAGGCCCGTCTCCATCATGTCCGCGATGCCGGCGAGCCCGTCGGTCGCGAGCGTGCCGTGCTCCGGGTGCAGCGCCGACCACGCCCACAGCCGCCGGTACCGCTCGTCGTCGAGCGTCGCGAACACGACGTCGAGCATCCGGGCGGCGTACGGGACGCCGGCGTCGTCCGCGACCCGGGCGCGCACGCGCTCGCGGTGGCGCGCGTCCTCCGCCTGGAGCACCGCGCGGACCAGGCCGCCGTGGGTGCCGAAGTAGTGGCCGACGAGCCCTCTGGTCACGCCGGCCGCGGCGGCGACCTGGGCGAGGGTGACGGCGTCCGGGCCGTGCTCGGCGACCAGCGCGGTCGCGGCGTCGAGGATCTGCTGGCGGGAGCGCTCGGGGCTGAGCCGGCGTCGTCTGCCGCGCTGGCCTGCGACGACGTTATTGGCGGTCATGCCAATAACGTAGCGCAGCAGGCGGGAGCGGGGCACCCCCTTCGAGCACGGGATCCGTATCGCCGACCGGGTGGATGGCGACACGGATCCCGTGCTCGAAGGGGACTTCGTCAGCTCGCGGGAGAGATGCTCATCTCGCCCGCGGGGCCCTGCCGGTAGACGGTGAAGTACCCGTCGGTGGCCAGCGGGTTGTCGGCCGCGTCGTCGAGGTAGCTCCACACCGGCTCGCCGTCCACGCGCAGCACCAGGCGGGTGCCGCCCTCGACGTTGACCGCGCCGAACGTGACCTCGTGGGTGGAGTTCGGCTCGATCACCGTGTTGGGGAACGTGTCGACCATGAAGACGGCGGGGCTCCACTTCTGCATCTCGATGACGTCCTCCTTGATGACCACGAGGTAGCCCGAGCTGCTGTTGGTCCACACCGGGTCGCCGGCCGTCTTCGACCGCACGGAGAACCCGAACCAGCCGCCGTTGAAGTCGCCGACGGACGTCTCGAACCGCAGCAGCTCGTCCCCGAACTGCTGGGGCTTGAAGCTCCACGCGCCGCGCGGTGCCAGGTGGGCCGCGCCGTCGGACACCGTCACGCCCTCGCCGGGGGCCCACGCCGCCGGGTCGAGGATCTCGGCGCCGAGGTCGGTCACCGGGTGCTCCGCCGCCTGCACCGTCACGGTGGACGACGCCGCGAGGCCGGGCACCACGGTCGACGTGGCCGTGATGGTGGCCGTGCCGGCGGCGCGGCCGCGGACGACGCCCTTCGCGTCGACGGTCGCGACGGACTCGTCGCTCGACGCCCACTCCAGGCCGGTACGCGTGGCGTCCGCGGGCGTGAACGACGGGGCGATCGCGCGGGTCTCGCCCGGTTCGATCGTCGCCGCCGACGGCGCCAGCGTCAGGCCGTCGGGGTCGACGCCCACCAGCGAGAACGACACGTCGTCGAAGTCGAGCGACGCGAAGCCCTGCACGTAGAAGCCGACCTTGCCGGCCGCCTTCGGGGCCGGGTTGGCGCCCGCGACGACCTCCTCGCCGTCGACCAGCACGCGCACGCCGCCGGCCGTGACCACCACGCGCACGTCGTACTCGGTGGAGGGCTTCAGCCCCTCGCCCGCGGGGAGCGTCACCTGCTTCACCGTGCCCCAGGCGGAGTCGAAGATCGTCCACGTGGACCCGGCCGCCGCGTGCCGGTAGCGGACATACCCGCCCGGCGTGCTGCCCGTGCGGTCGTAGACGAGCATCTGCCCGCCCTCGGGGACGTCGGCCGGCGTCGTGACCGTGAAGTCGAGCGCGTACTCCGAGAACTGGCGGTCGAGCTGGGAGTTCGCGCCGTTCTTGATCCGGTAGACGTGGTCGCCCGTGCCGTCGTCGACGATCGCGCGGTTCGGGTCGGTGGCCCAGCCGTTGCCGCCCGTCTCGAAGTCCGTCGAGTGCAGCACGCCGTCGCCGGCCGCCACGGTGACGGCCATCTCGTCGCGGATGCCCGCGTCGGCCTTCGACTCGACCGTGACCGTCACCTCGCCGGGCGCGACGGCGGTGAGGATGCCGGCGGCGCTGACGGTCGCGACGTCCGGGTCGCTCGAGGTGTAGGTGACGGCCTGCGCGGTGGCGTTCCACGGCACGGCCTGCGCCGCCACCGACACCTCGTCGCCGAGCGTCACCGCCAGCTGGTCCGCGGGCAGCTGGAGCGATTCGAGGGCCACGCTGTCCGGCGTCTGCGACTGGCCGACGTGCCCGTCGGTGCCGATCTCGTCGAACGGGATGGCCTCGAAGCCCGGGACCTGGTCGAAGACGGGGGAGTCAGCGGTGAGCGTGTAGTCGCCGTTCGCCGCGTCGACGAAGCCGGGGTCCGCGTCCGTGACCCAGTTGGCGGCGTCGCCCGTGCCGTAGTTGAGCAGGTTCTTCGTGTCCAGGGCGCCCTCGGCGTTCACGTCGGGGTTGCGCGCGCGGTGCGGGTTCCACACGACGTTCTTCGCGAACGTGGAGTGGTTCGGGAAGTAGTGGTTGTCCTCGAAGAAGTGCCTCAGCTCGGGGTACTTGGTCAGGTACGGCGTGCCGACGAAGTCCTTGTTGTCGGCGAACACCTTCTTCCACTTCGGCATGTACACGCGGTCGACGGTGTTGCCCTCGCCGTCGCCCATCCACTGCGTGTAGTTGTCGTAGGGCACCTTGGTGTCGACGAACACGTTGTTCGTGGCGTCGATGTAGTCGGCCGAGCCGGACTTGATGGCGTCGTTGCCCATGTTCACGAAGACGTTCTGGCTGATCTCCAGGTCCCACGTGAAGTTGTCGGCGTAGATGCCCTCGATGCCGTCCTTGCCCACGCCGATGTCGTGGAAGTAGTTCTGCCGGAACACGTGACCACGCTGCTGGGGGGTCTCGCCGGAGTTCATGTAGACGGCGCCCAGGTCCTGGAACGTCTTGCAGACGTCGTAGACCTCGTTCTGCTCGAACACGTGGTCGTTACCGTGCACGATCACGCCGGGGTGCGGCGCGTCGTTGATCTCGTTGCCGCGCGCGACGTTCCCGACGCCGTCGAACATGACGCCCGGGTTGTATGCCTTGTGGTAGTACGCGAAGTCGTGGATGTGGGAGTCCTCGACGCGGTTGCGGCCCGGGGAGAGGGCCGCCTTGTCGCCGCCCTGCAGCACGACGCCGACGCCGCCCACGTGCCGGATGTCGCTGGAGACCACGGCGTGGTCCGTGCCGCCGCGGTTCACCGGGATGCCGTCGTACGTGTACCGGCCGGGGGAGTTGATGAGGACGCCGCCGTCGGTGAAGTTCTGGACGTCGCTGTTCGAGATGGTCACGTGGCTGCCGCCCAGGATGACGGCAGCCGTGGCCCGCCCGTACTCCAGCACCAGGTCGTCGAACGTCACGTACGACGCCCCGTCCGTGCGGATCATCGGCTCGTCGAGCGTCGTCACGACGGGGGCACCGCGCTGCGCGAGGAACGACGCGTTCGGCACCAGGTAGAGGATCCCGGCGTCGCGGTCGATGTAGTACTCGCCGGGCGCGTCGAGCTCCTCGAGCAGGTTCTGCGCGAAGTGGAAGTCCGGGTACCAGGTCTTCATCAGGCCGGACATCTCGCCGTAGCGCAGCGTGATGGTGCGCGCGTCCGTGTCGATCTTCTGGATCTTGTTGTACGACCACTCCCAGCTCTGGCCGAAGATGCCGTCCAGCCAGATGTCCTTCGCCTGCGTCCAGTACTGGGGCCGGTCGTAGGAGTAGCTGAACGTGCCGCCGCGCTCCTGCAGGTCGGCGTCGTTCTTGGTGGGGCCCGGGTCGACGATCTTGTTCATCTGGACGGTGTCCTTGGCGGCGCCGGCGTTGGGCCAGCGGGCCAGGGTCATGTCCTCGCCGTCCACGTACAGCTCCATGGGCGGCGTCGTGCTGACGTCGTTGGCCTTCCAGTAGCCGTGCCGGCTGAGCTGGCCGTAGTCGTCGATGCCGAGCGCGCCCAGGTCGATCTGGAGGACGTCGTCGCGGGCCGACGTCTCGATGATCCGGTCGAGCACGGCCTGGTCGGTGACGGGGGAGAAGCCGTCGTAGGGAAGCTCCTTGCCGCCCGAGATCGTGGCGCGCTCGCCGGGGTAGGAGGCGTACGTGATGGGCGCGTCCGCGGTGCCCGAGTCCTCCGGGCCGAGGACGAACGACTCCGAGCGCTCGTACGTGCCCTCGCGGAGGTACACCGTGACGCCCTTCGCGCGCTGTCCCTTCGACAGGTCGCGGATCGCGTCGCGCGCGCCCTCGAGCGTCGCCAGGGGGCGCTTCCGGTCGCCCTTCGCGTCGTCGTCGCCGTCGGGGGAGACGTAGAGGACGACACCGGCCGTGGCCGGCGTGCCGGCGGGCGCGGATGGGGCCGCGTGCGCCGTGGTCTGTGTCCCTGCGACGAGCAGGGACGTCAGCAGGAGTGCTGACAGGGGTCGCTTCATTGCGAGTGCTCCGACCTCTCGTGTGGTCACGGGTGTCGGGGCGACGCGGCTGCGCCGGCCCGGATCGTCAAGCACCGGCAGGTTACATTAATCGATAATCGCTGACAATGATGTGGCGGCCGCCCCGAACCGCTACGGTCGGACCCGCCCGCCACTCGAAGGAGAGCTCATGACCAGCAGCGGAACCCCCGGACGCCTCGTCTTCGTCGGGGACTCCATCACCGACGCCGGCCGCGACCGCGGCGACGCCGCGTCGCTCGGCGACGGCTACGTCAGCCTCGTCGCGCGCGCCCTGCCGGGCGCCGAGGTGGTCAACGTCGGCGTCGCCGGCGACCGCGCCGTCGACGTCGAGGCCCGGTGGGAGCGCGACGTCGCGCCGTCCGCGCCCGACATCCTCACCGTGTACGTGGGCGTCAACGACACCTGGCGCCGCTTCGACTCCGACGACGCGACGAGCGCCGAGGCGTTCGAGACGACCTACCGGCGGCTGCTCGACCGCGTGCCGGGCACGCCGCGGCTCGTGCTGGTCGAGCCGTTCCTGCTGCCGGTGCGCGACGACCAGCTCGGGTGGCTGGAGGACCTCGACGGCAAGCGGGACGTCGTCGCGCGGCTGGCCGCCGAGTCCGGGGCCGCGCTGGTGCCGCTGCACTCCCTGCTGACTCGCGCCGCCGGCGCCGCCGGCGCTGCGGCGCTCGCCCCCGACGGCGTGCACCCGGCGCCGCCGGCGTCGCGGATCATCGCGGACGCCTGGCTCACCGCGTACGCTGGCGACGCACAAACGATTGTCGATAACGACCGGACGAACGACGTGGGGCGGCAGGCATGACGGACGCGCTCAGCTCGATCGGCGGCCTCGAGCGCGGGCTGCTGTCGGACCAGATCTACGACCTCGTCAAGACCATGATCAAGACGTCGCAGCTGGCCCCCGGGGAGCAGCTCGTCGAGTCGCAGCTCGCCCGGCGGCTGCAGGTCAGCCAGGCGCCCGTGCGCGACGCCCTCAAGCGCCTCGCGCACGAGGGACTGGTGACGCACGTGCGCCACCAGGGCAACTTCGTGGCGCAGTACTCCGACGAGGAGGCGCAGCAGGCCAAGCAGGCGCGCGTGGCCCTCGAGGCGCTGGCCGGCCGGCTCGCCTGCGGACAGCTCGCCCCCGAGACCCGCTCCAACTTGGAGAAGGTCATCGACGAGATGCACGGCGCCGTCGAGGCGCAGGACCTGCCCGCGTTCCGCGAGCTCGACTTCGGCTTCCACCGCGCCGTCATCGAGGCCAGTGGCAACGGCTACCTGCCGCGCATGTGGGACATCATCGAACCCAGCCTGCGGTCCATGCACCTGCTCGGCGACCCCGAGTTCACCGGCGACTGGCACCAGGTGGCCGACTGGCACCGCAGCCTGCTCGACGTGCTCGACGACGGCGACGCCGACGCCGCGTCCGCGCTCTTCGAGGCGCACGCGGCGGGCACGCTGCTCGACGGCGAGGGTTAGGGCTGCCAGCCCGTGGCGGCGGCCCACGCCTCCGCCCGGGCGGTGATCTCGGCGATCAGGCCGCCCTTGGCGTCGGCGTAGTCGTTCATGCTCGGCCAGTCGCGCTGTGCGAGCTCGCGCTTGAGCGCGGCGTAGGCGGCACGGTCGGCGGCGTCGTGCCGGAGCCGGTCGCGGAACAGCAGGTGGCTGCGCTCCCAGCCGCTGCCCGTGGCGCAGACGTGGACGTGCACGTCGCGCTCGGGCGTGCGGACCAGGCGGTGGCCGGGCTCGCGGACGCGCAGCTCGTACCCGGCCGCGAGCAGCGCGGGCAGGTAGGCGTCCTCGTCCTCGACGTCGGGCACGCTGACGTCGATGTCCACGATCGGCTTGGCCGCGAGGCCCGGCACCGACGTCGAGCCCACGTGGTCGACGCGCACCGCCACCGGGCCGAGGGCCGCGACGATGCGCTCGCGCTCCCGCGCGAACCGCTCCGGCCACGTCGGGTCCGGCTCGACGAGGACGATCTCGCGCTTCTCGACCCCCCCGACCAGCTCGACGCCGTCGTCGCTCATCCCTGGGCTTCCCACTCCGGCGCGAGCACCGACCAGACCTCGATGTCCTGCCGCACGCCGCGGTACTCGTGGTGCTCGCGCAGCACGCCGTCGCGCCGCATCCCCAGTCGACGGGCGACCGCGATGCTCGCCGTGTTGCCCGACGCCGCCCACCACTCGATGCGGTGGATGCCGCGCTCGCGGACCGCCCAGTCGATGATGACGCGCGACGCCCGGGTCACCAGGCCGCGGCCCGCGGCCGTCGGCTCCAGCCAGCAGCCCGCCTCGGCCGTGCCCTGCGCCACGTCCATGGTGCGGAACAGGACGCCGCCCACGAGGGTGCCGTCCAGCCAGATGCCGTAGAGGCGCCCGGTGTCCGTCGCCGCCTTCTGCGCGTACGACTCGAGGAACGACCGGCTCGACGCCACGTCGGTGATGCGGTCCGGCAGGCCGATGAACCGCCCGACGAACTCCCGGCCGCGGTCGATCGTCGCCAGCAGCTCCTCCGCGTGCCACGGCTCCAGCGGCCGCAGCTCCGCGCCGTCGTCGCCCAAAGACCTCGCGAACATCAGTTCCTCCCTCGTCGCCCTGACACGTCGGGATCCTCGCACGGCATCGTCGGCGGCGACGTAGCGATTTCTCGCCGTCCTGACAGCGCACGGCGAGAGATCGCTACGTCGACCGGCGTCTGCGTGCTCAGGGGACTCGTCGGGTGCGAGGTAGCGGTACCCGCGGCGCGCGTAGGGTCGTCGCGTGAACCGGACGGACCGGCTGTACGCGATCGTCGAGGAGCTGCGGGCGGTCGCTCCCCGCCCGCGGAGCGCGTCGTGGCTGGCCGCCCGGTTCGAGGTGAGCCGGCGCACCGTGGAGCGAGACATCAGCGCGCTGCAGCAGGCGGGCGTGCCCGTCTGGGCCGAACCGGGGAGGACCGGCGGCTACTGCCTCGACCGCGCGCGCTCGCTGCCCCCGGTGAACTTCAGCCCGGACGAGGCCGTGGCCGTCGCCGTCGCGCTCGGCTCCCTCGCGGGGACGCCGTTCGCGGGCGGTGGGTCGACGGCGCTGCGCAAGATCCTCGCGGCCATGCGCGACGACGACGCGGCCGCCGCGCACGACCTCGCCGCCCGCGTGCACCTGCTGGGCGCGCCGCCCGACGCGCCCGCGATCCCCGCCGTGCTCGCGGACGCGATCACCGCGCGCCGGGTGCTCCGCCTGCGGTACACGGACCGCGACGGCGCCGCGAGCACGCGCGACGTCGAGCCGCTCGGGTTCGTCGGGTCGTCCACCGGGTGGTACCTGCTGGCGTGGTGCCGCCTGCGCGACGGGATCCGCGCCTTCCGCCTCGACCGCGTCGACCGCGTCACGGCCACCGCCGAGCGGGCGCCGAGACGCGTCGTGCGGCCCGAGGACGTCCAGGTGCCCGACGGGGACCTGCGGACCCTCACGCTCATCTGAGCCGGAATCACCGACGTCGGGGTGTCGCGGAGCGTCGCCACGCTGGTCGGGAGCCGCGGGAACCCGCGGCCCCACACCATCCCCGACCGGAGGAGCACCACCATGACCCTCGTCGCGAGCCTTGTCTCCGTCCGCCTCATCACCGACGACGTCGACCGCCTGACGGCCTTCTACGAGCGGCTCACCGGCGCCGTCGCCGACCGCCCGTCGCCGGAGTTCGCCGAGCTGCGCACGTCGCAGGGCACCCTGGCGATCGGCAGCACGCGCACCGTCCCCCTGTTCGGGCCGGGCTCCGCGGCGCCGGCCAGCAACCGCACCGCCATCGTGGAGTTCCGCGTCGAGGACGTGGACGCCGTGCACGCCGGGCTCGACGACGCGGTGGAGGTCGTCGCCCCGCCCACCACCATGCCGTGGGGCAACCGGTCGCTGCTGGTCCGGGACCCGGACGGGACGCTGGTGAACTGTTTCGCCCCGGTGACCGCCGAGGCGCTGGCGCGGCTCTCGTGACGACGGCGCGTCAGCCCGCGGCGCCGTAGAGGCGCGCCGCCGTCCCGGACCAGACCGCCGTCGCCGCGGCGTCGTCGAGCACGGGCAGGGCCGCGGCGGTGCGCCCGACGACCTCCGCGTACGGCGCGATGCGCGCGGACATCGGCCAGTCGCTGCCGAACAGCAGCCGCTCCGGGCCGAGCAGGTCGACGGCGGCGCGGGCGGCCGCGGCGACGCGGGCGGCGTCGTCGGGCGCCGTCGTGTGGAGGCCGGAGAGCTTGGCGTGGGCGAGGGGCCGCGCGGCGACGGCGGCGAGGGCGTCGCGCCACGACGCGTCGGGGGCGCCCGTGCCGAGGCCGAGGTGGCAGACGACGACGTCGAGGTCCGGGTGGCGGCCCGCCAGCCCGGCGACCGCGGGGAGCTGCTCGGGGCGCACCAGGGTCTCGAGCACGCGGCCCGATGCCGCGAGGCCCTCGCACAGCGCGTCGAGGCCCGCGACGTCGGACAGGTCCGCCGCGCGCCCGGGGACGGCGAGGCGGATCCCCGCCACGGGGGTCCCGTCGTCGATCACCGCCTGCGCCATGCCCGCCCAGGCTCCGGCGTCGCCGGGGCGTGCGTCGTACTGCAGCACGACGGGCCCGGGCAGCGGGCCGTGCGCCCCGGCCTGCCGGGCGAGCCAGCGGGCCTCGCCCTCGGTGTCCGCGGCCTGCACGGCGACGGCGGCGCGCACCGGGACCGGGGAGGTGGCGGCGGCGCGCGCCAGGTCGTCGGGGCCGACGCGCGCGGGCAGGCCCAGGTCGTCCCGGAACCACGAGATCCGCATCGCCGCCGTGTCCCACAGGTGCACGTGCCCGTCCACGATCCCGCCCGCCGTCGTGCCGAACCGGGACGTGCCGAGCAGGGACCTGACACCGTTATGCGGTGCCATGCGGCCCCATCACGGTGTCAGGTGCCTGCTCGGCTCCCCGGGGTGCTGCGGTGCCCAGCGCGATCGCGTCGAGCTCGGCCCACAGGTGGTCGGGGACGACGGCGTCGGCGGCGTCGGCGAAGACGTCCACCTCGGCGGGGGTGCGTGCGCCCACGACGACGGCCTCGACGCCGGGGACGCGCAGCGGCCAGCGGACGGCGGCCGTGGGCAGGTCGATCCCCTCGCGGTGGCACGCGGCCGCCATGCGCAGGGCCCGGTCGACCTGGTCCGGCGTCGCGGGCCGGTAGTCGAAGAACGGCGCCGCCACCGGGTCGGCGAGCAGGCCGGAGTTGTACACGGCGGCGCCGATCACGCCGACGCCGCGCTCACGGGCGGCGGGGAGCAGGTCGACCAGGGCCGACCGGTCCAGGAGCGTGGCGCGTCCCGCGGGCATGACGACGTCGAGGACGCCCGCCGCCTCGCGCACGAACCGCGCGACGGGCTCCGTCCGCATCATGCCCACCCCGACGGCCCGCACGACGCCCTGGTCGCGCAGCTCCAGCAGCGCGGGCAGGGCGCCATGCCTCGGGTGCAGCGCGGCGTCGACGTCCGCCGGGTCGTGCAGGTAGAGCAGGTCGACGCGGTCGGTGCCGAGGCGGGCCAGGCTGCCCTCCAGCGACCGGAGCACCCCGTCGCGGCTGAGGTCGCCGACCGTCCTGCCGCCCGGCCCGCCGGTGCCGCCCGACGGGACGGGTGCGCCGTCGGCGTCGACGATCACGCGGCCCACCTTGGTCGCGATGACGACCGAGTCCCGGTCGACGCCGGCCAGGGCGTGCCCGAGCCGCAGCTCGCTGACACCCTCGCCGTAGTGCGGCGCCGTGTCGAAGAACCGGATCCCGCGCTCGAGCGCGCGGCCGACCGTCGCCTCGGCGTCGGCCTCCGCCACCGGCGTGAAGAGGTTGCCGATCGGCGCGCAGCCGAGCCCGAACGACGATGCGGCGAGCCCCGCGGGAGCCTCCCCGACGGGCGTCAGCGGGCGGAGGGCTGGGCGGAACGCCATGCCTCGAACTCCCCTCGCGTGTCGGGGGTCAGGGGGTAGTAGTCGCTGAGGCGGGCGCCCTCGTCGAGCCGCTGGCGGCTGAAGACCTCCCACTCCTCGTGGTCCTGCGCGGACGCGACCACCTGGTCCGCCATCGCGCGGGGCACGATGACGGGGCCGTCGTCGTCCGCGACGACGAGGTCGCCCGGCATGCACAGCACGCCGCCGACGGCGACGGGCACGTCGTAGGCCCAGGGGAACAGCTCGGACTGCGACGCGTAGTGCGGCGTGACGCCGGTGGACCACACGGGCAGTCCGAGGTCGGCGATCTTGCCCGAGTCGCGGATGCGGCCGTCGACGACCATGCCCGCGCCGCCCTTGCGCTGGAAGTAGCGCGCGAGGATGTCGCCCACGCAGCCGGAGAAGCGGCTGCCGTACGCCTGGACCACCAGCACGTCGCCGGGCTGCACGGCCTCGAGCACGTGCCACAGGGCAGTGTGCCGCTCCACGTACTCCTGCTCGTCCCCGGCGGCGAGGTCCTCGCGCTGGGGCATGAACTGCAGGGTGAGCGCGGACCCCACCACCTGGTACCCGGGCTTGAGCGGCCGCGGCCCCTCGACGAACGAGTGGCGGATGCCGAGGCCGTGCAGCTTGGCGCATGCCGTCGCGGACGAGACCTGGCCGAGCCGCTCGAGCGTGTCCGCGTCGGCCCGCTCGTACGCGCCGCCGCGCACGGGCAGCGTGATCTCGGGCCGCACGAGGCCGGCGCCGGGATCGGACGGCAGGGCGCTGACGGGCGCGAGTGCTTCGGTCATGGTCGTGCTCCTTCGTGGTGCTGGTGGCGCGGCTGGTGGTGATGTGGGGCGGTGCCGGCGGGTGCGGTGAGCAGGACGACGTCGGCGCGCTGGCTCGGCGGCAGCTCGACGAGCAGGTCCGGGGCGTCCAGGGGGACGGTCGCGGTGGTCCGTGCTCCCGCGACCCCGGCCGATGCCGTGGACGGGCCGGGCCAGACGCCGCCGTCCTCGCCATGCGTCACGACGCCCGTCAGGCGCTCCTCGCCGAACCGCGACGGCCGTACCCGCACGCGCCGCGCGTGCGTGGGGGACAGGTTGACGAGGCTGAGCTCGACGCGTCCGGTGCCGTCGGCGTCGCGGTCGAGGCCGGAGACGAGCGCCGCGACGTCCGGCGGCAGGCCGGGGCGGCCGCGGTCGGCGTCGGTGTACGCGACGGCGGCGAACGGCAGCCCGCCGTTGTACAGGGTCTGCGGCGTGCCGGTGATGAGCTGCCCGAGCACCTCCGTGACGACCGGGTTGGCGCGCTGCCAGAAGTGCAGGTGCACGGTCTCGGGGTCCACGGGCTCGGCGTCCATCACGGCGACGCGACGGGCCAGCTGGCCGAGCGCCATCGACAGCGCGCGCTCCGGGTAGTCCGGCAGCGAGCCGTCGAGGAACGCGAGCCAGGGGCCCTCGTGGCCGGCCTCGACCTTGTCGCGGAACGGCCGCACCTCGTCCGATCCGGGGATGCCGTCGAGCACGCGGTCGAGGCGCTTGCGGTCGGCGTCGTCGCGCGTCCACCACCACAGCCAGGTGGGCAGGTCGAGCTGCAGCGGGCCGTAGTCGAACCAGCCGTCCGCGCCGTACCGGTAGGGCACGAGCGTCGCGGGCTCGTCGGCGTGCGGCCCGAGCCGCTCGATCCAGCTGCCGCGCAGGCTGAACGGCGTCTCGGTGACCGGCGAGGTGATCGCGTGGTCGAGCGCCGTGTCGAGCATGGTGCGCACGAGGTCGAGCGGCCCGTCGTCGCGCGACCCGGCGGCCCCCGCGAGGGACGACGAGACGAACGACGCGTTGATCGCACCGATCAGCGTGCTCATGCCCACCGAGTGCAGGCCGTGGGGCCACGTCCACCCGTAGTGGCCGCCGTACCAGGCGCCGTCGTGCAGGCCGCCGACGACGCCGTCGGGCGCCACGTTGTCGGGCATGAGGCCGCCTGGTGCAGTCCCGGCGGCCGCGCGCTCGCGCCACCCGTCGACGTACCGCGCCACCCACGCGGCGGAGGCGGTGTCGCCGTCGTACAGCCAGCGGTTGACCACGAGCGACGTCGCCGCGAGGTTGACCGCGGTGTCGCCGGCCGCGCGGCGCTGGAGCTCGTCGCCCATGAGCTGCGCGTGCGCCGGGTCCTCCAGGTCGGACCACCGCGTGATCCCGGGCAGCCCGTGCAGGGGGAGGCCGTACGCCTCCATGTAGTCGAGGGAGGCGGGGTAGGTGAGCCACTCCGTGCCCAGCCCGGGCAGCGGGCCCCGCGCCCCGTTGTGCGGCGCGGTGACGATGTTGCGCGCGGGGTCGTAGTTGCCGTGCGCCGGGTCCGTGTACAGCGCCGCGAACCGGCGCGCGCGCTCGGCGAACCGCTCGTCGCCCGGGTCGGCCGCGCACAGCCCGTAGAAGAACAGCAGCGACTCGCCCTGGTGGAACCAGTCGTACCCGTTCTCGTACTCGCCCGTGAGCATGCCGGCCTCGGTGAGCTGCGCCGTCACGCCCTCGAAGTGGTGCTTCGCGGCCGCGAGGATCTCGTCGCTGCCGCCCAGGGCGTAGAACGCGGGCCAGTTGAAGAACGGCTCGTACAGGTCGTCCACGCCGTCGCGGTGCTCGAAGCCGCCCGCGTGCAGGATGCGCCCGTCGGGCCCGGTGTAGCGGGCGGAGAAGAGGCGCCAGGCCTCCTCGGTCGCGTCGAACAGGCGCCGCTCGAGGACGGCCCAGGCGGGGACCTCGTGCAGGGACGTGGTGGGGATGCGGGGGTCGGTCGTGCGGTCGGTCATGGTGCGCGTCAGCCCTTCGTCGCGCCGGCGACCAGGCCGCCGATGATGTGCCGCTGCATGAGGACGAAGAAGAGGATCGCGGGGCTCACCGCCAGCAGCAGGGTCGGGAAGACGGTCGTGTAGTCGGTGGAGAACTCGCCCACGGCCGCGTACACGCCCGTCGTCACGGTGTAGATGCCGGAGCTGGGGCCCAGGATGATCTGCGGGCTGACGAAGTCGTTCCAGACGCTGATCGAGTTCAGCACGACGATCGTCGCGACCACCGGCCGCATGATCGGGAAGATGCAGGACCAGAACGCCCGGATCCTGCCCGCGCCGTCCAGGGCGGCGGCCTCGTCGATGTCGCGGGGCACGGTGCGCAGGTAGGCGGAGAACAGGAAGATCGTCACCGGCAGCGTCGCCGCCGTCTCGAACAGGATGAAGCCCGGGATCGTGTTGATGAGGCCCAGCACCCGCAGCACGAAGACGACGGGGATCAGCGTCACCTGGCCCGGGATGAACAGCCCGGACACGAACAGCAGCAGCAGGCCCAGGTGCCACTTGGAGCGGCCGCGCGCGATGACGTACGCGACCGGCGCGGCGAGCGCGATGCCGCACACGTTGACCAGCGCGACGAACAGCAGCGTGATGCCGTACGCCTTCACCACGTTGAACTTCTCGCTGGTGAGGGCGGCCTGCAGGTACTCCAGGCTGAACGTGTCCGGGGTGATCGCCAGCGGCGAGGAGATGATCGCGTCCTGCGGCTTGAAGGCGTTGATCACCATGATGTACAGCGGCACGAGCATGACCAGCGCGCCGAGGCCGAGCACCACCCACTTGAGCACGGTGCCCACGCCGGGGCGCTCGCGGCGCCGGGCCCGCGGCGTCCGGGCCGGCGTGCTCGGCGCCGGGGCTGCCGGCGGGGTCACGGGGGTGGTGGGGTGCGTCGTCGTCGCCATCAGTCGGCCACCTTCTTCTCCGCGCCGCGCCGGGCGAACGTCACCGCGAGGCCCAGCACCGCCGTCACGAGCAGCAGGACCACGGACTGCGCCGCGCCGAAGCCGAGCTTCGACTGGGCGAACGAGTCCCGCAGGATCTGGTACACGATCGTCTGGGTCGACGCGGCGGGGCCGCCGTCGGTCAGCGCCAGGACGATGTCGTAGACCTTGAGCAGCCCCACCAGCGTGAGCACGAGGTTCACGGTGAACACGGGGGCGATGAGCGGCATCGTCACGTTGCGGAACTGCTGCCACTTCGAGGCGCCGTCCACGGTGGCGGCCTCGTAGTACTCCGTGGGCACGGACTTGATGCCCGCGAGGAACAGGATCATGTTGAAGCCGAAGTGCGACCACACGATCGTGAGGATCACGCTCGCCTTCGCGAAGGCCACCTCGGTGAGGAACGGCACCGGCGCGATGCCGAGGTGCCCCAGCAGGCCGTTCACGGCGCCCTCGGGGGAGAGCATCGCCGACCACAGGAACCCGATGATCAGCGCGCTGATGATGTACGGGTAGAAGAAGATCGTGCGCAGCAGCGTGTTCGCGCGGCTGTTGCCGGCGATCAGCGCAGCGATGAAGAGGCCGACGCCGTTGCACAGGACCGTGCCGACGAACGCGACGACGGCGGTGAAGATCGCCGCGTCCACGGTGCGCGGGTTGCGGAAGGCCTCCGCGTAGTTGTCGAAGCCGATGAACGTGAAGTTCAGGCTGTAGCCGTTCCAGTCGGTCAGGCTCAGCACGAACGCCAGGATCATCGGGACGATGAACATCGCGAGGAACACCAGGACGGCGGGGCCGCCCATGACGATCCCGGGGACGCGGTCGCGCCACACGCGCGCCGGCGGACGGCGGCGCGCGCGGGCGGGTGTGAGGGTCGCAGCCATCATCAGCCTGCGGTGGAGGCGAACCAGTCGTCCATCGCGGAGTCGACCTTGTCGGGCGCGGTGCCGCCGATGAGGGCCTGCGTCTGCGCGTTGATCTCGTCCGAGTAGCCGGTGGGCAGGGTGCGCTCGCCGTAGCCCTGGCCGGTCGGGGTGTACGACTCGGCGGGGGTGTCCGCCACGATCTGCAGCAGCTCCTTGCCCAGGTCGTCCATCTCGTACTCGTAGCCGTCGCGGAAGTTGCCGTCGACCTCGAGCTGGTCCGCGACCGCCGTCTTGTCGGTCACGAGGAACTCGACGAGCTTGGCCGCCGCGTCCTGGTTCTTGCTCGCCTTGAGGATGGAGTACGGGCTCGCGATGTTCGCGCCCATCGCCGGGTTGCTGACGCCGTCCACGGCGGGGGCCCGGAAGACGCCGATGTCGGCCTTGTCCTCGGCCTTGACCTCGGAGCCGACGAACCAGCTGCCCATCGGGTAGACGGCGCTCTTGCCGGACAGGAACGCCTGCTCGGCGTCGGGGTACTTGATGCCGAGGGCGTCCTTGGGGATGTAGCCCTTCGCGACCCAGTCCGCGTAGGTGGCGACCGTGTCGCCGTACGTGTCGGAGAAGGTGACGTCGCCCGCGCTCATCTGCGCGAACCAGTCCGGGTTCTCCGCGATGATCGTCGGCAGGCCGAGGGCCTGGATCGAGTGGCTGGACATCCAGTCGCCGCCGGTCTGCAGCGGCGTCCAGCCCGCGTCCTTGAGCTTGCCGAGGTCGGCGGTGAGCTCCTCGACCGTGGTCGGCACCTCGGTGATGCCGGCCTCCTCGAACGCCGTCTTGTTGTAGAAGAAGAGGCTCTGCAGCTGGAAGCCGATGCCGGCCATGTAGTACTTGCCGTCGATCGAGTACTGGTCGGCCAGCGGGCCGGTCTTGGCCCAGTCGTACTGGGACAGGTCGACGAGCTCGGGGGCGAGCTCGGTCGTCGGGGGCAGCGACTGGACGACGTCGGGCGCGTCGCCCGCGGTGAGCAGGCGGGGGAGCGCCGCGGTCACGCCCTCGGCGCCCGGGTCCTGGACGACGACGTCGATGTCCGGGTTGGCGTCCTCGAACGGCTTGACGAGGTCGTTCCAGAACTCCTCGGTGAGGTTCGGGGTGACGTTGACGAGGAGGCTGACCTCGGTGGTGCCGCCCGCGTCGCCGCTGCCGCCGTCGTCGGAGCCGGCGCAGCCGGTGAGCGCGAGGGCGGCCACCGTGAGGGTGCCCACGCTCGCGAGGGTGCGGTGCTTGATCATCGTTGATCCTCTCGGGTTGCCGCCTGGCGCGGCCCGCTGCTGTGCGGGGGCCCGCGACGTTCGGCTGCGTGTGGGTGGGCGCCCGCGGCGCCCGGTGTCGAACGAACGTCCTGGACACTAATCGATAATCGTTGGAATGGGAAGAACGGATCTCCGAGAAGGCGGGGGAGTCTCACACCCGGGGCGTTCCGGGCCGCCGCCCGTCGCCCATAGGCTGGCCGGGTGACCTCCGCAGCTCCCGCCGTCCAGCGGTCGGGCGGTACCCCGAGCGCGCCGCAGCGGCCCTGGTGGCTCGTCGCCGCCGGGCCGGCCGCCGTCCTCGTCGCCGTGCTCGCCGTGCTGGCGGGCGGCGCCTACTCGGGCGCGTTCGAGGCGCTGAGCGGGTTCACCGACCCGGGCGCCGCCGTCCGGTTCGGGCTGCCCGTCGTCACTGTGCTCACCGAGGTGAGCCTCTCGGTGACCCTCGGCTCGCTGGTCGTCGCCGCGTGCCTGCTCCCGCCCGGCCGCGCCCAGACGCGGGTGCTCACCACCGCCGGCGCCGCGAGCGCCGTGTGGGCCGTCGCCGCCGTCCTGCAGCTCGTGCTGCGGTACTCCAACATCTCCGGCACGTCGCCCACGTCGCCCGCCTTCGGGCAGGGCCTCGGGCAGTTCGTCACCGACCTCGACCTCGGCAGGCTCTACCTCGCGATCATCGTCGTCGCGGCCGTGACGTCGGCGCTCGCGATGGCGGTGCGGGGGCCGGTGGGCGCGCTGTGGACCACGGTGCTGCCGGTCGCGGCCCTGGCCATGCAGTCCACCACGGGCCACGCCGCCGGCGCCGCGGACCACGAGCTCGCCGTCGGCGCCATGCTGCTGCACCTCGTCGGCGCTGCCGTGTGGGTGGGTGGCCTGGGCGCCCTGCTGGTGGTCGTGCTGACCCGGTCCGAGGGTCGGTCCGAGGGTCGTGGCGAGGGGCGCGACGACGGCCGCACCGCCGCCGCGGCGGTCGCGCGGTTCTCGCCGATCGCGGGGTGGTGCTTCGCGGCCGTCGGCATCTCCGGGATCCTCAACGCGCTGCTGCGCCTGGGCTCGTTCGGCGACCTGCTCACCCCGTACGGCGTGCTGCTGCTCACCAAGGCCGTGCTCATGGTGGGGCTCGGCGCGTTCGGGTTCGCGCACCGGATGTGGGTCGTGGACCGGCTCGGCCGTGCGGACTCGCGGGGCGCGGTGCGGCGCCTGTTCTGGCGGCTGCTCGCCGTCGAGCTGCTCGTCATCGGCGCCGTCTCCGGCGTGGCCGTGGCGCTCGGCTCCACCGCGCCGCCCGTGCCCGACGAGGTCCCCGTCGACGTGTCGCCCGCCTTCCAGCTCACCGGCCGGGCGCTCCCGCCCGAGCCGTCGATGGGGCGCTGGTTCACCGAGTGGAGCCTCGACCCGCTGCTGGCGTTCGCGTGCGTCGCCGGCCTGATCGTCTACCTCCGCTGGGCCGCGCGGCTCGCGCGGCGCGGGGACCGGTGGCCGGTGGGGCGCACGATCTCGTGGTGCCTGGGCATGGTCGTGATGTTCTGGGTGACCAGCGGCGGCCCGGCGGTGTACGGGCGCGTGATCTTCAGCGGCCACATGGTGCAGCACATGATCCTGGCGATGCTGGTGCCGCTGTTCCTGGTGCTCGCCGCCCCCGTGACCCTGCTGCTGCGCGCGATCCCGGCCCGCAAGGACGGCAGCCGCGGCCCGCGCGAGTGGGTGCTCGGCCTGGTGCACTCCCGGTTCGGCCAGTTCCTGGCCCGCCCCGTGGTGGCGGCGGTGCTCTTCGCGGGCGGCATGATCGCGTTCTACTACACGCCGGCGTTCGAGTTCGCGCTGCGCAACCACGCCGGCCACGTGTGGATGATCGTGCACTTCACGCTGGTCGGGTACCTGTTCGCGAACGCGCTGGTCGGCATCGACCCCGGGCCGAAGCGCCCCGGCTACCCCCAGCGCCTGCTGCTCCTGTTCGCGACGATGGCGTTCCACGCGTTCTTCGGCGTCGTGCTCACCACGGGCACGTCGCTGCTCGTCGCCGACTGGTTCGGCAACATGGGCCGCCCGTGGGGCCTGCCCGCGATCGACGACCAGCAGCGCGGCGGCGGCGTCGCGTGGGGCATCGGCGAGCTGCCGACGCTCGCGCTCGCCATCGCCGTCGCCGTCCAGTGGACGAATTCCGACGAGCGCGAGGCCCGCCGCCGCGACCGCAAGGCGGACCGCGACGGCGACGCCGAGCTGGAGGAGTACAACGCCATGCTCGCGAAGATGGCCGACCGCGACGAGCGCCCCCCGAGGTAGTCCGAGTCGGGGCGAGGTGGCGCGGGAGGCCTTGTCGCGAGGCGCACCATCCGCCTCGCTCGTTCCTCGCTCGGCTCCCGCCAGGCCCGACCAGCCTCGCGACAAGGCCTCCCGCGCCACCTCGCGGAGACGTTGCGCTGCCTCGTGCTCAGGCGGTTTGGGGCTGAGGCTGCGGGCGCACCCGCGGCGACAGGCCGGCCAGGGCGGCGACGTGCGCCGGGACCGGCTCGTGGGCGTGGGCGTCGGGGACCGCGGCACCCACGACGCGCCGCACCGGCACGTGCCCGCCCCAGCCCCCGGCGGCGACGTCGGCCGGGTCGTCGACGGGGCCACCGGCGCGGGCCTTCATGGACGCCTCGCGCAGGGGGACGGCGAGCACGGCGGTCGCGGCGAGCTCCTTGCGGGTCGCGGGGCGCAGCGTCGCGGACCGGCCCGGCGCCAGGTGGTCGACGATGGCGTCCAGGGCGCGCTCCCGCTCCGCCTCGTCGTCGACGAGGCGCGCGGTGCCGATGACGACGGCCGAGCGGTAGTTCACGGAGTGGTGGAACCCCGACCGGGCCAGGACGAGGCCGTCGAGCTCGGTCACCGTGACGCACACGGTCGCGTCCGTCGCCCCGACCAGCCAGCGCGCCGCGACCGACCCGTGCACGTACAAGGTGCCGCCGTCGTCGGGGCCGTCGAGGTCGACGGCGTAGGCGCACGGCAGCACGACGGGATGCCGGTCGCCGCCCTCGCCGACGTCGACGCCGAGGTGGGCGACCATCCCGTCGGACAGCAGGGCGTGCAGCTCCGCGCGGTCGGCGACGGCACGGTTCCGGCCGCGCCGCACGGTGGTCCTCGGGGTGGGGGAGAGTGCGTCCATGCCGCTAGCGTGGCCCTTGGCTGGCCTGCCGTCACGAGCCATTTCCGGGTGGGTCCAGCAGGCCACTTCGTCCTCGACATCGACCCCCGACATGCCCCCCGACGACAGGAGCCCGCCGTGGCAGCCCTCCCCGTCCGCCTGGACCGCGGCAGCCGCGAGCCGCTCGGCGCGCAGCTGTCCGGGCAGGTCCGCGACCTCGTCTCCCGGGGCACGTTGCGGCGCGGCGACCGGCTGCCCAGCACGCGGGCCCTCGCTGCGGACCTCGGCGTCGCGCGCTCGGTGGCCGAGCAGGCCTACGACCAGCTCGTGGCCGAGGGGTGGCTGTCCGCGCGCCGGGGCGCGGGCACGTTCGTCGCGTCGGAGGCGGTGCCGCGCGCCGACGTGCGACCGCGGCCCCCGGCGGGTCCGGGCAGCGGGCTGGTGCGCCTGAGCACCGGCGAGCCGTGGATCGACCCGCGCCACCGCGCGGGCTGGCGTCGCGCGTGGCGGGAGGTGTCGGCGGCGACGCCGCCCCGGGGCTACGACGACCCGTGCGGTCTGCCCGCGCTGCGCGAGGCGCTGGCCGAGCGCCTCGCCCGCACCCGCGGCCTGGTGGTGGACCCGGACGAGGTCGTCGTCACCGCGGGGACGACGGCGGGGCTGAGCGACGTGCTCGCCGTCCTGCCGCCGGGGCCGGTGGGCGTCGAGGACCCGGGCTACCGCGCCGCCGTCGCCACCGCGCGCGCATCGGGCCGCGCCGTCGTCGACCTGCCGGCCGAGGCCCGGCACGACGAGGCCGCGCTGCGCGGCCTGGCCGCGGCGTACGTGACCCCGGCGCACCAGCACCCCCTGGGCCGCGTGATGCCGGCCGACGACCGCCTGGCGCTGCTCGCCGCGTCGCGGGCCACGGGAGCCGTCGTCGTCGAGGACGACTACGACTCCGAGCTCCGCTACGACGTGGCGCCCGTGCCGGCGCTGGCCACCCTCGGCCGGGACCGCGTGGCGTACCTGGGGACGGCGTCGAAGTCCGCGCCGCCCGGGCTGCGGGTCGGGTGGATGGTGCCGCCGCCGGCGCTGCTCGACGACGTGGCGCGGCACCGCGGGCTCGTGCACGACGTCGCCGCCTGGCCCGTGCAGCGCGCCCTGCTGACCCTGCTGCGCGACGGCTGGCTCGACGCGGTGGTCCGCACCGCGCGGCGCGTGTACGCCGAGCGGGCGGCCCGGGTCGCCGCGGTCCTGGCGCCGCACGCCGCCCCGGCGGCGACCTCCGCCGGCATGTACTCGACGTGGCTCATGCCGCAGGACGCCGCGCTGCGCGCCCATGCCGCCGCGCGCGAGGCCGGCTTCGACCTGCCGCTGCTGTCCGACGCGTGCCGCACGGCCCGGCACACCGGCCTCGTCGTCGGCTTCGGGGGAGTGAGCGACGGCGAGCTCGACCGCGCGCTGGGCGCGATCCGGGCGGGGCTGGGCGGGTGACGTAGCGACGGGTCGCCGTCAGCGCGCAGGACGGCGACCCATCGCGACGTCACCGGGCCCCTCGCCGGCGCGGCCGCCGGGTCAGAGCAGGCCGTCGACGACCTTCGCGGCGAGGCCCAGCGCGGTGGTCGTGCCGAGCCCGTCCGCGACGGTCACCGTCGTGACGCCCGGCGCCGGGTCGGTGACGACGAACGGCGTGCCGGCGAACGGGCCGCGGCGCGGGCGCGGCACGGCGACGTCGGGCACGGACCAGCGCCGGCGCACCTCGAGCGGCCGCCCGAGCAGCACGGCGGCCTCGCGCAGCAGCAGCGCGTCGGCGACGTCGGAGCGCTCGGGGTCGCGGTCGAGCGCGGCGTCCGCGCGTCGCTCGGCGTCCGTGCGGCGGGCCTCGCCGAGGAGGAGCGCGCCGTCGGCGAGCGGGGTGAACGCGAGGTGGACGGCGGCGTCGAGGAGCTCGGGAGCCCCGGTGCGCAGGCGCTCGCGCACGTCCGCCAGCGCCGGGCTGTGGGCGTAGGCGGCGTCGCGCAGGAGGGTGCTGCCGCCGAGCACGACGGGGCCGGCCGGGTCGTGCGCCCGCCCCGGAGCGACGACGCGCAGGACCTGCCGCACGTCGTGCCGCAGGCCGGTGCGCGCGGCCTCGCCGGGGAAGAACCGGTCGAGGTCGGGGCCCACCGCCACCAGGACGCGCCGGGCCACGACCTCCCCGCGTGACGTGCGCACCAGCGTGCGACCGGTGCCCGCCTCGAACGTCAGCGCCGTCGTCGACCAGGCCACGTCGGCCCGGGGTCGCGCGTCGAGGGCGGCGGCGAGGGCCCGGAGCGCGTCGCGCGGGTCCACGCGCAGGTCGAGGGGGAGGAACGCGCCGCCGACCACGCCGTCCGCGGTCACGTGGGCCCGGTCGGCGGCCTGCGCGGCGTCGAGGAGCTGGGCGTCGCCGTCGCGCGCGGCGACGAGGTCGTCCAGGACGGCGAGCTCGTCGGCCGAGCGCGCGACCACGACGGCGCCCGTGTCCTTGACCCAGAACCCGGCCTCGCGCCCCAGCTTCAGCCAGCGCTCCCGCGAGGCGAGCGCGCAGGAGAGCGTGGCGGCGTCCTGCGTCGTGACGGCCACGTGCCCGCCGCGCCGGGCCGAGGCTCCGTCGGGCCGCGGGTCGCGCTCCACCACCAGCACCGAGTGCCCCCGCGCGTGCGCCTCGAGCGCGTGCGCGAGCCCCACGATCCCCGCCCCGACGACGACCAGGTCGGCGGTGGCGGGCAGCGGCGGCAGGGAGGAGGCGGGGTGGGACGAACGGGGCGACGGTGGTCTCACGACCAGACCGTGCCCGATGACGGCGGGACCCCTCAACCGCACGGGGCGCCGGCGCGGACAAGTTCAGCGAACGTTCATCCGGCGTTCCCCGTGGCCCCGCCAACGGTGCCGAACAGGCAGTTGACACCGTGATGGGGCCCGTCCGCTCCCCATAGCGGTGTCAACCGCCTGTTCGGCGGGCGGGTCGGTACGGTGCTCCGATGTCGATTCCCTCCGCGCCGCCCCGCGTGCTCGTCGTCGACCCCGCGCCGGGCGCCCGGGGGCCGGCCGAGCTGCGGGAGCTGCGGGGTCTCGGCGTCGAGCTCACCGTCAACGTGCGGCGCGTGCCCGGCCCGGAGCGGGCGGCTCTCGCCGAGCACGGCGCGGTGGTCGACCTCGACGGGTTCGACGGCGCGGCGCTGGTGGACGTGGCCGAGCGCGCGTCCGGCTTCGACGCCGTGAAGTTCCGGGCGGGCATCCCGCTCGACGCGACGGTGCTCGGGCGGCTCGCGGACCCGTCCCACGACCAGCCGTTGCGGGTCGTGGGGCGCGCCGCGACCGGCATGGACACGGTGGACGCGGCCGCGTGCCGGCGGCTGGGGATCGAGGTGCTCTCCACGCCGGGCGCGAACGCGGCGGCGGTCGCGGAGCACACACTGGCCCTGATGCTCGACGGCCTGCGGGGCGTGACCCGGCGCAGCGCGGCGCTGCACGCCGGCCGGTGGGCCGAGGCGGTCGCGCCGGGGCCGGCGCGCGGCCTGGCGGGCCGCCGCGTGGGCCTGGTCGGGGCGGGCGCGACGGCGCGGGAGGTGGCGCGGCTCGTGCGGGCGTTCGGCGCGTCGGTGGTCGTGCTGGGGTCGCCGCGGTTCACGGCCGCGGCCGCGCGCGAGCGGGGCGTCGAGCGGGCGGACTCGCTCTCCGCGCTGATCGGGTCGTGCGACGTCGTCTCGCTGCACGTGCCGCTCACGGCCTCGACCCGGGGGATGATCGGCGCCGCCGAGCTGGAAGCGATGCGACCTGGCTCGCTGCTGGTCGACATCGCGCGCGGCGGGATCGTCGACGAGCGCGCGCTCGACGCGGCGCTGCGGGACCCGGACCGCGGCCCGTCGGTCGCGGCGCTCGACGTCTTCGAGGCCGAGGGTGACCGGTTCGCCTCGCCGTTGGTGGGCAACCCGCACGCGATCCTCACCCCGCACGTCGCGGGGATGACGGCGGGCGCCATGGTCGAGTCGTCACGTCGGCTCGTCGCCGCCTTCGCCCGCTTCTACGGCGCCCCCGCCCCCGTCGCCGAACAGGCTGTTGCTCCCGGTATGGAGCCGTCCCGGGCTCCATCGCGGTAACAACTGCCTGCTCGGCAGGTGCTGTGGTAGACCGGGGCGCGTGACCCAGGACAACGTCGCCCCCACGCCCTTCGACGACCTCGACCGCTACGTGGAGATCCCTCGGGTCTCCGGTCTCTCGCTCAGCCCCGACGGCACACGCCTCGTCACGACCGTCCAGACGCTCGACGCGAAGCGCACCGGCTGGACGACGGCCGTCTGGGAGGTCGACCCGGCGGGCGCGGCCCCGGCGCGGCGGCTGACGCGCAGCCGCAAGGGCGAGTCGTCGGCGGTGTTCGCGGCGTCGGGCGACGTGCTGTTCGCGTCCGCCCGCCCGGACCCGGAGGCGGAGAAGGACGAGGAGGAGCCGAAGGCGGCGCTGTGGCTGCTGCCGGCGGGCGGCGGCGAGGCGCGCGTGGTGGCCACTGCACCGGGCGGCCTGGGCGGCGTCCTCGCGGCCCGCGCGTCCGACGTCGTCTCCGTCGCGGCGCCGGTGCTGCCCAAGGCGGCCGGGCTCGCCGAGGACGAGGCGCTGCGCAAGCAGCGCACGGACCGCAAGATCTCCGCGATCCTGCACTCCGGCTACCCGGTGCGGCACTGGGACCACGACCTCGGACCCGACGAGGACCGCCGCTTCGTGGCCCACCTCGCGGCCGACGACGCCCGCCTGGAGCTGCGCCAGGTGACCGGCGCGGGCCGGCAGCTGTTCGAGCACGGGGCCGACCTGTCGCCCGACGGCGGCACGCTCGTCACGACGTGGTCGGTGGGCGACCCGGGGGCGGCGCTGCGCTCCACGCTGGCGGCCGTCGACACGGCGTCGGGCGAGCGCCGCGCCCTCGTGGACGACCCGGACGCCGACGCGTTCGCCCCCGCGGTCTCCCCGGACGGGCGGTGGGTCGTGTTCGTGTCGGAGTCGGTGACGACGCCCGAGGAGGCCCCCGTGGTCCGGCTGGGCCTCACCCGCCTGGACGGCTCGGGCGAGCCGGAGGTCCTCGCGGACGACTGGGACCGCTGGCCGACCTCCGCCACCTGGCTGCCCGACGGCTCCGGCCTGGTCGTCACGGCCGACGAGGACGGCCGCGGCCCGCTCTTCCTGCTGACCTTCGGCCCCGGCGGGCCCGGTGCGGGCGAGCCCGTGACGGTGGAGCGGGTGACGGCCGACGCCGCCGTGTTCTCCGACGTGCGGGTCGCGCCGGACGGGTCGGCGCTCTACGCGCTGCGCACCAGCTACGCCGCGCCGTCGGAGCCGGTGCGGGTGGACCTCGCCGCCTTCGTCGCGTCGGGCGCGGCGGGCGAGCGCGAGCCCGTCGCTGCTGCCGCGCTGCTCGGCCCCGTGCCCGCCCCGGCGCTGCCCGGCACCCTCACGGAGGTCGAGACGACGGCCGCCGACGGGTCGCGCGTCCGGGCCTGGCTCGCGCTGCCCGACGGCGCCGCCGCGGACACCCCCGCGCCGCTGCTGCTGTGGATCCACGGCGGGCCGCTCGGCTCCTGGAACGCGTGGAGCTGGCGCTGGAACCCGTGGCTGATGGTGGCGCGCGGGTACGCCGTCCTGCTGCCCGACCCGGCCCTGTCCACCGGCTACGGCCAGGACTTCGTGCAGCGCGGCTGGGGCAGCTGGGGCGGCACGACGTTCACCGACCTCATGGCGATCACCGACGCCGTCGAGGCACTGCCCGAGGTGGACGCGACGCGCACCGCCGCCATGGGTGGGTCGTTCGGCGGCTACATGGCGAACTGGGTGGCCGGGCACACCGACCGGTTCCGCGCGATCGTCACGCACGCCAGCCTGTGGGCGCTCGACCAGTTCGGCCCCACCACCGACCACGGCTACTACTGGCAGCGCGAGATGACGCCCGAGATGGCGGAGGCCAACAGCCCGCACCGGTTCGTCGCCGACATCCGCACCCCGATGCTCGTCGTCCACGGAGACAAGGACTACCGCGTCCCGATCGGCGAGGGCCTGCGCCTGTGGCAGGAGCTGCTCACCGAGTCCGGCCTGCCCGCCGCCGACGACGGCAGCACCGTGCACCGCTTCCTGTACTTCCCCGACGAGGGCCACTGGGTGCTCGCGCCCCAGCACGCGAAGGTCTGGTACCAGACGGTCCTGGCGTTCCTGGCCGAGCACGTGCTGGAGACGGAGCAGGAGCTGCCCGACTATCTCTGAAGTTCCTCGCCGAACAGGCAGTTGACACCGTTATCGCGCCCCTCGAGGCGCGATAACGGTGTCAACTGCCTGTTCGGCAGCGGGCGGTGGGGTGCGGTGCCCGGTCAGGCGGGGGCGACGATGAGGTCCACGAGGACCTCGAGCATGGTGGTCGCGTCCTTGCGGGCGGTGTCGGCGGGGAGCATGGCGGCCCGCTGCCCGGCCTCGTGGGCGCCGAGGAGCAGGTCGATGGCGACGTGCTCGTCGATCGCGAACCGCAGGCCGAGGGCAGCCATGACGCGGTTCAGCGCGGCGATCATCTCCTCGCGCAGCACCTGCTGCTGGTCCACGTAGCGCTGCGCGACCTGCGGGTCGCGCAGCGCGAGCAGCTCGAACTCGAGCTCCATGACGCACCACGACGTCTTGGCGGCCGGGTCGGGCAGGACGGACGCGATGACCTCGCGCACGGTGGAGCGGAAGCCGTCCGGGGTCTGCAGCGCGGCGGGGTCGACGGTGGCGACCGCGCGCTCGAGGGCCCCGAGGTGGCCGCGCGCCTCGCGCTCGGTGAGCGCGAGGAACAGCTCCTCCTTGCTCGCGAAGTTCGAGTAGAAGGCGCCGCGGGTGAACCCGGCGGCCTCGCAGACGGCCTCGATCGACGCGGCCTGGACCCCGACCTGCGCGAACACCTCGAAAGCGGCGTCCAGCAGGCGCTCGCGGGTGCGCTCGCGCCGGGGCGAGCGGCCGGGGACGGCCGTAGCGTCGTCGGGGGCCACGCTGTCGGTGGTCAGGGCTCCTCCTCGGGTGCGGCCAGGTTCTCGGGTCTGCCGGGCTCGCGTCCGGCGCGGGCAGTGTGCCCGGCCCCGGCCCACTCTAGCCAATACGGCCATGTATCCGATACGTTCGTGCATCGGATACAGTGCCGTATCGAATCCCTGCTCCGTCGTCCCGGGAGAGCCTGTGTCCTCCGTCCTGTACTCCCTCGGCCGATGGGCCGCCCGGGCCCGGCGGCTCGTCGTCATCGGCTGGGTCCTCGTGCTCGCCGTCGTCGGCGGCGCGGCCGGCCTGCTCTACCAGGGGTTCGACAACTCCGTCACCATCCCGGGCACCGAGTCGCAGGATGCGCTCGACAGCCTCGCGGCCACGTTCCCGCAGGTCAGCGGCTCGTCCGCCCAGATCATCGTGGTCGCCCCCGACGGCTCCACCATCGACGACGCGGCGATGCGCGGCCCGATCACGGACGCCGTCGACGAGATCGGCGAGATCGACCAGGTCGCCGCCGTCACCTCCCCCTACGACGACCAGATGGCCGCGTCGGTCAACGACGACGAGTCGGCCACGCTGCTGACGATCCAGCTCGACGGCGACCAGTCCGTCATCACGGAGGACACGAAGGACGCGCTGCACACCGCGAGCGACGACCTCGCCGCCGCGCTGCCGGACGGCGCGCAGGCGAGCCTGGGCGGCGAGCTGTTCAGCGTCGAGTTCCCGGCGCTGAGCATCATCGAGGCGATCGGCGTCGTCGTCGCCCTGGTCGTCCTCATCATCACGCTCGGCTCGTTCGTCGCGGCCGGCCTGCCGCTCGTCAACGCCCTCATGGGCGTGGGCGTGTCGATGCTGCTGCTCCTCGCGGCCACGGTGTTCGGCCCGATCAACTCGACGACGCCGATGCTGGGCCTGATGCTCGGCCTCGCCGTCGGCATCGACTACGCGCTGTTCATCGTGTCCCGGCACCGCGAACAGCTCGGCCAAGGGCTCGACGTCGACGAGTCGATCGCCCGCGCCGTCGCGACGGCCGGCTCGGCCGTCATCTTCGCCGGCCTCACCGTGATGATCGCGCTGGTGGGCCTCGGCGTCGCCGGCATCCCGTTCCTCACGGTCATGGGCATCGCCGCCGCCGTCGCGGTGGGCGTCGCGGTGCTGATCTCCCTCACACTGCTGCCGGCGCTGCTCTCGTTCTCGGGCGAGCGGCTGCGGCCCAGGGCGCCGCGGGCGGCCCGGAAGCCGAAGGGGAAGGCGAGGGCGAAGCGTGCGGCCGCGCCCGCCGCCACTCCCGCGGACGGCGTCCGCCGCAACCGCTTCTTCGACGGCTGGGTGCGCGGCGCCACGCGCTTCCCCGTCCTGACGATCGTGCTGGTCGTGGGCGCCATCGCCGCCCTCGCCTGGCCGGCCACGAACCTCCGCCTCGCGCTGCCGGACGCCGGCTCGCTGCCCGAGGACAACAGCGCCCGGGTCACCTACGACCTCGTGGGCCAGGAGTTCGGCGACGGCTTCAACGGGCCCCTCATCGTCACCGGGTCGATCGTCACCAGCAACGACCCCCTGACGCTCATGGACGAGCTCGGCAAGGAGATCGGCACGCTCGACGGCGTCGCCGACGTGCCGCTGTCCACGCCCAACCCCACCGCCGACACCGGCATCATCCAGGTGATCCCCGAGGGCGGGCCCACGTCCGAGGAGACCAAGGCCCTCGTCACCGAGATCCGCGACCAGCACGACCACTACCTGGAGAAGTACGGCGTCGACCTGTCCGTCACCGGGTTCACCGCCGTCGGCATCGACGTCTCCGACAAGCTCGGCGCGGCGCTGCTGCCGTTCGGCCTCGTCGTCGTGGGGCTGTCGCTGGTGCTGCTCACCATGGTGTTCCGCTCGATCTGGGTGCCGATCAAGGCGTCGCTCGGCTACCTGCTGTCGGTCGGGGCCGCCTTCGGCACGGTGGCGCTCGTCTTCGAGGAGGGCGTGTTCGCCGACGCGCTCAACGTCACGACGCTCGGCCCCGTCATCAGCTTCATGCCGATCATCCTCATGGGCGTGCTGTTCGGGCTCGCCATGGACTACGAGGTCTTCCTGGTCTCCCGGATCCGGGAGGACTACGTGCACGGCGGCGACGCCCGCCGCGCCGTGCGCAGCGGGTTCCTCGGCTCCGCCAAGGTGGTCACCGCCGCGGCGGTCATCATGTTCGCGGTCTTCGTCGCGTTCGTGCCCGAGGGCGACATGACCCTCAAGCCGATCGCCCTCGGCCTCGCCGTCGGCGTCGTCGTCGACGCGTTCGTCGTGCGGATGACGCTCGTGCCCGCGGTGCTCGCGCTGCTCGGCGAGCGGGCCTGGCACATGCCGCGCTGGCTCGACCGCATCCTGCCCACGTTCGACGTCGAGGGCGAGGGCCTCACCAAGGAGCTGCGGCTCGCCTCCTGGCCGGAGCCGGACGCCACCGACGCCGTCGCCGCCCGGGACCTCGTGGTCGCGGGACCGGACGACGGCGCGCCGCCGGTCGTCGGGCCGGTCAGCGTGCGCCTCCCGGCAGGCGGCGCGCTGTGCGTGCACGGCGACGCGGCCGCCCCGGTCTCCGCGGTGCTGCTCGCGCTCGCGGGCCGCATGGCGCCCGACGCGGGCGCGGTCAAGGTCACCGGCCTCGTACTGCCCGAGCGCGCCATGACGGTGCGCGGCCGCGTCGCCGTCGTCGACGCCCTGGCCGAGCACGGCCGCCCCGCCCCCGCGGTCGACGCCGCGGTACGCGACGGCGCGCGGATCGTCGTCGTGGACCGCACGGACGCCGTCGTCGACCGCCCGGCGCGCGAGGCCCTCGCCGGCGCGCTCGCCCGGGCGCAGCACGGCGGCACCGCGGTGCTGCTGGGGGCCAGCGGCGTCGCCGCGACCGACCTGCTCGACGCGGGCGGCCCCGAGGGCGCAGGCCGCGAGGTCGCCGTGCTCGACGTCGGCGCCGGGTTCGGCGCGCCCAGCGTGCTCACCGGGGCCGACGTGCCACCGCCCCCGCCGTCCGCCGAGCCGGTCCACGCACCGGCGCCCGAACCGGTGCGCGAGCCGGCCGAGATCGACGAGGACACCCACGTGCAGGAGGTGCAGGCATGACCGCCGCGACCCCGACCCCGACGAGCGTCGCCGCCGCGCGCCGCAACCCGTGGAGCGTCGCCGCCGTCGCGCTGCTGCCGCTCATGATCCTCGGGCTGCTGCTCGCCGCCCTGTGGAACCCGCAGGACCGGCTCGACCAGGTGCCCGCTGCCATCGTCAACCTCGACGAGCCGGTCGAGGTGCAGGGCCAGACCGTGCCGCTCGGGCGGCAGTTCGCGTCCGGCCTGGTCAGCGGGGGCGAGACCGCCGACGGCGCCAAGGCCGCGCAGCCCGCGGCCGACGCGACCAACTTCGACTGGACCATCACCGACGAGGAGACCGCGACCGACGGCCTCGCGAACGGCACCTACGCCGCCGTCGTGACGATCCCGAAGAACTTCTCCGCCGCGGCCACGTCGATGGGCAACGACGACCCGTCGACGGCGAAGCAGGCCACCATCGACGTCAGCACCCCGCCCGGCGGGCGGGTCGCCGACGACGCGCTGGCCCGCGTCGTCGCCGCGACCGCCACCTCGGTCCTGTCCAGCACGCTCACCGAGACCTACGTGGACAACGTCCTCGTGGGCTTCAACGACCTGTCCGACGGCATCGGGCAGGCCCAGGACGGCGCGAACCAGCTCGCCGACGGCGCGGACCAGGCCGCGGGCGGGGCGACGAAGCTCAGCGACGGGGCCGGCCAGCTCGCGGACGGCGCGGGCGAGGCCGCGGGCGGCGCGTCGAAGCTCAGCGACGGGGCCGGTCAGCTCGCGGACGGTGCGAGCAGCGCCGCCTCGGGCGCCTCCGGGGTGGCGTCCGGCGCCTCGGGGCTCGCCGACGGTGCCGGTCAGCTCGCAGGTGGAGCCTCCGCCCTCGCCGACGGGGCGGACCAGGTTGCCACCGGCGCGCACGGGGTCGCGGACGGCGTCGCCGCGAGCGCGGACGGTGCCGACAAGCTGGCGGACGGAGCCTCGAAGACCGCCGGCGGAGCGTCCGACCTCGCCGACGGCGCCCACGCACTGGCAGGCGGCCTCGCGACGTTGGACAAGGAGACGGCGGACCTGCCCGCATCGGCGACCGAGCTCGCCGAGGGCACGCAGGCCGTCGACTCGCTGCTCGGGCAGTACTTCGCCGCCCAGGACGCCTGCACCGCGGGAGCCCAGGAGGGCTGCGACGCGATGGACAAGCTCCGACCGGCGCTCCAGAAGGCCGCGGGCGGGGTGGCCACGGGCGCCTCGGCGCTCGCCGGGAAGCCGGCGGCCGCGGGCTCGGACCCCACCGGCCTGTACGCCGTCTCCGCCGGAATCGGTCAGTCGAGCGAGGGCGCGACGAAGCTCGCCGGCGGCGCGGACGACCTCGCCGACGGCGCGGCCGGTCTTTCGGGCGGGGTGTCCGACCTCGCGGACGGCCTCGCCGACCTCGAGTCCGGTGCGACGAAGGTCGCCGGCGGCGCGGAGGGCGTCGCGTCGGGCGCGTCGGACCTGTCCGGCGGAGCGACGGCTCTCGGCTCGGGGGCTTCGAAGCTCGCCGGCGGCGCGTCGCAGCTCTCGACGGGCGTCGGCCAGCTCGCCACGGGCGCGACGGGCGTCGCCTCGGGGGCGGCGGACCTGTCCACCGGCGTCGGTCAGCTGGCGACGGGCACCGAGGGGCTGGCCACGGGGGCGTCCGACCTGTCGAGCGGCGTCGGGCAGCTCGCCACGGGCGCGGGCGACCTCTCCGACGGCCTCGGCGACGCGAAGGGGCAGATCCCGACCACCACGGACGACGAGCGCACGACGCTGTCGTCGGTGGTCGCGCAGCCGGTGAAGGCGCCGTCGGCGAGCGGCATCAGCATGGGCGCGTCGGGGCCGCTGTTCGCGGTCGTGGCGCTGTGGCTGGGCGCGTTGGCGCTGCTGACGATCTTCCCGCCCGTGCTGGCGGGGGCGCTCGGCTCGACGCGCGACTCGGTGCGCCTCGCGCTGCGTGCGTTCACCCTCCCCGCGGCCGTGGGCGCCGTCACCGGTGCCGCCGTCGGGGTGATCCTCGCGGCGGTCGAGAGCCTGGACGCCGGCGGCTGGGTCGGCGCGATCCTCGTCGGCGCGGTGGCGTCGGTGGCGTTCGTCGCCGTGCACCAGGGCTTCGTGGGCCTGCTGGGCAACCTGGGCCGCGGGATCAGCCTGCTCATCGCGGTGCTGCTCATCGCCACCGGCATCGTCGCGACCGTGCCCACGCTGCTGCAGGGCCTGGTCGACGCGCTGCCGGTCGGCGCCGCCCGCGACGCGCTCACCGCGGTGGTCGTGCCCGCCGCCGGCGGGCTCGGGATGGGCGTCACGCTGCTCGTGCTGTGGGGCCTGGGCGGTCTCGCGCTCGCCACGCTGGTCACCGCGCGCGGCCGCCGGCTCGGCGTGCGGCGGCTACTGCGCGCCTGACCGCGCTGCGGCGCGCTGCCAGCGCATGACGAGGAGGGCGTCGGCGCGCCGTCGCGCGGCGGCGCCCAGGTGCGCCACCTGACGGTGCTCCATCAGGGCGTGCAGGTCGTGGTCGAGGGCCCAGGTGAGGGCGCGGCAGACGTCGTCGGACTCGGTCGCGAGGGATCGTGCGGGTCTCACGGCAAGCAGAGATGTCCGACTCGCCGGTTTGTGACATCTGGTGTGTCACAGGCCTGCACCAGACTCTCGGCATGGACCTGACGACGGCGCGCGAGACCAAGGCACAGCTCACCGACTTCGCCCGTGACCTGGCCGAGCGTCACGGCGTGCCCGCCAGCCCGTACGCCGTCGGCGACGACGCGACGCCCGCCGACGTGGTGCGCGCCCCCACCCTGTCGCTCGGCCTCGCGCCGCAGGGGGAGGGCGCGTTCGCCATCGCGGTGCGGTACCGGCTCGGGGTGCCCACGGCGCGCTCGTTCGTGCGGAAGCTGGCCGCGGAGGCCGGCGACTCCGTGGACGTGCGGCGCACCGGCCGCATTCGCACCCTCGGCGCGCAGGTCCGCCCGCCGGTCGTGACGGCGCGCGCGCTCGGCGAGACCGACCGCGTGCGGCCGCTGCGGCCGGGGGTGTCGATCGCGCACGTCGACGTCACCGCGGGCACGCTCGGCGCGTTCGTCGTCAAGGCGGACGGCGGTGGCACCGAGGGCACCGACGGTGCGCGCTTCGTGCTGTCCAACTACCACGTGCTGGCGGGGTCGCCGTCGGCGCAGGTCGGGGACGTCGTCGTGCAGCCGGGCCCGGCCGACGGCGGTCGCGCGCCGGCCGACCGGGTGGGCACGCTCGCGCAGGTGGTGCCGCTAACCCCCGGGCAGCCCGCGACGGTGGACGCCGCGCTCGCGCTCCTGGACGACGGGATCGAGACCGACCCGACCTACCCCGTCGGCGCGGTGACGACCACGGCCGCCGCCGCGGGCGGCGAGGCGGTCGCGAAGATCGGCCGCACCACCGCGCTCACGCAGGGCCGGGTGACGGCGATCGAGATGGACGACGTGGTGGTCGGCTACGGCGAGGAGCTCGGCGCCCTGTCCTTCGACAACCAGATCGAGGTGGAGGGCACCGGCGGCGCGTTCTCGCGCGGCGGCGACTCCGGGTCGCTCGTCTACCGCGAGGACGGCGTGGCGATCGGGCTGCTGTTCGCCGGCTCCGAGACCGGCGGTGCCGACGGCACGGGGCTGACGTACTGCAACCCCGTCGACGCCGTCCTCGAGGCGCTGGGCGTCACCCTCGCCTGACCGCCGAGGTAGTCCGGATCGTGCCGAGGTAGTTCGAAAATCGCCGAGGTAGTTCGCATCCTGGCGAGGTAGTGGACTACCTCGCGGGCTTGCGAACTACCTCGGCGATTTTCGAACTACCTCAGCAGATCCGGGACTACCTCGAAGCGGGGCTCAGCCCCAGGTGAGCAGGTCCTCGCCGTGCTCGACCATGGTGCCGACCTGCGCGAGGCGGTCGACGACGTCGGGCGTGGCCTCGAGGGCGACGACGGGGCACACGGCGGACTTGCCGCCCGCGCGGACGGCGGCGGGGTCCCAGGAGACGAGCACGGCGCCGCGCTCGACGACGTCGCCCTCGGACGCGTGGGTGGTGAAGCCCTCGCCGCCGAGCTTGACCGTGTCGATGCCCAGGTGCACCAGCACCGCGCGGCCGTCCTCGTGCTGCAGGACGAAGGCGTGGGGGTGCAGCTTGACGATCTTCCCGGCGATGGGCGCGACCGCCTCGCCACCGCGGACGTCGTCGGGCTCGATCGCGAGGCCCGGGCCGACGAGGCCGGCGGAGAACACCGGGTCGTCCACCTCGGAGACGTCGACGACGGTCCCGGTGACGGGCGCGAGGACGGTCAGCGCCGTCATCAGCGGAGGTCCTCGATGTCGGAGGCGAGCGTGTCGGCCTCGGGCCCGACGATCACCTGGATCGCGATGCCGGAGCGCACGACGGCGATGGCGCCCGCCTTCGTGAGGGCGGCGTCGTTCACCTTGTCGGGGTCCTCGACCTCGACGCGCAGCCGCGTGATGCAGGGCTCGAGGTCGACGATGTTGTCGTCGCCGCCGAGCGCGTCGAGGATCTGCTGTGCCTTGCTCATGATGCTCCTTGGTGGTTCCTGGTGAGGAGGTTCGTGGGGGAATGCCGGGCTCAGGCGACGCTCACATGAGCTCGGCGAGGTCGGAGGCGATCGTGTCGACGCGCGGACCGACGACCACCTGCACGACCCGCCCGTTGATCATCACGCCGTACGCCCCGGCGCGCTTCAGCAGCGCCGCGTCGACGAGGCCGGGGTCCTTGACGAGCGATCGCAGCCGGGTGGTGCAGGGGTCGATCTCCTCGACGTTCTCCACGCCGCCGAGTCCGGCGAGGATCGTGGCGGCGAGCTGCGCGTCGGAGTCGGGCGTGCTCATCGGGGGCTCCCTTCGGGGATGCGTCCGGGCTGGACGGGGGTCGCGCCGGCGCTGTCGGCGGCGCGGCTGCGGGGGACCAGCGTGGGTCGCGCCTCGCGCAGCGGCACGAAGACGCTGTACCGGTCGCCGCGGTAGCAGGCGCGGGAGTACATGACGGCGGCGTCGCCGCCGAAGGTGCGCCGGGCGGTGCGCATGACGGCGCGGGAGCCCTGCATCTGCAGGGACTCGAGCTCCTCGGCGGTGGCGTCGGCGGCCGTGATGACCTCCTCGCCCCACGTCGGGTTCAGGCCGCGCTCGCGCAGGGCGGCGTAGAGGCTGTCGGGCACGCCGTCGGCCAGCAGGTCGGGGGCGAGGTCGACGGGGATCCACGACTCCTCGACGCTCATCGGGTTGCCGTCCGCCGTGCGCAGCCGCACCACGTGGTGCACGGGGGTGCCGGCCTCGCGGTCGAGCGCCTCGGCGACGACGGCGGGCGCGGGCAGCTCTTCGCTGGCAAGCACGGTGGCGCCGGGCTTGAGGCCGCGTCGCCGGGCCTCCTCGCCGAACGTCGTGAGGCGCATCTCGAAGTCGGCGCGGGGCGGCGCGACGAACGTGCCGCGGCCCTGCGCGCGCTCGAGCACGCCCTCGGTGACCAGCGCGTCGATCGCCTGGCGCACCGTCATGCGCGAGACGCCGAACTTCTCGGTGAGGCTGCGCTCGGAGGGGACCGCGTCCCCGACGGCGAGCTCGGTCGTGACGAGGTCCGCGAGGTATGCGCGCACCGCGAGGTACTTGTGCTCGCCGCCGCGAGCTGCGCCCCTGGCCATCGTCGTGTCCCGTCCTGCCCTGTGATCGGCATCGATCAGCGTCGTTTTCGACATCGGGACCAGTATCGCGGTCGTCGTGCCGATCGGCTCGCGTCCTGCTCCCGTCCCCGTCGCGAACGCGGGGTTGACACATCATGAGGTCTAGACCAGTCTTCGTGCAAGTGGTCCAGACAACCTGCCCGTGGCAGCGTGGGTGGATCACCGGCAACGACGCCCGAACGACGTCGCGACACTGCCGCCGGACGACGCAGGCCCGGACCTGCAGGACATGCCCGCCCCCGGGCCATCCATCGGAGGAGAACCATGACCACGGTCGCTGAGACCAAGCAGAAGCGGGGATTCCCCGGCCTCGCGCAGCTGCAGCGCGTCGGCCGCTCGCTGATGCTGCCCATCGCCTCGCTGCCCGCCGCCGCGCTGCTGCTGCGCATCGGTCAGCCCGACATGCTCGGCGCCATCGACATCGCCTGGGTGCAGACCGTCGCGACGGTCTTCGCCGCCGCCGGCAACGCCCTGTTCAACAACCTGCCGATCATCTTCGCCATCGGCGTCGCGGTCGGCTACGCACGGAAGTCGGACGGCTCCACCGCGCTGGCGGCCCTCATCGGCTACCTGGTCTTCTCCGGTGTGACGGACGCGCTGTCCCCGCAGATCCTCGGCGAGCCCGCGGCCGGCGCGGAGCAGGAGCTCATCAACTACGGCGTGCTCGGCGGCATCGTCATCGGCCTCACCGCCGCCCTGCTGTACCAGAAGTACTACCGGATCAAGCTGCCCGCGTACCTGGCGTTCTTCGGCGGGCGGCGCTTCGTCCCGATCGTCACGGCGGGCGCCTCGCTCGTCATCGCGGTCGGCTTCTCGTACCTCTACCCGGCGTTCGACTGGCTGTTCAACGACAAGATCGGTGGCTGGGTCACCGGCTCCACGATCCTGGGCGGCTTCATCTTCGGCACGCTCAACCGTCTGCTCCTGCCGTTCGGCCTGCACCACCTGCTCAACTCGCTGCCCTGGTTCCAGTTCGGCAACTACACGGCGGCGAACGGCGAGGTCGTCCACGGCGACATCGCCCGGTTCCTCAACGGTGACCCGACCGCGGGCACGTTCCTCACCGGCTTCTTCCCGATCATGATGTTCGCGCTGCCTGCGGCCGCCATCGCCATGATCCAGATGGCCAAGCCGCAGAACCGCAAGGTCATCGCGGGCGTGCTGGGCTCCGCCGCGCTCGTCGCCTTCGTCACCGGCGTCACCGAGCCCCTCGAGTACTCGTTCGTGTACGTCGCCTACCCGCTGTACGCGATCCACGCGGTCCTCACCGGCGCCTCGCTGGCCCTGGTCAACTGGCTCGGCATCCACGACGGCTTCGGCTTCTCCGCCGGCGCCATCGACTACGTGCTCAACCTCGGCATCGCGCAGAAGCCGCTGCTGCTCATCCCGATCGGCCTCGCCTACGCCGTCATCTACTACTTCCTGTTCCGCTGGGTCATCGCCAAGTGGAACCTCAAGACCCCGGGCCGTGAGGACGACCCGGAGGAGGCCGCCGCCGTCACGGGCGACCAGGCGACGGAGGAGCGCAAGGAGGCCGCGAAGGCCGAGGCCGCCGCGGAGGCGGTGGCCGTGGAGGCCGGTGCTTCTGGCGGGTCCGCGAAGGGCAAGGACGCGGTCTGATGAGCACCACCCTCACCGGTGCCCCGGTGAGCCCCGGGCGGGCGGCCGGCGTCGTCGTGACGATGCCGGCCCCCGTCCCGGAGCCCCCTGCGGCGGCCGTCGACGCGATGGACGCGACCGGTGCCGACGACGCGGTGGCCCGCCTGGGCGCCGCGACGTCGGCCGTCCAGGACCGACTCGCCGCGCAGGCGGCGCAGGCCACGGGGACGGCGGCCGACGTGCTTGCCGTCACCGCCGCGATGGCGGCCGACCCCACCCTCGCCCGCGACGCCGAGCGCCGCGTCCGCGAGGGCTCGCTCACGCCCGAGCGGGCGGTGTGGGACGCCGCGAACGCGCTCGCCGCGCAGCTCGAGCCGCTGGGCCCGCCGCTGAGCGAGCGCGCCCGCGACGTACGCGACGTGCGCGACCGCATCGTCGCCGAGCTCACCGGGGTGCGGCCGCCGGGCGTCCCCGCGCCGGGGCACCCGTTCGTGCTCGTCGCCGAGGACCTGGCGCCCGCCGACACGGCCACCCTCGACCCGGAGGCGGTCGTCGCGATCGTCACCAGCGCGGGCGGCCCCACCTCGCACACCGCGATCCTGGCGCGGGCGCTCGGCATCCCCGCCGTCGTGGCCGTCCGGGGCGCCGAGGACCTCGCCGACGGCGAGACCGTCGTCGTCGACGGCGGCGCGGGCACCGTGCTGCGCGACCCGTCGGACGCCGAGGTCGAGGCCGCGCGGAACGCGGTGCGCGTCGAGCGCGAGTTCGACGGCCACGGCCGCACCGCCGACGGGCACCGGGTGGAGCTGCTTGCCAACGTGGCCGACCCGGAGGCCGCGCAGGCCGCCGTCGCCGCCCACGCCGAGGGCGTGGGCCTGTTCCGCACCGAGTTCTGCTTCCTCGGGCGCGACGTCGAGCCGACGGTCGAGGAGCAGGTCGCGGCCTACCGCGGCGTCCTGTCCGCCTTCGCCGGCCGCAAGGTCGTGGTCCGCACCCTCGACGCCGGGGCGGACAAGCCGCTGCCCTTCGTGACCGCCGACGACGAGCCGAACCCGGCGCTCGGCGTCCGCGGGCTGCGCACCGCCGTCGCCCACCCCGAGGTGCTCGACCGGCAGCTGCAGGCGATCGCCGCGGCGGCCGAGGCCGAGTCCGCGGACGTGTGGGTCATGGCGCCCATGGTGGCCACGACCGACGAGGCGCGGTCGTTCGTCGCCGCGTGCGCGGCGCACGGGCTGCAGCGGGCCGGCGCGATGGTCGAGGTCCCGGCGGCGGCGCTGCGCTCGCGCTGGGTGTTCGAGCACGCCACGTTCGGCAGCATCGGCACCAACGACCTCACGCAGTACGCGATGGCCGCCGACCGCATGCTCGGCGACCTCGCCACGCTGTCCACGTCGTGGCAGCCCGCGGTGCTCGAGCTGGTGCGCGCCACCTGCGAGGGCGCGCACGCGCACGGCCGCCCGGTGGGCGTGTGCGGAGAGGCGGCGGCCGACGCCGTGCTGGCCCCCGTGCTCGTGGGCCTGGGCGTGAAGTCCCTGTCGATGACGCCGCGGGCGCTGGCCGACGTCGCGGCCGTGCTGGCCGAGGTGTCGTTCGCGCGGTGCCGCGACGTCGCCCGCGTGGCGCTGGAGCAGCCCGACGCCGACGCCGCGCGCGCCGCCGTCCGGCGCGAGCTCGCCGACGTCCTGGAGGCCCTCGGCCTCTGAGCGACCCCCAAGGTTGTTGTGAGCGGGGGGTTGGGGTGCTCTTTTCTCTCGCCGGGGGACACAACACCCCCCCCCCCCCCCCCCCCGAAAAAACGCACCCCCCCCCCCCCCACCCCCAGCCCACCCCC
>NZ_JBSGUW010000001.1:46403-50241 GCF_053608125.1 Isoptericola sp. NPDC055063 | reverse complement strand
CGTACTCCTCCCCCTTCTGGGGCCCCCTTCTTCCTCCGACCCCCCCCGGGTGTTTGGGGGCGGTTGTTTTCGCCCCTTTCCGGGCAGAGAAGCCGCCCCACCCCCCCGCTCACAACTTCAGGCGAAGAGGGCGTACCCGTACTTCAGCAGGACGGCGGCGACGAGCAGCGCGAACCACGCGGCGGTGAGGATGCCGAACGCGCCGGAGCGCACCAGCGACATCGCCCACGACTGCACCCGGGCGGGCCAGTAGAGGTTGTCCTCGAGGATGTTCCAGTGCAGCATCGACGCGAACACGAGCGTCGTGGACACCGTGATCGTCAGGCACCAGGGGCACAGGGCGCCGATGACGAACATCGACTGGTAGAAGAGCCAGTACGCGAAGACGAACCCCAGCAGGTAGACGGTCTGGGCGGCCGTCATGAACCAGCGGGGGAACCGCACGCCCGCCAGACCCGCGACGGCCACGGTGATCACGACGGACTCGGCGATGAGCCCGAGGAAGGCGTTCGGGAAGCCGAACAGGCTGGCCTGCGGCGACGTGCCGACGGTGCCGCACGAGATCACGGCGTTGATGTCGCACGACAGCGCGGCGGTGGGGTCCGCCGCCAGGTGCACGGCGTCGACCGACAGCACGAACGCGGCCACCAGGCCGACCAGCGCCCCGACGAGCATCTCGCCGAAGAGCCAGCCCGCCGAGTGGAAGAACCCGCGCGGGCGGTCGGGCCGGTCCGTCAGGCCACCGCTTCCTGCGACAGGAACTCGACGAGGGCGTCGAGCGCGGCGCCGGCGTCGTCGCCGTCGGCCTCGGTGCGGAGCACCACCTCGTCGCCGACCCCGGCGCCGAGCGTCATGATCCCGAGGATGCTCGCGGCGTCGACGGCGTCGCCGCCGGCGGTCTTGGCGATCTGCACGGGCACGGGCTGCTGCGCGGCCTTCTGCGCGAAGAGCGCGGCGGGGCGGGCGTGCAGGCCCTCGGTGATGGCGACGACGACGGTGCGTTCCATGGGGTCCTCCGGGGACGGTGGTCTGGACCAGTTCATCGTAGGGGCGCGGGGCCGTCCGGGGAAGTCCGGTGCGCCCGGTCGATCGCCATCCCGACGGAGTCGAGCAGCCGCTCCAGCGACGCGTCGAACGGCGTGGCCTCGGCGTCGAAGCCGCCCGCCTCCCAGATGCGCAGCATCGTGGGGTAGCGCTCGCGGTCGAACCAGTCGGCCCAGAAGCTGCTCATCGACGTCCAGTACTCGTCGTTGCTCTGCCCGGATGCGTCCTTCTCCGCCGCCTCCGCGACCGTCGAGCGGGCCAGGCCGCGCACGAACGCGTCGACGAGCCCGACGATCTCGACCACCTGTCGCGCGGGCAGCCCCGTGTCGACGAGGGTGCGCAGCCCGCACTCCTGCGCGTCGAGCACCGCGGGGGTGAGCGGCAGCCGCCACATGTTCGTCTGCAGGATCCACGGGTGGCGCTGGAACAGCTCCCAGTGCGCGCGGGCGTAGGCGGCGAGGCCGTCACGCCAGCCGGCGTCGGCGGGCGGCAGGTCGAGCTGCGCGAACGCCCGGTCGATCATGAGGTCCTGCAGCTCGGCGCGGCCGGGGACGTAGGTGTAGAGCGACATCGCGCCCACGCCGAGGTGGGCGGCGACCCGGCGCATCGACAGGGCGTCGAGCCCGTCGGCGTCGGCGATCGCGGTGCCGGCGCCGACCACGTCCTCCAGGGTGAGGCGCGCCCGGCGGCCGCGACCCGACGGCTGCGGCGGGTCCCACAGGAGGGCCAGGCGGCGGACGACCTCGGGCGGGCGGGGGACCCCGTCGTCCGGCGGCTGCGGCGAAGTGCTCGACATGGATCGTCATCCTCCCATCCCGGCCGCCCGGCCGGCCGCAGGGCCTTGTCGGACCCCCTCGTTACGCTCGAGACTAGTTCCAGTACAGCGTACGAGAGTAGTCCGGAGAAGAGAGGGGATGGACATGATCCGAGCACGCGGCCTGACCAAGACGTTCAGCCGTCGCAAGGAGACCGTCGAGGCGGTCAAGGGGATCGACGTCGACGTCGCGGAGGGTGAGCTCGTCGCCTTCCTGGGGCCCAACGGCGCGGGGAAGTCCACCACCCTGCGGATGCTGACGTCGCTCCTGGCGCCGACGTCGGGGGAGGCGACCGTCGCCGGGTACGACGTCGTCAAGAGCCCCGCGCAGGTCCGCGCCCGGCTGGGCTTCATCGGGCAGGGCAACGGCGGCGGGTTCAGCTACAAGGTCGTGGACGAGCTGCACAACCAGGGCCGCTTCTACGGCCTGGCCCCGGAGGTCTACCGGGAGCGGGCGGCCGACCTCCTGGCCGCCCTGGAGCTCACCGGGCTCGAGAAGCGGTCGGTGCAGTCGCTGTCCGGCGGCCAGCGCCGCCGGCTCGACGTCGCCCTCGGCCTGATGAACCACCCGCCGCTGCTGTTCCTCGACGAGCCCACCACCGGCCTCGACCCGCACTCGCGGGCCAACCTCTGGGGGCACATCACCGCCATGCGCGAGCGGTACGGGATGACGGTCGTGCTCACCACGCACTACCTGGACGAGGCGGACAGCATGGCGGAGCGGGTGGTCGTCATCGACCACGGCGAGATCATCGCCGACGCCGCTCCCGACGTCCTCAAGCGCCGCCACGCGGACGACTCCCTGACCCTCGTCGTCGCGACCGACGACGGCGCGGCCGTCCGGGCAGCGCTGCCCGACGGTGTCGGCGACGTCGAGCTCGGCGACGTCGAGATCACGGCGCACGACGCCGGGCTGCGGGTGCGCGTCGCCACCGCGCAGGGCGCGGACACCCTGCCGGGCGTCATCGAGGCGCTGCGCGTCGCCGGCATCACCACCACGTCGGCGAGCGCCCGCCAGGCCAGCCTCGACGACGTGTTCCTCAACCTCACCGGCCGGAGCCTGCGCGAGGAGGCGGCAGCATGACCGAGCAGACCCGCACCACCACCCCGGCCGCCGCGACCCACGAGGCGCCGCGCGTCGTCACGCGGACCGGGCCGGGCAAGTTCGTCTCCGACACGGCCGCCGTGTTCACGCGCGAGATCCTGCTGGTGCTGCGCGACCCGTTCACGCTGATCTTCTCGCTGCTGCAGCCGCTGATCTTCCTCGGGCTGTTCGGCCCGCTGCTCACGGGCACGTTCGGCGGCGGCTTCGGCGGGCCGTCCGGGGCGGGGGGAGCGAGCACCGCGGACACCCTGCAGTGGTTCGTGCCCGGCGTGATCGTGATGATCTCGCTGTTCGGCACCTCGATGACCGGCTCGAACCTGCTGTACGAGATCATGACCGGCTCCTACGAGCGGGTGCTCGCCACCCCCCTGGACCGCTCGTCGATCCTCGTGGGCCGCGCGCTCAAGGAGTTCGCGCCGCTGCTGGTGCAGGGCCTGATCATCGCGGCGGTCTGCATCCCGTTCGGGTTCCGGTTCCACGTGCTGCCGGCGCTCACGGGCCTGGTGCTGCTCGGCGTCTTCGGCGTGGGGATCGGCGCGCTCTCGCACGCCCTCGCGCTGGCGTCCAAGGGGCGCGAGTGGCTGTTCTGGGGCGTGCAGCAGTCGCTGCTGTTCCCGCTGCTCATCCTGTCCGGGATGATGCTGCCGCTCGAGGCCGGCCCGTCGTGGATGCAGACGGCGGCCAAGTTCAACCCGCTCACCTACATGGTCGACGCCGAGCGCGTGCTGTTCGGCGGCACGTTCGCCGACCCGGCCGTGCTCTGGGGCATCGTCGCCGCGGTGGCCACGTGCGCCGTCGGCCTCGTCGTCGGCATCCGCGCCACCCGTCGGTCCGTCTGACCCACGCAGTGGGTGGGGAGGGGGAGGGGGGACGAG
>NZ_JBSGUW010000001.1:5069-46393 GCF_053608125.1 Isoptericola sp. NPDC055063 | reverse complement strand
GCCCCGTTTCGCTGAGAAACGGGGCCACGATCGCACCCACAACGCTTTCCTCAGCGGCCGGTGTCGTTCATCTGGTCCGGGTGGGAGCCGATGCGCTCGTCGCGGTCGAGCCCGGTGATGGCGGCCATGTCCTCGCCGGACAGCTCGAAGTCGAAGATCTCCAGGTTCTCGCGGATGCGCGACGGCGTGGCCGACTTGGGGAACACGACGTCGCCGCGCTGCACGTGCCAACGCAGCACCACCTGGGCCGGCGTGCGCTCGTGCTCGGCGGCGATGCGGGCGAGGGTCGGGTCGTCCAGCACGCGGCCGCGGCCCAGCGGGGACCACGCCTCGGTGACGATGCCGTGCTCGGCGTCGAAGGCGCGCACGTCCTCGTTGCCGAACCACGGGTGGATCTCCACCTGGTTCACGGCGGGCACCACGGTGCCCTCCTCGAGGACGCGGCGCAGGTGGTGCGGCTGGAAGTTCGACGTGCCGATGGCGCGCGCGCGGCCCGAGCGGTAGAGCTCCTCGAGCGCCCCCCACGCCTCGACGAACCGGCCGACGGCGGGCAGCGGCCAGTGGATGAGGAACAGGTCCACGTGGTCGAGGCCGAGCTCCTCCAGGGAGCGGTCGAAAGCCTCCAGGGCGGCGTCGTGCTCGTGGAACGCGTTGTTCAGCTTCGTGGTGATGAAGAGCTCGTCGCGCGGCAGGCCGGCCGCGGCGACGGCCTCGCCGACGCCGCGCTCGTTGCGGTACATCTGCGCGGTGTCGATGTGCCGGTAGCCCGCCTCGAGGGCGGTCAGCACCAGCTCGCGCGTCTGCGCCGGCGGGACCTTGAAGACGCCGTAGCCGAGCTGCGGGATCGACGTGCCGTTGTTCAGGGGCAGGGACGGGATCTCGATGCTCATGTCACCCATCCTGTCGCGCCCCGGACGGTGTCGCACCGAGGCGGCGTCCGCGCAGGTCAGGGCGCGCCGTCGCCCTGCGGTGTGCAGCAGCCGTCGCCGCGCCAGGCCTCGACGCCCTCCTTCACGGCGAACCCGGCGATGACCAGGGCGGCGAGGGGGTCGGCCCACGACCAGCCGAGGGCGGCGTTGAGGACGAGTCCCAGCAGCAGCACGGCGGACAGGTAGGTGCAGATCAGGGTCTGCTTCGAGTCCGCGACCGCCGACGCCGAGCCCAGCTCGCGGCCGGTGCGGCGCTCGAACCAGGAGAGGAAGGGCATCACGGCGACGCTGACCGCCGCGAGGACGACGCCAACAGGGGAGTGGTCGGGCTCGGCAGCGCCGAGCAGGGTGTGGGCGGCGTCGACCGTGACGAACAGCGCCAGCCCGAAGAAGGACACCGCGATGAGGCGCAGGGCGGCGCGCTCGCGGCGGTGCGGGTCGGGGGCGGCGAACTGCCACGCCACCGCGGCGGCGGACAGCACCTCGACCACGGAGTCGAGGCCGAACCCGACGAGGGCGGCCGACGATGCGGCCCGCCCGGCGGCGATCGCCACCGCTGCCTCGACGACGTTGTACGCGATCGTCGCGGCGACGATCCAGCGCACCCGCAGCTCGAGCCGGGCGCGGCGCTCGGGAGGGAGCGGGCGGAGCGGCACGGTTGTCACGCGCTCGACGGTACACGGAACCCTGTACCGTCGGCCAGGGGCGTGGATGGTTCGCGGGGCGGGCATGCTGGACCCATGAAGAGTCTTCCCCTGGGCCCCACGGTGATCGACGACGACCGCGACGTGCGGTTCGTCGCGGGCTCGACCCAGTTCGCCATCCGCCTCAAGGACGGCCACCTGCATGTGCGCGCCATCGACGACGGCGAGGGCGAGGCGCAGATCTCGGTGTCCCCGACGTCGCGGAGCACCCTCGACCTGCGCGTCCAGCACCGGTCGCCGCAGGGGCCCGTGGACGTCGCGGGCCCGACCGTGCGGTAGCCGCGGCCCGCGGGGGCGCAGGTCACGGCCTCCGGGCTGTGGTCCCGTCGGCGGGTGGCGCACAATGGAGGGGTCGGAGGTGTTCCATGGTCACGATCGACGAGGCGCGCGCCGCCAAGCCCGCCCTGCGCGAGGCGCTCGAGAGTGTCGAGGGGGTGTGCGGCGTCGGGCTCGCCCGACGCGGTGACGAGGCGGACTGGGTGCTCCAGGTGAACGTCGTCTCCCTCAGCGCGCGCAAGGACGTGCCGCCCCAGGTGGACGGCGTCCCCGTCCAGGTCACGGTCGTGGGCGCGGTCACCGCGCTCTGACGGGCCGCCCCCGGGCCTTCGTTCAGGAGGTCAGCGAGACGAGCGCCGCGGCCTGCGCCAGCAGGTCGTCCGCGGCGAGGGCGTCGGCCGGGTCGAGCAGCAGGTGCGAGACGGCGCCGAGGAGCAGCATCTGCAGCAGCGTGCCGTGCTCGGCGGGGAGTCCGAAGAGGTCGGCGAGCTCCGCGCGCGCCTGCGCGTTGGCGTCGGCCAGGGAGGCCGCCCGCTCCGGGTCGCGCGACGCGTCCGCGAGGAGCTCGAGCTGCACCGCCCACAACGACCGGTCCTGCGCCGCCGACGCGATGACGCGCCCCCACACTGCCCGGAACCGCTCGGCCGGGGACGTCCCCAGGTCCTCGGTGCCGATGGCCTCCAGCGCGTCGCCCCAGTCGCGCAGCGCCTCGACGAGCGCCGCGTCGAGCAGCGCCTCCTTGCTCCCGAAGTGGTAGCCGATCGCGGCCAGGCTGACGCCCGCCCCGGTGGCGATGTCGCGCGCGGTGGTGCGCGCGTACCCGCGGTCGCGGAGGCAGTCGCGCGCGGAGGCGAGGAGTGCCGCCCGGTTCCCGGCTGCCTTGGTGCGGGTGGCCTGGGTGGGCTTCGGTGTGCCGGCCGGCGGGGTGGTGCGGCGCGTGCTCGAAGACGTCATGCCTCGATGCTAACTCAAACGTCTGATACGAACGTCTTGCACAAACGTCCAAACCGTGGCTAGGGTGGTGCGCGTCACGTTCCCTCGGCAGGAGGTCCTCCCATGAACCGCACGATCCTCGTCTCCGGCGGCGGCGTCGCCGGTCTCGCGCTCGCCCACCGTCTGGCCGCGGGCGGCGACACGGTCACCGTCGTCGAGCGGGCGCCCGAGCCCCGCGCCGGCGGCTACAAGGTGGACGTGCGCGGCGCCGCGCTCGAGGTCCTGGACCGCATGGGCCTCCTGGAGGAGGCCCGCACCCTGCGCACCGAGGTCCGCGCCGGCACCGTCGTCGACGCCCGCGGGCGCCGGGCCGCGAGCATGGACGGCGACACCTTCGGTGGCCGGGTGCACGAGGACGTCGAGCTGCTGCGCGGCGACCTGCACCGCCTGCTGCGCGAGGGCGCCGCCGGCGCCGAGCACGTCTACGGCGACGCGATCGCGACGCTCGAGGACACGGGCGACGGCGTGGACGTCGTCTTCACCTCCGGGCGCACGGGCCGCTACGACCTCGTCGTCGGCGCGGACGGGCTCCGGTCCGCCACCCGCAACCTCGCCTTCGGCCCGGACGAGCGGTACCTCGTCGACCTCGGGTACTACGTCGCCGTCGCGACCGTCCCCAACCGCCTCGGCCTCGACCGCGAGGAGGTCACCTACGTGGGCCCCGGCCGCACCGCGCTGATGTACGCCACGGCGCGCGAGGAGGGTGCCCGCGCGATGTTCCTGTGGTCCTCCGGGCCGCTGGGGGAGCAGGGCCTCGACCGCGCCGACCGCGAGCGCCTCCTCGCCGAGGCCTATGCCGCCGAGGGGTGGGAGGTGCCGGCGATGCTCGCCGACGTCCCTGCCTCGCCCGACCTGCTGTTCGACTCCCTCAGCCAGGTGCGCATGGACCGCTGGTCCACGGGGCGCGTCGTGCTGCTGGGCGACGCCGCGCACTGCGCGTCCCCGGCGTCCGGGCAGGGCACGAGCATGGCGCTCGTGGGGGCGTACGTGCTGGCCGCGTCGCTCGCCGCGCACGACGACCATGCCGCCGCCTTCGCCGACTACGAGGCCACCATGCGCCCGTTCGTGGACGCGAACCAGGCCCTCGGGCCGGCCAACATCAAGCGGATGGTCGTCGGCACGAAGGGCCAGGTCCGTGCCTCCCTCACCATGCTGCGCGTGATGGACAAGCTGCCCGGCAAGGAGCGCATGCTCGCCGCGATGACGGCGCCCATCCACAAGGCGGCCCACGCCGTCGCGCTGCCCGAGCTGGTGCGCTGACGAGGGCCGGCCGGGGCCGGTGGAGAATGCTCGGGTGAGCTCCTCCTCCCGCCTGCCCCGCGTCCGCGCCTCCGAGCTGGTCGGCCGCGGCTGGCTCAACACCGGCGGCCGCGACGTCGCCCTCGCGGACCTGCGCGGCAAGGTCGTGATCCTCGACTTCTGGACCTTCTGCTGCATCAACTGCCTGCACGTGCTGGACGAGCTGCGCGAGCTGGAGGAGCGGCACCGCGACGAGCTGGTGATCGTGGGCGTGCACTCGCCCAAGTTCGCGCACGAGGCGGACCCGGTGGCGCTGGCTGCCGCGGTCGAGCGGTACGAGGTGCACCACCCGGTGCTCGACGACCCGGAGCTGGTCACGTGGGGCGCGTACACGGCGCGCGCGTGGCCCACGCTGGTCGTCGTCGACCCCGAGGGGTACGTCGTGGCGCAGATGGCGGGGGAGGGTCACGCGTCGGCGATCGAGGCGATCGTCGAGGAGCTGGTCGCCGAGCACGACGCGAAGGGCACCCTGTACCGCGGCGACGGGCCGTACGTGTCGCCGGTGCCGGCGTCGGGCACGCTGCGCTTCCCCGCGAAGGCGGTCGCCCTGCCGTCCGGGAATCTGCTCGTGGCGGACGCCGGCCACCACGCGCTGGCGGAGCTCGCGCCCGACGGCGAGACCCTGGTGCGGCGCGTCGGCTCCGGCGAGCGCGGGCTGGTCGACGGCGGGTCCGACGAGGCGCGGTTCAGCGGGCCGAACGGTCTCTGCCTGGTGCCGGACGAGCTGCGGCCCGCGCTCGGGTACGACGTCCTCGTCGCGGACACCGTCAACCACGCGCTGCGCGGGGTGGACCTGACGACCGGCCGCGTGATCACCGTCGCGGGCACCGGTGAGCAGTTCATGGTGGGCGGGCAGGAGAACGTCGTCGGGCCGGCGGGGCCGTTCGACGCGGCCGCGCCCCATCCGGCGAAGGCGGTCAACCTCAGCTCGCCGTGGGACGTCGCGTGGTCGCCCCGGCTCGGGGTGTTCGTGGTCGCGATGGCCGGCCACCACACGCTGTGGGCGTTCGAGCCGCTGGAGGGCACCGTCCGGCTGCTCGCGGGGACGATGAACGAGGGGCTCGAGGACGGCCCGGGCGACCTGGCGTGGTTCGCGCAGCCCTCCGGGCTGGCGGCGGCGACCGGCCCGCACGCCGGCGACGCCCTGTGGCTGGCCGACGCCGAGACGTCCGCGTTGCGGCGGGTCGTGCCGGCCGACGACGGGTCGGTGACGGTCACGACCGCAGTCGGGCAGGGACTGTTCGACTTCGGCCACCGGGACGGCGAGGCGGCCGAGGCGCTGCTGCAGCACCCGCTGGGCGTGGCGGCCCTGCCGGACGGCAGCGTCGTCGTCGCGGACACGTACAACGGCGCGCTGCGGCGGTACGACGCGGCCTCGGACGTGGTGACGACGCTCGCCACGGGCCTGGCGGAGCCCAGCGACGTGCTGGTCGAGGTCGCCGACGACGGCGTACGCCTGCTGGTCGTGGAGTCCGCGGCGCACCGCCTCACGCGGGTGGCGCTGCCGGCGGACGTCGCGGGGGAGGTGCTCGACGGCGGGGCGCAGCGCATGGCGCGCCCGGCGACCGAGGTCACGGCCGGCGAGCTGCGCCTGGAGGTGCCGTTCGTGCCCGCGCCCGGGCAGAAGCTCGACGACCGGTGGGGCCCGTCCACGGAGCTGCGGGTCAGCGCCACGCCGCCGGAGCTGCTGCTCGACGGCGCGGGCGACGGCACCGACCTCGACCGCGTGCTCGTGGTGAACCCCGACGTGCCCGAGGGTGTGCTGCACGTGACGGCGAAGGCGGCGTCGTGCGACGTCGTGCCGCTCGGCCCGGACGGCGAGCCCGACCCGGACGTCTTCCCGGCCTGCCACCTGGCGCAGCAGGACTGGGGCGTGCCGGTGCGCGTCACCGCCGACGGCGACGCGACGCTCCTCCTGCCGCTGCGGGGCTGACCTGCCGGAGCGGCGCCTGTCGGGGGCTCGCCGTAGCGTCGCCAGGCATGACACCCATCACCGAGGACGACGCGCAGGCCCCGTGGACCGTCGAGCGGCACCTGGAGGGCAGGCCCGAGTCGACGCTGGAGCTCTACCAGGCGGTCATGGAGCGGGCCGAGGCGATCGGCCCGTTCACGCTCTCGGTCTCGAAGTCGGCGATCACGCTCAAGGGCACCCGCCGCGGGTTCGCAGGCCTCGTGCCGCGCCCCGACATGCTGCGCGGGTACCTGGACCTGCAGCGCGTGGTCGAGGACCCGCGCATCACCAGCTCCACGCCCTACACCAAGCGCCTGTTCGTGCACTACTTCCACCTCACAGACCTCGACCAGCTCGACGACGTCTTCGACGGGTGGTTGCGCGAGGCGTACGCGGTCGGCGCGGGAGAGCACGTCGGGCTCTGACGGCGGGTCTTCCGTGACACCGGGCCCTCCCTGACACCGGACCCTGGATGAGAAGGGCCTCATCCGGAGCCCATGAACGACTCATGGCCGCGGGGGACCGTCGTCGTGTCCGCACCGGAACGACATGGAGGTTCTCCGATGAGCACGCACACGGCACACCCCACCCCCGCGCGACGTCTGGCGGCGCTGTCGCTCGCCACCCTGACCGCGGCGGGACTGTCCACCGCGGCCCTCGCGTCCTCCGCGCAGGCGGCGACGCCCACCTGCGCGGGCCTGCGCGCCACGATCGTGGGCACCGACCGGGCCGACGACATCGAGGGCACCGCGGGACGTGACGTCATCGTCGCGCGCGGCGGCGCCGACGAGATCGACGGCCGCGGCGGCGACGACGTCATCTGCGCGGGCAGCGGCAACGACGAGGTCGAGGGCGGGCGCGGCGCCGACCGCATCTACGCCGGCTCGGGTCACGACGAGGTCGACGGCGACAGCGGCGCCGACCGGATCGCCGGGTCCACCGGCAACGACCACCTCGAGGGCGGCAGCGGCAACGACCGTCTCTGGGGCGGGTCCGGGCACGACCTCCTCGAGGGCGAGCGCGGGAGCGACCGCCTCAGCGGCGGCCCGAGCACCGACATGGTGCGCCAGGGCAGCGCCTCCGACCGCGACGAGGACCGGTGGGAGGCCCGGTACGGCGTCGACGACTGAGACTCGCACCGGCACGGCCAGGGTCGCGGCGCCGCGCACGCGGTGCCGCGACCTCGGCCGTAGGGTTCCGGCGTGACCACTCCCCACGTCCTCGTCGCCGGCCCCGCGTCCTGGAACCGCATCGTCCACCTGGACGCGCTGCCCGACCCCACGCCGCACACCGTCTTCGCGCGCGGCGCCTACGACACGGTGGGCGGCACGTCCGCCGGCAAGGCCCTCAACCTCGCGAGCCTGGGGCGGGACGTCGCGCTGCGCACCGTCCTCGGCGACGACGACGAGGGCGCCCGCGTGCGCGCCGTGCTCGAGGACGCGGGTGTCCGCCTCCTGGTCGAGCCCGCCCCGGACGGGCGCACGGAGAGCCACCTCAACCTCATGGACCCCGCCGGCGGCCGCCTGTCGGTGTACCTGCGCGCGCCCGGCGACGTCCCGCCCGGCGGGCCCGCCTGGGACGAGGCGCTCGCGGCCGTGGACGGCGCGGCCGCCGTCGTCGTGGACCTCGCCGCACACTCGCTGCCCGTGCTCGCCGCGGCGACCGAGCGCGGCCGCGACGTGTGGGTCGACCTGCACGACTACGACGGCAACGCCGCGTTCCACCGCCCGTGGGCGGACGCGGGCACGCACGTGTTCCTCAGCTCCGACCGCCTGCCCGACCACCGGGCCTTCATGGCCGGGCGCCTCGCCGCCGGGGCGCGGCTCGTCGTGTGCACGCACGGCGCGCGCGGCGCCACGGCGCTCACGGCGGACGGCTTCCTCGACGTCCCCGCCGAGCGGGTGGACGACGTCGTGGACACCAACGGCGCGGGCGACGGGTTCTTCGCGGGGTTCCTCGACGCGCACCTGCGCGGCGCGGACGTCGCCGAGGCGCTGGCCGCGGCCGCCGCGCACGCCGCGCGGGTGGTGCGCAGCCCGGACCTCGCGCCCGTCGGCTGACGAGGCTCAGGCGAGCCCGGCGTCCCGCGCGACGATCGCCGCCTGCATCCGCGAGACGACGCCCAGCTTGGCCAGCACCCGCGACACGTGCGTCTTGGCGGTGGCCTCGGTGATGACGAGCTCGTCGGCGATGCCCTGGTTGGACAGCCCGCGCCCCAGCGCGCCGAGCACGTCCACCTCTCGCGGCGTGAGGTCCGCCAGCCGCGGGTCGGGGCGGCCGGGTTCCTCCGCCGCGGGCGCGGGGGACGGCGCGCCGGTGAGCTGCGCAAGCACCCGCCGCGTCACCTCGGGCGCGAGCACGCCGTCCCCGGCGGCGACGCGCCGCACGGCGTCCACGAGGGCGGCGGGCTCCGCCGTCTTGAGGAGGAACCCGGCGGCACCCGCCCGCAGGGCGCCGTCCACGTACTCGTCCAGGTCGAAGGTGGTGAGCACGAGGACGTCGGACAGACCCTCGGCGACGATCGCCCGGGTGGCGGCGATGCCGTCCGTCCCCGGCATGCGCAGGTCCATGAGCACGACGTCGGGGCGCAGCGCGCGGGCGTTCGTCACGGCAGCCGTGCCGTCGGCAGCCTCGCCCACCACCTCCAGGCCGTCGGCGGCGTCCAGCAGCAGGCGCAGGCCCGCGCGGATGGCGGCATGGTCGTCGGCGAGCAGCACGCGGATCGCGCCCGGGGCCGGTGGCGTCGTCATCGGGCCCCGCCCCCGTCCCCCGCGCCGGACGGGACGCGGGCCCGCACCACCCAGCCGCCGCCGGCGGTCGGCGCCGCCTCGAAGGAGCCGCCCAGGGCCTCGGCGCGCTCGCGCATCGTGAGCATCCCCGTGCCCGCGCTGAGGGGGGCCGCCACCGCGGCTGCGCCGCCCACACCCCCCACACCGCCGGGGCGGCCGGCGGGCGGCGCGGCGTTCGAGACCTCGAGCGTGACGGCGTCGCCGGGCGGCTCGCAGGACAGGCGCACGGCGACGGCGGCCCCGGGCGCGTGCTTGCGGGCGTTGGTCAGCGCCTCCTGCGCGATCCGGTAGAGCGCGTGCCCGACGGCGGCGGGGCGGTCCGCGTCCGCGAGCCCGTCCGGGTCGTCCACGGTCACGACGGTGCCGTCCGCGCGGGCGGCGGCGAGCAGCTCGTCCAGCCGGTCGAGCCGGCCGGGGGCGGCGAGCGGGTCGCGGGGGGCGTCGGCGCGCAGCAGCTCGATCATCGACCGCATCTCGGTGAGCGACTCCACCGCGCTGGCCCGCACCTGCTCGAGGGCGCCGCGGTCCCGGTCGGTGTCCGGCGGGGCGCTGAGCGCCGCGCCCGAGTGGATCGCGATGGTCGACAGGTGCGACGCGATGACGTCGTGCAGGTCGCGCGCCATGGCGGCGCGCTCCGCGCGGACGGCCTCGTGCCGGTCGAGCTCGCCGATGCGCGCGAGGTCGGCCGCGCGCACGCGCTCCAGCTCCGCGGTCCGCCGCGCCTCGTCCGCGCGGGACCGTTCCACGGCGGCCAGCTCGGACTTCTGCCGCACGTTGTCCGCCCACCACATGGGCACCAGCAGGATCGCGCTCAGGTTCAGGCCTATGCCGACGAAGGCGCGCGCGTCACGGGTCGCCTCGCCCGCGGCGACCGCCCCCGCGACGGTCACGACGGCAGCCGTTCCCCACAGCCAGCGGCGCGCCGTCGGGCCCGACCACATCGCTGCCGCGAACAGCAGGTCCCACAGCACGAGCAGGATCGCGAGGCTGCCGCCCCACGCCAGGTCGACCGCCGTGACGACGAGGCCGCCGGCGAGCGCCAGCATCGGGTGGTGACGCTTGGCGAGCGTGAGGGCGCACCCGGCGGCGAGGAGCGCGACCCGCCACCACGGCTCCGCCGTCGTCGCGCCGAGGGGGCCGCCCCGGAACAGGTCGACGAGCCCCACCTCGAGCAGGAGCCAGCCCACGGCGAACAGCGTCAGCGCGGTGGCGACGTCGCCACGCCGGTCGTCGCCGCCCCACACCCGCACGACCCTGCCCACGAGGGTCGGTGCGGGGCGGTCGGACGTCACGGCCCCATCCCAGCACAGGGAGCCGCACGAGGAATCGCCCGAACGGTGTATCCGCCGCGCCGGACGCGCCGCCGGCGCCCCGCGTGGCGGCCACAGGATCACTCGTTCGGCCGACGACCGCGGCCCGCCCCGCTCGCCAGGATCCAGGTATGGACCTTCCCCTCGACCTCGGCGGCCTCGATCTCGGCGGCGCGGGCGCCGGGCTCGCCGCGATGGCCGGCGTGCTCGTCGTCCTGGCGCTGATCGACTCGACCAGCTTCGGCACCCTGCTCATCCCCGTGTGGCTGCTGATGTCGCCCGGCCGCCCGCAACCGGCGCGCCTGCTCGCGTACCTCGGCACGGTGGCGGCCTTCTACCTCGCCGTGGGGATCGCGGTGATGCTCGGCGCGGGCGCCGTGCTCGACCGGTACGGCGCCGCGCTCGAGTCCCGGCCGGCGATGATCCTGCAGCTCCTCCTCGGCATCGCCCTGTTCGTGCTGAGCTTCCGCTTCGACGGCAAGAAGGCCGCCGCCCGCGCCGAGCGCGAGGGCGCGAAGCCGGGCCGGCTCGCGCGCTGGCGCGCCCGCGCGATGGGCATCGAGGCGGGCGCCGAGGCGGACGTCGTCCCGGGCATGCTCCCGACGGCGACCGTCGCGCGCCCGCAGGCGTCGTTGCTGCCCCTGCTGGGCCTCGCCCTCGGGGCCGTGGCGCTCGAGGTCGGCACGATGCTGCCGTACCTGGCGGCGATCGGCCTCATCACGACGTCGGGCCTGACGACGACGGCGAGCGTCGGCGTCCTGGCCGCCTACTGCGTGGTCATGGTGCTCCCGGCGCTGCTGCTGCTCGGCGGCCGCCTGCTGGCGCGGCGCGTCGTCGATCCCCTCCTGGCCCGGCTGGAGAAGTGGCTGTCCAAGAACGCCGCGGAGATGACCGGCTGGGTGCTGGGCGTCCTCGGCGTGCTGCTCGCGCTCAACGCCATCGGGTCGCTCGGCTGGACCGGCGTGCGGATCCAGTGACTCAGATCCAGTGACTCAGATCCAGTGACTCAGCCGCCGAGCTCGTCGAGCACCGTGCGCAGGTTGGCGCGCGCGGTGCGCTCGTGCCCGGCCACCCAGTCGCCGGTGTACGCGCGCGGCAGCAGCTCCACCACCAGCAGGCAGGCGAAGTACGCCCGGTACAGGCGCAGCCGGGTCCAGGCGTCGGGGTCGCCCGCGCCGGGCGTGCCGTCGCCGACACCCAGGTCGCCGCCCGCGTCGCGGTAGCCGGCGAGGAGGTCCGGGTCCACGGCGCCGACGCCGAGCTGGTCCGCCCCGACGAGCTCGAACACCGGGTCGCCCCACAGCGCGCGCTCGCCGTCGAGGACGCCCACGACCGTGCGCTCGGCCGGGTCGAGCAGCACGTTGCCCGCCCACAGGTCCGCGTGCACCAGGCGAGGCGTGACGACCGTCGCGAGCAGGTCGCGGTGCCGCGCGACGGCGCCGACGATCCGCTCGACGGGCAGGTCGACGCCCCACCGCTCGGCGTCGTCGAGCACCGCGCGGACCATGGCGTCGAACGCCTCGGGCCACGTCGGGGCGGCGAGGCCGGACTCCGGGGCGGGGTAGCCGAACCGGTCGCCCGTGAGGCCGTGCAGCCGCGCCATGAACCCGCCGAGCGAGCGGCGCGCCCGGGCGGCGTCGGCCGCGCCGAGGTCGGTCGCGCCCCACAGGTCGCCGTCGAGGAACGTCGTGACGAGGGCGTCGCCGTCCACGTGCGCGCGGGTCGTGTCCACGTGCAGCGCGCGCGGCACCGGCAGCCCCGCCGCGTGCCCGAGGCGGTCCACCTGCGCCTCCGTGCCGAGCACGCCGTGCTCGTAGCGCAGCAGGCGGGACGTGTCCGCGCCGGTCACCTTGACCACCACCGTGCGGCCGTCGGCGAGGTCGGCGCGGAGCACGCTCGCGAACATGCCGCCGCTCAGCGGGGCGACGGACCGCACCTCGCCGACCGGCGCGACGAGGGCGACGACCTGGTCGTCGGTGACAGCGGTCTTGGTGAGCACGCGCGCGAGCGTAGCGGCCCGTCAGCCCGCGAGGAGGGCGGGCAGCTCGAGCAGCGAGTCGACGACGGTCGCGCGCGCGGCCTCGGGCCGCTCCGCGTGCAGGTACCCCCACGGGCCGCGGCGGATCAGCACCGGCATCATCCCGGCGTCGGCCGCGGGCAGGACGTCGTTGTCGAGGCGGTCGCCGACGTACGCGATCTCGCCGGCCGGCAGCCCGCTGAGCTTCGCGACCCTGGCGAAGAACTCCGGGTCCGGCTTCTGCACGCCCCACTCGTCGGAGGTGCGGATCGCGTCGACAGGCAGGTCCATCGCCTCCAGCGCGGCGCGGGCCTGGGGCGGCTGGTTCCCGGCGACGACGACGGCGAGGCCGGCGGCGCGCAGCGCGGCGAGCGCCTCGCGGACGTCCGGGTAGAGGTCGTCGGCGTCGAAGTTCTCCCGCAGCCCGTCCGGGTCGTCGAGCGCCCAGCGCGCGATCTCGGCGGGGACGTCGACGTCGGGCCGCACCATCTCGAACGCCCGGCGGTGCGACAGGTCGAGGGCGGCGCAGCCGCCCAGGATCCCGAGGAACGTCAGGGCCGGGACGCCCAGCCGGTCGGCCCACCGGGTCCAGATCCGGGTCTCGTCGATCAGGGTCTCGCCGACGTCGAACACCACCGCGCGCACCATGCCCGCGACCCTATCGGGCGCGTCCCCGGCACCCGGCGCGCTGCCGGAGGACAGCCCGTTGTCAGCGTCCGTCCAGGCGCGGCGGCTATCGTGCGGAGCATGGCTGGTGCCGCCCACGACGTGACCGTTCCCGTGACGCTGTCGACCGCGTCGGTCTATCCGCGCCGCGCGGCGTTCGCGTTCGAGGTCGCGGCCGAGCTCGGCTACGACGGCGTCGAGGTCATGGTCTGGTCGGACCCGGCCACGCAGGACCCGGCGGCGCTGCACCGGCTCTCCGACGAGCACGGCGTGCCGATCCGGTCGGTGCACGCGCCCACGCTGCTGGTCAGCCAGCGCGTGTGGGGCCGGTCCCCGGCGGACAAGCTGCGGCGAGCGGTCGACATGGCGGGCGAGCTGGGCGCGCCGACGGTCGTCGTGCACCCGCCGTTCCGCTGGCAGTACAAGTACGCGAAGCAGTTCCAGGAGCTGGTGCACGAGCTGAACGAGGCCGGCGCGGACCGGGCCGGCGGCGTCACCGTCGCCGTCGAGAACATGTACCCGTGGAAGCCGCGCTCCCGCGGCGACCGCGAGCTGAAGGCCTACCTGCCCGGCTGGGACCCGGCCGACCACGACTACGACGCCGTCACCCTCGACCTCTCGCACGCCGCCATCGCCCACCAGGACGGGCTGTCGCTGGTGCACGGGTTCGGCGACAAGCTGCGGCACGTGCACCTCGCCGACGGGACGGCGTCCGGCCGCGACGAGCACATGGTGCCCGGCCGCGGCGACATGGCCTGCGACAAGGTCCTCGAGGAGCTGGTGCGGCGCGACTACGGCGGCGACGTCGTCGTCGAGATCTCCACGCGCAAGGCGCGCACCGCGAGCGAGCGGCACGCCGACCTCCAGGCGGCGCTGAAGTTCGCGCGGGCGCACCTCGCGCCCGTCCCCGAGCCGTACCAGCCGCCCCCGGCCGAGCACCACCACCTGCCCGCCGACGCCTGGTAGGCGGCGCGACTCAGGCGACGGGGACGGGGGCGCCGACGGCCCGCAGCACGAACGCCTCGGTGGCGCGCACGGCGCGCTCGCGGGCCTCGGGCTCGTCCGGAACGAGCCGGCCGGAGAGGCAGGCGTTGACGAGCTGCACCGTGGGCTCGATGTCCTGCTCGGGGAACTCGCCCTCCGCGATCCCCGCGCGCAGGATGCGCTTGAGGATGGACTCCACGATCTCCGCGTGCTCGCGCAGGCGCGCCTGCGTGGTGCGGGAGAGCACGGTGCGGAGGTCCGGGCCGGGGGCGAGGTGGAAGACGCGGGTGAGCTGGGCCTGCTGGCGGATGTACGTCCGGAGCTGCTCGACGGGGTCGTCCACCTCGGCCAGCGCCCGCTCCAGGGTCTGCGCGTACTGCTCGGTCTCGTGGGTGATGAAGCCCAGCAGCAGCGCTTCCTTGTCGGGGAAGTGGTTGTACACCGCGGTCCGTCCGACGCCGGCGGCCGTCGCGATGTCGGCGAGCGTCACGGAGTCGAACCCGCGCTCCGACATCAGCGTCGACAGCGCGGTGAACAGCTTGTGCCGGGTCATCTGGCGGTGCTCGTGCAGGCTCTTCCCGATGATCTTGGGCATGCTGACATCATAGGCAGCCGTTGTCAGCACCTCGGGACGCTAGGGTGCCGGTGTGACCGAGCCCACCGCGTCGTCCGAGCCCGCCCGCGCCGCCCGCCGGGACGCCATCGTGCCCGACACCAAGGACTGGACCTGGGTGCTGGCGCGCCCGTGCCCCGAGTGCGGGTTCGAGGCCGCCGAGGTCTCGCCGGCCGACGTCGGCCCGGCCGTCCGCGACTCCCTGCCGCGGTGGCGCGCCGCCCTCGAGCGGACCGACGCGGCGACCCGGCCCCGCCCGGACGTGTGGTCGCCGCTCGAGTACGCCGCGCACGTGCGCGACGTGTTCCGCATCTTCGACGAGCGCCTCGCGCTCATGCTGACGCAGGACGACCCCGCGTTCGAGAACTGGGACCAGGACGTCACCGCCGTCGAGAGCGACTACGCCCACCAGGTCCCGGCGGCCGTGGCCGACGAGATCGACGTCGCCGGGCATGTCGTCGCGGCGGCGTTCGACGCCGTCGAGCCGGGCCAGGAGGGGCGCACCGGGCGCCGGTCGAACGGGTCGGTGTTCACGGTGCGCACGCTGGGCCAGTACTTCCTGCATGACGTGGTGCACCACCTGCACGACGTGCGGGCCTGAGGCGTCGTCCACAGGCGCTGTCCACAGGCACCTGTCCACAACCCCGCTGGCGGGCCGTCGACCCGCACCGTGCCCCTCACCTGCGGAGTTCCACGCCGGAACGGTGCGCCGGCTGCCCGCCGGCGGCGCGGGAGGGCGGGGGAGGGCCTCCGGCTTCCGGCCAGGAGCCGCGAGATCCCGCGGTTTCCGGCCCGTCCGGCGCCCGCCGCGAATCGGCGCTTACCACGCCGCCGGCGAGCCGCGAAGTCGGCAGCGCGTGTCGCGCCCGGCGCGTCGTCCACAAATTTCTTCCACAGGGCTGTGGGCGGTGTGGGGATTCCGCCGGTCAGCTTGTGGACAAGCCTGTGGTCGAAGAACCGGCCCAGAAAACCCTCCCGGACCCCTTGCACCGCACCCCCAGCAGGTCTAGAAACGTGCGTACCGGTCTTGCGGAGATCGGGTCGACGCACCTCCCCCTCAGGGCGGTCGCCTGCCCTCTCCACGGGACTCGGTCGACCGGAGAACGACGGGCCGTCCCGTACCGCGGTGCGGGTTGTGGGTGACGACACAGGTGTCCGTACGGGGCCGGAAGACCACCCGCGCCCGGCTGTTCGTGGAGAACGGGTTCCTGAGAGGCGACGACGCACCAGGCCTCGACGGGACGCGACGAGCGGTCGGGGTCGTGCCGTCGCCACGGCACCCCTGGTCCCCGGGACCGTCGATCAGGGGTCCGCGGTCATCTCCGAGGCCCCCCGGCCGCCCCGGGGGGCCTCGGCATCTCCGGGCATCTCCCAGCCCTCTCGGCCGCCGCCCGCGTCCTAGGCTCGGCCCATGAGCAACCTCGAGACCCGCCCCGCGGAACGGACCTGCACCGCCGGCGACCAGCCCGCCGGCGTCGAGCTCCTCACCGCGCGGGAGGTGCCGCTCGGTGGGCCGCGCGCGATGACCGTGCGCCGCACCATCCCGCAGCGGCAGCGCTCGCTGGTGGGCGCCTGGTGCTTCTGCGACCACTACGGCCCGGACGACGTGTCGGCCTCGGCGGGCATGCAGGTGCCGCCGCACCCGCACATCGGGCTGCAGACGGTGTCGTGGCTGTTCGCCGGCGAGATCCTGCACCGCGACTCGGTGGGCTCGCTGCAGGCGGTGCGGCCGGGGGAGCTCAACCTCATGACGGCGGGAGTCGGCATCTCGCACTCCGAGGAGTCCCCCGCCGAGGGTCGTCCGCCCACGCTGCACGGCGTCCAGCTGTGGACGGTGCTGCCGGAGGCGGACCGCGGCGGAGAGCCCCACTTCGAGCACCACGGCGACCTGCCCGTCGCGACCGTCGGCGGCGCGCGCGTGCAGGTGTTCATGGGCGCGCTCGGCGTCGCGGGGGAGCGGCTGGCCTCGCCTGCCCGCACGTACACGCCGCTCGTCGGCGCGCAGCTGGACCTGCCGGCGGGCGCCACGCTCACGCTCGGGACGGACCCGTCGTTCGAGCACGCCCTGCTGGTGGACGCCGGCGACGCCGCCCTCGAGGGCCAGACCGTGCCGCCGGCCGAGCTGGGCTACGTCGCCCCGGGGCGCGACCGGCTCGTCGTGACGGCGGGCGCCACGCCCGTGCGCGCCGTCCTCATCGGGGGCGAGCCGTTCACCGAGGACGTCGTCATGTGGTGGAACTTCGTGGGCCGCACCCACGACGACGTCGCGCGGGCGCGCGCCGACTGGATGGCGCAGATCGCCGACGACGGCGCGGGCACGCCCACCCGGTACGCAGACGGCGCCGCCGGGCGACGCTTCGGGCAGGTGCACGGGTACGCGAGCGGGCCGCTGCGCGCGCCCGCGCTGCCCGACGTGCGGCTGCGCCCGCGCACCCGCCCCTCCTCCTGACCGGCCTCCTGACCGGCCTCCTGACCGCCCTCCCGACCGGCCTCAGGTGCGGGGGAACGTCACCCGCAGCGTCGCGGTCCCGGTCGTCGTGGACCGCACGGTGAGGCGCAGCGCGCCGGAGCGGGTGGTGAACGACGACCCCCGGAGCAGGTACGACTTCCGCGCCGACTCCTTGCCCATCGGCACGATGAGGTGCTCGCCGGGGATCGCCCACGTCGACCCCTTCTTGCCGAACCGGCTCACGGTCACGCCGTAGGACACCGTGTAGTTGCTCGCCGCCCGCCACGGCATCCCGCCGAGGTACGGGTAGCGCGCCCCGGACTTCCGGCGGAGCTCGACGGAGTAGTACTGCCCGGTCTTCGGGTCGACGGCGCGCAGCAGCGTGGGCCGCTTGGTGCTCAGGTGCCGTGCGTCGATGGTCACGGTGCGCGCGCCGCCCTTCTTCGTGACCGTGACGACGTCGGACGCCGACAGCACGCCCAGCCGCTTGGCCTGCGCCCGTGACAGGGGCGCCGTGCCGACGGCGGCGAAGTCGGCGCCCATGAGGTCCATCGGGTCGAGCCCCTCGACCGCGCCGCAGCGCGCCGAGGTGAAGCCGCCGTCGGCGGCGCCCCGGCACCAGCCGACGCCGGAGTGCTCGAGGCCCATGTTGTGGCCCAGCTCGTGCGCGAGGGTCGAGACCGCCGTCGCGTACTGGGCGTGACCGAAGCGGGCGGAGCGCGCCTCGCCGTCGGCCCCGCCGAACAGCGAGAACGACCAGCCGCCCGGGTTGTCGCGGCCCGCGGTGCGCGGCAGGGAGCCGAGGCCCAGCGTGCCGAGGCACGTGTCGCCCTCGCGCGCACCGCCGGGGAAGTCGCCGCGGACGTACGGGAACAGCACCACGAGGTGCTCGCGCCGCCCCGGTCCCCGCGTGCTCGAGTCCCACCACCCGGAGCCGTAGTGCGCGCGGCCGCCCGCCTGCACCTGCTTGATGATGCGGCCGGTCGTCGAGCAGGAGCCGTCGCCGGTCTCGACCCGCTCGATCGCCGAGCTCCGCACGAACCGGATCCGGTCGCCGGACTGCGTCGACCAGTACGTCGAGACCTTCGCCAGCAGCGCGTCCACGTCCTGGTCGCGGATCAGCTGCGCCGCCCGGTCCTTCGTCATCCAGCGCGGCGTGGCGACGGCGACGTCCACCCGGTGCACGCGGCGGTCCGTCTGGGCGCGCACGGTCGAGCGCGCGAGGTCCGGGGAGGCGCCCGTCGCGGCGGACTGCCAGCGCACGGTGTCGTCGACGGCGGCGTCGTCGACCGCTCCGGGGGTGACGACGGGGTCGACGCCGCGGGCCGCGGCGGCGGCCTGGACGCTCGACGGTGCGACGGCGGCCGCGGCGGGCGGCGTGCCCGCGGCGGCGAGCGGCTCCGCGAGCAGTGCCGCGGTGACGAGAGCGGCGACGGTGACCGCGCGAGCCTGCATGATTCCCCCTGGGGCTCCGGCGTGCCGCGGCCGGGCGGCGCGGGCGGTCCCAGAAGCGTAGGCACGGGCCCGCGGCCGTCGCCCGCCCTGCCCGGGGTGACGTGCCTCTCGCGGGGGGTGAAATCGTCGCCCGGGGCGCGGCCGGGGCCGTCGGCCGCCCGGCGTCAGAGCAGCCGGAGCTCGACCACCGGCACCACGCGCAACCAGTCGTCCTCGCCGCGCTCGCGGGCCAGCGGCTCCGCCCACTCCGCGAGCACCGGGCTCAGCTGTGCCCACGGCCCGGGGTGGGCGCCGGTGTACGCGCGCAGGATCGCGGCGCCGTCGTCGGGCGACAGGACCACCGCGCGGGCCCGCACGTCCCTCCGGGCGCCGATCGACACGAGCACCCGGGGGTCGGCCTGCACGTTGCGGAACCACTGGGACCGCGGCCCCAGGCCCGCGACGACGACCGCGCGGTCCGGCGCGGGGCGCGCGACCACCTCGAGCACCACGTACCGTCGCTCGCCGCTGCTGCGGCCGCGGTGCTGCATCATGAGCAGCCGCCCGCCGAAGAGGACGCCGAGCCCCGCCCGGAACATCCCGATCGGGGCGCGGACGAACCAGCGGGTGTGCAGGGCGCGGGAGGCGAGGCTCATGCCCTGGACGGTACCCACGGGCCCCCGGGGACGCCCGCGGGTCGGAGCACCGGGAACGGGGGGTCGCCCGGCCGGTCGCGCGGCACGCGGGTACGTTCGTGCCTGTGAGTCCGTCGGCGAACGGAGGGTCGGCGTCCCTCGACCGCTCCGACTACTGGTGGTACCGCACGCGCGGCCGCCTGCTGCGGACGGTGCTGGGCGGGTACGCCGACGGCTCGGACGACGTCCTGGACGTGGGGAGCGCGGACGGCCCCAGCGTGGCGTGGCTGCGGGGACGGCGCCACCACGTCACCCTCGACATCGACCCGCGGGGCCTCACGCCCGGCTCGGGGGTGTGCGGGTCGGCGACGACGCTCCCGTTCGCGGACGCCGTCTTCGACCTGGTCGGAGCGTTCGACGTCCTCGAGCACTGCGCGGCCGAGGACGTCGTGCTCGCCGAGGTCCGGCGGGTCCTGCGGCCGGGCGGCCACTTCCTCATGACCGTGCCCGCCTACCAGTGGCTCTGGAGCGACTTCGACGTCCAGAACGGGCACGTCCGGCGCTACACGCGGGGGCGGGCGGTGGCGGCGCTCGAGGACAGCGGGTTCGAGGTGCTCCGGGCGACGTACGCGTTCGCCTCGACGTTCCCGGCCTTCGTCGTCGAGCGGCTCGCGCGGCGCGCCCGCGGCCTGGTGCGCCGCGGCGACGGGCGGCCCGCCGACGTGGTCCGGCTCCCGCGGACGTCCCCGGCCGTCGACCGTGTGCTCACGGCGCTCGGGACCGTCGACGACCGGGTGCTCGCGCGCCGCGACCTGCCGTTCGGGTCATCGGTCGTCGTCGCCGCCCGCCGGCCCGTGGCCTGAACCCGGCCCCTGCTCCGGCGGGCGCGCCGTCCCGGCCGGGCGCCGGAACGAGAAGTACAGGTGCGCGAAGTAGCTCGCGACCACCGTCAGGGCCAGCGCCAGCACCTGGGCCGGGAGCACGGGGAGGTGCGCGAGCTCGACGAACGCCGGCAGGAGAGCGGCGTTCAGCGCGAGCGCGCCGAGCTGCACGCTCACGAACCGGGCCAGGTCGAGCCAGACGCCGCCGCGCACCTTGAACACGAAGCGGCGGTGCAGCGTGAAGCCGACCACGATCCCCACGGCGTAGGCCAGCACCAGCGCGCCGAGGTATCCGATCACGTCGCCGAGGGTCCGCTCGAGGACGGCGAACGCCGCCAGGCCGACGAGGGTGTTGATCGCGCCGACGACGAGGTACGCGGACTCCCGGCGGCGCAGCAGGGCCAGGATCCATCCCCGCCGCGGGGGTCCGGTCACGGGCTCGGTCATCGTCGTGGCTCTCGGGTGTCAGCCGGCCGCGAAGCCGGCCACGAGGAACAGGGCGCCGACCGCCACGACCCAGCCGACGGCGAGGACGCGCTGGGTGCGGCGGAGCGCGGGGCTCCACGTGGCGGGGTCGGCGGGGGCGAGCAGGCCGGCGATCGCGATCCCGAGCAGCGGGGCGAAGACCGGCCAGTACCTCCCGCTGGAGACGTGGACGAACGGCTGGGACATGAGCAGCGCGAGCATGCCGGAGGCCACGACGACCATGACCTGGGCGTCCGGCCGCACGCGTCTGGCGACCAGGATCGCGACCGCCGCGGCACCGACGGCCGCGTCGTACATCCCGTGCGTCACGGCGATGCTCACGGTGTCGGAGGCCTGCTGGGGCGGCGGTGCGTCGCCGTCCTCCACGGGTGGCCGGAAGACGTGGTCGTAGCTGGCGGGGGAGAAGGCGTAGCGCGAGAAGTCGTCGAGCACGGTGGCGGCGTACCCCGACGGGGTGACGTCCCGCATCGCGTAGGCCCGCATCTGCCGCCGCACCTCCAGCGGGTTCTCGCCGGTCTGCTCGCCCACCGCCCGCGCGTACCGGGCCATGTTCGTCCAGATGTTCCCTTCGACGCAGGGGCCGAAGCAGAGCTCGTCGCGGTCGCCGAACGCGTACGCGAGGGACAGGGACATCGTGGTGGTCGTGGTGACCCGCTCGCCGAAGGTGCGGGTCATGATCGCCGACCACGGCGCCAGCAGCACGACGACAACCGCCGCGGCCGCGGCGCACGCGGCCAGCGAGCGGGCGAGGGCGCGGCCGCGCGTCCGCAGCAGGGTCACGACGACCAGCACCGCGAGGACCGCCACCACCAGCGGGAGCGTGCTGGAGCGCAGGTACAGGGCGACGACCAGGGCGAGCCCGAGCAGGACCGCGTCGCGGACGCGGACCGCGCCGTCCGAGTCGAGGCGGCGCCACATGACGACGAGCAGGGGGACCGTGGCGAGGAGCACGAGGCCGGCCCAGGCGTCGCCCCAGGCGCTGAACCCGAACAGCACCCACATCGGGATGAGCCCCGGCACCACGAGCAGCACGGCCGCCGTCCGGAGCCCGACGGTCCGGGCGACGAGGGCGACCGCGCCGAGGAAGACGACCGTCGACAGGACGCCCAGGTACACGCGGACGGCCTCGTCGCCGGCCGTCGGGTCCGCGAGGAAGAGCGGGGCGATCAGCAGGGACATCCCGGGCATGAACCAGCCGTTGCCGACGAGGTGCGCCTGCAGGTCGGCGGTCGGGACCGCGCCGCCCTCCAGCAGGGCCTGGGCCGCGGCCGCGAGGTCGCGCGCGCCGGTGGTGTAGGCGACCTCGTCGCCCGCGAGGGGCGCGGGCAGCGCCTTGTGTGCGAGGACGAGCCGCAGCACCAGGTTCAGGAGGACCAGGCCGCCGACCACGACCAGCGGCAGGGTGGGCAGGCGCCTGCGCCCCGCGGGCGTCGGCGCGGGGGCGTCCCCGGGGCCGGGCGCGGTGGGCGGTGTGGTCCTCGGTGCGGACGCGGCGACGGGCACCGGGTCGGGTCCGGCGCTCGTCACGAGGAGGTCCCGGTCAGCACCGTGGCGTCCTCGGGCGGCGGGTCGACCATGTCGATCGGCGTGCAGCCCGCCGTCGCGCGAGGGCGGGCGGCGGTCCGCGGGAGGTCCAGCCGGAACGTGCCCTGCACGAGGGTCTCGGGCGTGGCGTCCTCCAGCGGCGTGACGTCGAACGCCACGCCGCCGTACCCGGGCGCCTCGAAGCGGTGCCAGCCGGCCTCGGCGCCCCGCGCGGCGAAGCCGCCGTCGACGAGGCTGGCGCGCAGGCTCGCCGTGAAGTCCTCCGGGCTCAGCCGGTCCCACTGGGCGACCAGCACCCAGCGGTCGGCGACGACGTACTGCCGCATCACCTGGTAGCCGACGTCGAGGGTGACGTCGCGGGGCAGCGGCCAGCACGGGCCGGCGAGCGGGGGGACCAGCGCCGCGGGGCCCTGGTACCCCGCCGACACGTCGGCGCACGCCGCCGTGCCGAGGGTCCCCGCCACGACGGCGGCCACGGCGCACGCGCGGCGCAGGGGGCGCTCGCGCGCCGTCATCGACGGGCTCCCGGGCGGCGCAGGGTCCGGGCGACGTCCGTGAACGTGGCCCCGATGCCGCTGGCCAGGGTGGTCGTCGCGAGCCGGTCGACGTCGGGCCACAGGGTCGACCGGAAGCGGAGGTCGCGCGTCTGGAAGGGGGTGCTCGAGGACGTGCCCAGCACGATGGGCGCCCGCCGCTTGGTGATGCGGGAGAGCTCCCCGACGATCGTCGCGAGGGTCACCGCGCTCTGCGAGGCGAGGATCTTGACGACCGCGGCGCCCGGCCCGGCCCCGGCGAGCCGGTCCATCCCGGCGAGGATCATCCGCGCGGCGTCGCGCACGAAGACGTAGTCCCGGGCGGTGTCGAGCGACACGTAGATCAGCAGCGGGGAGCGCTGGACCTCGGCGCGGCAGAGCTGGGTGATCAGGCCCTGCGGCTTGGCCAGGTTCTGGCCCGGACCGTAGAGGTTGGCGATCCGCCCGACCAGGACGGCGACGCCGGCGTCCGTCAGGCGGCCGACCGCGGCCTCGGAGGCGAGCTTCGCCCTGCCGTACGGCGCCAGCGGCGACGGCGGCGTCGCCTCGGTGAAGGGCGGGTCCGCGGACCCCGCGTAGACGCCGCCCGCCGACGAGGACAGGAAGACGCGGAGCGTGGTCCGGGGGTGGCGGCGGCCCGCGGCGAGCAGCTCGTCGACGAGGGCGTCCAGCACGGTCACCTCGCGGTCGAGGGCGTCCTGGCCGGTCGCGACGACGCCCGCGCCGGCGGCCCACAGGAGGTCGACGTCCCGGAAGCTCCCGAGGAGGTGCTCGGCGTCGCGGGCGAGGGCCGTCACGCTGGCGTCGGGGTCGTGCCACGGCACGGCGCTGACGTGGACGGCCCGGCCGGCCGCCGTCGCGCCGGCCACGAGGTGCCCGCCCAGCAGGCCGCCGCCGCCGACCACCCAGGTCACGCGGCCGTCACGTGCCACGGCCGTCCCTGCCGAGGGGACCCGCGTGCGGGTCGCTCATGATGAGGTACGGCGGCTTGCCCATCGCCATGTTGACCGCGACGCCGATGTACTCGGCGACGATCCCGAGGGCGTACAGGATGATGCCCGAGCACAGCAGGACGATGACGACGGTCGAGGTCCACCCCTCGGGCACGTTGCCGCCCGCGAGCCGCTCGATGGCGAGGACCACGGCGAGGGCGACGCCGAAGGTGGCGAAGGTGGCGCCGATCAGGCTGACGACCCGCAGGCCGCGGGTGCCGCTCGTCATCACCATGCGCCAGAAGTGGGAGATCAGGGTGCGCACGGAGTAGCCGGAGACGCGGTCGCCCTCCGAGCGCATCGACACCGGGCAGGTCGTCACCCGGTCCGCGACCCAGCTCAGCGCCACGTCGAGGTAGACGCCCTGGCCGGCGTAGGCCGCCACGCTGCGCCCGATCTCGCCCAGCATGAGGCGGAAGCTGTGGAACTTCGTCGCGTCGGCGTCGCCGCCCGACAGCATGTTGATGAGCAGCTTGGCGACCCGCGAGGTGGTGTTGCGGAACGCGGTGTGCGGCGCCTCGTTCCTCGGCGACGCGTAGACGAGCGTGGACCGTTCGCGCATCGCGGTGTCGAGGAGGTCGCCGATGTCGGCCGGGTCGTGCTGCCCGTCCTCGTCCATCGTCACGACCCAGTCGCCCGACGAGCTCGCGATCCCGGCGGTGGTCGCGGCGTGCTGCCCGAAGTTGCGGCTGAGCCACACCGGCCGGACCCACGGGAGCGCCGCGGCGAGCTCGCGCAGCACCCGGGCGGAGTCGTCGGGCCCGCAGTCGTTGACGAGGATCACCTCGGTCACGCGGAACGGGTGACCGGCGGGGGAGCGCTGCGGCGCGGTCAGCGGGGCGAGCTCGTCGACGAGCCCGGGCAGGTGCCGCTCACCCCGGTAGACAGGGACGACGACCGAGATCGTGTGCTCCTGGCCGGGGTCCGGACGGGCGGCATCCCCCATGCCTCAGCACTCTAGGACCAGGGGGTCGGGCAGGCGAGGGGTTCCGCCGGGGGAGGGGACTCCCGCGCTGCCCGCCGGGAGGGGCTCGCAGGGACGGTCCGTGGAGCGGGTGACGGGAATCGAACCCGCGCTGTCAGCTTGGGAAGCTGAAGTTCTACCATTGAACTACACCCGCGCAGCAGCACCTGACGGTGTGCGCGCCCCGATCATACCCAACCGGGGACGGTGCTCCGAACCGGTGGCCGGCACGCCGCGGGACGGCGTGCCGGCGACGGCGTCAGAGCGGACGGATGTCCGAGGCCTGCAGGCCCTTGGGGCCCTGGGTGACCTCGAACTCGACCTGCTGGCCCTCGTTGAGGGTGCGGAAGCCGCTGGCCGAGATCGCGCTGTAGTGCGCGAACACGTCGGCGGTGCCGTCGGAGGGGGCGATGAAGCCGAAGCCCTTCTCCTCGTTGAACCACTTCACAGTTCCGGTGGTCATGATGTCTTCTCTCGTTGATGCGACGGACCCGAGAACACAGGTCCTCATCGTCGCGCCCGGGCGGGCGCGGACGTTCGGGTGCGGGCTCGGCGAGCACGCACGACGCCGGGGTGCGAGGGCGCGCGCAGCGCCTTCGCCTCGGCGAGGGTGGGGACGACGGCGACCGGCCGCGACCAGCGGTCGTGGACGTGGAAGCCGTCGGGGAGTCGGGTGATCATGCCGCCGTACTCGCCGTCGACCGTCGCGACCCACAGGTCGTCGTCGGCCCGGCGCCACACGGGCGTCGATCGGGGGGTGGACTCAGCCGTGAGCTCGGACGCGAACGTGGGCGCGGGCCGGTCCAGGGTGGTGATGAAGGAAGAAGTGATGCTCTCTGCTCTCGCTCCGCGCGACGGCCGGTGCGGCTCGACGGGCGGTGTTTCTGTCGGTGGACAGCGGCGCTGTCTCGTGCGCGGGACCATGCTTCGATGCGGTGGACCGAAGGGTGCCGTGGGGTCGATCCCCGGCGTGCGCGCCACCCAGGATACACGGGCGGGCGCCGGACCCGTCAGCCCGCGACGATCCGGTAGCGCTCCAGCCGCCTCCCCGGGGCCCGGCCGCCCGCCTTCACACCGTCGACGGCGAGCGCCTTCACGGGGCTGAACCAGCACTGCGAGCGCTTGTGGAGCGCCCACCCGTCGCCGAGGGTGACGGCCGCGTGCTCGACCTGGCCGCCGGGCGTCCGCCACACGAGGACGACGCCCGCGTCGCCGTCGTGCCGCGGGCCGCGGGGCAGGGGGCGGGCGCGCTCGGCGAGCCACCGCTCGAACGGCGCGCGCTGCATCCACTCGTGCTCCGCGCCGGCGACGCCGGCGGCGCCCATCACCGTGCCGAAGCAATTGGGACCGCTGCGCTCGGGGAACCGTCCGGCGAGCGCCCTCGCACGGGGAAGGCCGGCGGTGGCGGCCCGCTCCCACACCGTGTCGGGCACGTCGTCGTGCCGGCTGGGGCGGCAGCCGTCCTCGACCCAGCGCACGAGCCGGGCCTCGGCGCGCGACCCGGAGCGAGCATCCGTCCCGGCATCCGGCCACCGTGGCCGCTCGGGCTGGCGGGCGGTGAGCTCCGCGCGCAGGGCGGGCGCGAGCGCCTGGTACGCCGCGCGGTCGAGCCGCACGACGGCGTCGTCGGGGGCCAGGCCGTACAGCCCGAGGGCGTCGCGCTCCTCGGCGAGGAGGCCGGCGCGCTCGTCGGGCAGGCCGAGCCGGGCGGCGAGGTCCGCCGGTGCGACCAGGGGGCGCCGGGCGGGGGCGAACCAGCCCGACCAGCGGGCGGCGAGGGCGTCGGGGACGTCGATGTCGAGGGCACGCACGGTCCGTGAGCGTACGTGGGCGCCCGGCGGGGTCGGCGACTACCGTGTCCCCGTGCTGCTCTCCGACCGCGACATCCGGGCCGAGCTCGACGCCGGGCGGGTCGTCCTCGACCCGTACGAGGCGTCCATGCTCCAGCCCTCCAGCATCGACGTCCGCCTCGACCGGTACTTCCGGCTGTTCGACAACCACAAGTACCCGTTCATCGACCCGTCGCAGGAGCAGCCGGAGCTGACGCGGCTCGTGGAGGTGGCGCCGGACGAGCCGTTCGTGCTGCACCCGGGCGAGTTCGTGCTGGGCTCCACGTTCGAGGCCGTGACACTGCCCGACGACGTCGCCGCACGCCTCGAGGGCAAGTCGTCGCTGGGGCGGCTCGGCCTGCTCACGCACAGCACGGCCGGGTTCATCGACCCCGGGTTCTCGGGTCACGTGACGCTGGAGCTGAGCAACGTCGCGACGTTGCCGATCACGCTGTGGCCGGGCATGAAGATCGGCCAGATGTGCTTCTTCCGCCTGTCGTCCCCGGCGGAGCACCCGTACGGGTCCGATGCGTACGGGTCGCGGTACCAGGGGCAGCGCGGGCCGACGGCGAGCCGGTCCTGGCAGTCGTTCCACCGGAGCACGGTCTGACCGGCGCGCGGGGCGGCCGCCCCGGGCTCGGGCCGAGGTCCGTCCCGGGCGCCGGCCCGGGGCCCGATGAGGCGTCCCCCGACGGTGCGCGACGTCGCTACGCTCGGTCCCGTCGCGCCGGGACCGGCGCGCCCCGGTCCCGGAAGGAACGTCGTCGGATGGCTCAGAACCCGCCCGCCCTGCCCCCGCTGCCGGCGGTCTCGGCGCAGGGCCACCAGGCCCGCCACCTGCTCGGGGTGCCGTCGGACGTCGTCGTCGACGAGATCGAGGTGCTGGCGATGTCGCGCTTCGTCGGCACGCGGTGGGACGTCGTCCCGGCGGACCTGCCGGGCGCCGACGTCCCCGTGGGCCGGATGGCTAACCCGGGGGAGCCGGGCGTGCTGCGGCTGTCGCGGCACAGCGCCGTCTCGGGGCCCTACGCGCCCGCCGGCAAGGGCGTGGACGCCGGCCTCCCGCCGGGCACGGAGATGGTCTTCGACGTCGTGTGCCCGCGCGAGCGCTGGGACGACGCCACCCGCTTCGGCGGGGACCGCGACGGCATCGGGCGCGCCTTCCCGGCGGCCCTGCCGAACCGCGAGGAGGAGCGCGTCGTGCAGTGGCTGGTCGAGGCGGCCCGCCGCCTGGGCGGCTCGGTACGGCTCGACGTCGCGGGCACGTGGGACGAGTCCGACGGCGGCCGTCGCGCCGCAGGCCCGGGCGTCGTCCTGACCCCCGACCCGGGCCGCGCCGTGGACCTCACGGTCTACTCCGACATCTGGCTGGACCCGCAGGCCGCGCACCGGGTGCTGCAGGCCGTGCACCCGCGCGTCGTGCTCGCCACCGAGGGCAGGCCCTACCAGGGCCCGCCGCGCGGCCTCGCGGACCGCCCCCTGTACCCGGGCGAGCCGCTGGACGACGAGCTGCGCAAGGCGATCCACGAGCGCGCCGACGACGTCGACATCGACGCCCTGCAGGCGCCGATGGTGCTCGACGGCTACGGGCTGACGAGCGACCTGGGCCTGGACGGGTCGATCACCGTCGAGGTGGTCGGCGACGAGACGCTGCCGCTGCTGGTGCGCGAGCTGCCGTGGGCGGCGGCCGGCGCGATCTGCTACCACGTGCGCTGGGACGCCCCGGACGTGTACGAGGCGAACCAGGAGTTCCCGCAGGCGGCGCACGTCGTCGCGCGCCGCCGCGCGGCCGACCTGGTGGGGAAGATGGCGGTGGCGATCCATGCCGCCGTGGGCGGCGAGATCGCCGACGAGGCGGACTTCCTGCTCGCGCCCGAGGATCTCTGACCGGCGTCGCCCGAGAAGTGCCCCGGGCACCCGTCGACGGTGGTGGACGGCGCCCTCCCGCGCGTCCCGGTGACGCCTGGCCTGCCTGTTTGACACCCCCCGAGGGCGCCGCTTAGCGTTCACCTCGGAAAGCGTATTCCGCGAGGTTCATCACACTGGGGTGAGGAGCAGCATGGTGACGACGACACCGGGGTCGGCGGTCGGGCAGAGCAGCCGGGCGGTCCGTGAGGCCCCTGCCGAGGAACGGCGTCCGCGCGCGCTGCCCGCCCCCGTGCGCTGGGTGCTGGACCAGTGGCGGCCGATCGCGTTCGTGGTGGTGCTGTTCGCGGTGTGGTGGTTCGTCACCGCGCGCGGCCTCGTCGCGCCGTACGTGCTGCCCTCGCCGGCGGACACGTGGGCCGCCGCGACGGAGAACGTCGACTACCTGCTCCACCACACGTACGTGACGACCTACGAGACGGTGGTCGGCTTCGCCATCGCCGTCGTGGTCGGCGAGCTCGTGGCGGTGCTGATGGCGTACTCCCGCGGCACCGAGAAGACGCTCTACCCGATCATCCTCGTGGCGCAGGTCATCCCGAAGATCGCCGTCGCGCCGCTCTTCGTGGTGTGGCTCGGCTTCGGCCTGGCGCCCAAGATCACCGTCGCGGTCCTCATGGCGTTCTTCCCCGTGGTGATCTCCGGCCTCGCCGGCCTGCGCTCGGTGGACCCCGAGATCCTGCAGCTCACGTCGACCATGGGCGCGAGCCGCATCAAGACGTTCGCCAAGGTGATGTTCCCGGCGTCGCTGCCGCAGCTGCTGTCCGGGCTCAAGGTGGCCGCGACGCTCGCCGTCACGGGCGCCGTCGTCGGCGAGTTCGTCGGCGGCAACGACGGCCTCGGCTACGTGATCCTGCAGGCCAACGGCAACATCGACACCGCGATGCTCTTCGCCGCCCTGTTCATCATGTCCGCCCTCGGGATCGTGCTCTTCGCGATCATCCAGATCGCCGAGCGCTTCCTCATCGGCTGGCACGCCTCGCGCCGCATCGACTCCGCCGCGACCACCGTCGCCGCCTGACCGCAGCCCGCACCGCGCCGCCGGCGCAACCCCCTGGACCCCCAGAGCTCGCAGAACCAGTGCAAAGGAGCACCCCGATGTCTCTCCGACCGACCCTCCGATCGAAGGCCCTCGCCGCCGCCGCGGCCGTCTCCGCCGCCGCCCTGACGCTCGCCGCGTGCGCCCCGTCCACCGACGACGGCGGCGCCCAGGCCGAGGCCCCGGCCGGCGCCGACACCACCGACGTCACGCTGATGCTCAACTGGTACCCCTACGGCGAGCACGCCCCGTTCTACTACGGGCTCGAGGAGGGGATCTTCGCCGACCACGGCATCAACCTGAAGATCGAGGCCGGGCAGGGCTCCACCAAGACGGCGCAGGCCGTCGGCGCCGACCAGGTCCAGTTCGGCTGGGCCGACACCCCCGCCGTGCTCGCCAACATCGACAAGGGCGTCAAGATCCGCAGCCTCGGCGTCTTCCTGCAGACGACGCCGTCGTCGGTGCAGGTCTTCTCCGACTCGGGCATCAAGGAGCCGGCCGACCTCAAGGGCAAGACCATCGCCGTCTCGGCGGGCGACGCTCCGACGACGACGTTCCCGCTCTACCTCGAGGCCGCGGGCGTGCCCGAGGACGCGGTGACCCAGCAGAACCTCGACCCGGCCGGCAAGATCTCCGCGATGCTCACCGACAAGGTGGACGGCCTCATCGGGTTCGCGCACGACCAGGGCCCGACGATCGCCTCCAAGAGCGGCCGCGACGTCACCTACCTGCGCTACTCGGACGTCGGCCTGAGCTTCTACAGCAACGGGCTCGTCGCCTCCGAGAACACGATCTCCTCCGACCCCGACCTCGTGAAGGAGATGGTCGCGGCGACGTCCGAGGCGTTCGCCGCCGCCGCCGAGGACCCGGACGCCGCCGTCGCCTCGATGGAGGGCAAGGACCCGCAGATGCCCGCGGCCGACGTGCTCACCGAGCAGTGGAAGCAGACCATCGAGCTGCTGCACACCGACGCGACCGAGGGCAAGGCGCCCGGCGTGAACGACCCGGCCGACTGGGCGAACACCCTGGACGTGCTGTCGAGCTCCGGCCTCATCGCCGAGGGCACGACGGCCGACGACTACTTCGACGACTCGTTCGCCCCGGCGAACTGAACGGGGGCCCCATGACCACCACGACCACGGGCGGGCTCCCCGCGCAGGGCGTCGCCACCGACGCCGTCGTCGACATCGAGGACGTCTCGGTCACGTTCCGCAGCCGCCGCGTGTCCACCCCGGCCCTCGGGTCGGTCGACCTGCAGCTCGCCCGCGGCGAGTTCGTGACGATCGCGGGCCCGTCCGGCTGCGGCAAGTCCACGCTGCTCAAGGTCGTGGCCGGCCTGACGGCCCCGACGACGGGCCAGGTGCGGCTGCGCGGCGAGGTGGTGCGGGGCCCGCGCCAGGACATCGGCTTCGTCTTCCAGCGCGCGGCGCTGCTGGAGTGGCGCGACGTCCGGGCGAACATCCTGCTGCAGGCCGAGATGCGGGGCATGGACGGCGCCACCGCGCGCCGCCGGTGCGACGAGCTCGTCGAGATGACGGGCCTGACGGGCTTCGAGAAGGCGATGCCGCACGAGCTGTCGGGCGGCATGCAGCAGCGCGTCTCGCTCTGCCGGGCGCTGCTGCACCAGCCGGACGTGCTGCTCATGGACGAGCCGTTCGGCGCCCTCGACGCCCTCACCCGCGAGCGGATGAACGTCGAGCTGCACCGCATCTGGCGCGAGACCGGCGTCTCCGTGCTCCTCGTGACGCACTCGGTGGCCGAGGCCGTGTACCTCGCCAACCGGGTGGTCGTCATGGGGCCGCGGCCGGGCACGATCGTCGAGGAGCTCGCGGTGGACCTGCCCGCCGAGCGCGACTACGCCGAGACGGTGCGCGATCCTGAGTTCGGGCGCGTGTCGGGCCGCGTGCGCGAGCTGCTGGGGTCGCCCGGGGGAGACTGATTGGTCGCCTGCCCCGCACGGACCGTGCGGGGCGGGCGAGCGACCCAGGTCACAGGCCCGTGTCACCTCGATCGCCACGGGACCATCGGTCGATGCCGGTAAGGTAAAGCCCGACGCCCCGCCCCTCGACCGGACGGAGTGCTGTGCTCTCAGTGCTGCTCTTCACCTTCCTGCTGGCCCTCGCGGCGCCGGCTCTGGTGGCATGGCTGGGCAGGAGAGCGTTCTGGGTGCTGGCCCTCGGGCCCGCGTCGGCCGCGGTCTACGCGCTGGCCATGACGCCGCGGGTCACGGCGGGAGACTTCCCCACCACCCAGGTCCCGTGGGTCCCCGGCCTGCACCTGTCGATCACCCTGCAGCTCGACACCCTCGCGTGGTTCATGCTGCTCGTGGTGGGCGGCGTCGGGGCGCTCGTGCTCCTGTACTGCTCGGCCTACTTCGCCCGCGACGCCCTCGGCCTCGGCCGGTTCGCGGCCGTCCTCACGGCGTTCGCCGCCGCGATGGTGGGCCTCGTCGTCGCCGACGACCTGCTGCTCCTGTTCGTGTTCTGGGAGCTCACCACCGTCTTCTCCTACCTGCTCATCGGCCACTACGCCGACCGCAAGGCGTCGCGGCGCGCCGCCATGCAGGCGATCGTCATCACGACGGCCGGCGGCCTCGCCATGCTGGTCGGTCTGATCATCCTGGGCGTCGTCGGCGACACCTGGCGGGTCTCGGAGCTGGTGGCGGACCCGCCGTCGGGCACCGTCGTCACCGTCGCGGCCGTCTGCCTGCTCGCCGGCGCCGCCACCAAGTCCGCGCTCATCCCGTTCCACTTCTGGCTCCCCGCGGCCATGGCCGCGCCGACGCCGGTGTCCGCCTACCTGCACGCGGCGGCCATGGTCAAGGCGGGCGTCTATCTGGTGGCCCGCTTCGCCCCGGCGTTCTCCGACCTGCCGGTGTGGCGCTGGCTGGTGCTCGTCCTCGGCGGCGGCACGCTGCTGCTGGGCGGCTACCAGGCGCTGCGCCAGCACGACCTCAAGCTCGTGCTCGCGTTCGGCACCGTCTCCCAGCTCGGCCTGATCGTCCTGCTGCTCGGCCTCGGGTCGAGGTCCCTCGCGCTCGCCGGCCTCGCGATGCTGGGCGCGCACGCCATGTTCAAGGCCGCGCTGTTCCTCGTGGTCGGCGCCGTCGACGTCGCCACCGGCACGCGCGACCTGCGCAAGCTCTCCGGGCTGTGGCGCACGATGCCGTTCACCACCGTGGCGGGCGTGCTCGCCACCGCGTCGATGATCGGCTTCCCGCCGTTCGCCGGCTACGTCGCCAAGGAGGCCGCGCTCGAGGGGCTGTGGCACGACGTCACCCACGGCGCCGGGGCGATCGAGACGATCGCGCTCGTCGCGCTGGTCGTCGGCTCGGCCCTCACCGTGGCCTACGGCCTGCGGTTCGCGTGGGGCGCGTTCGGCACCAAGCGGCGCCCGGGCGCGGCGGGGGCGGGGGCGGCGACCGCCTCGACGCACGACGCCGCCGCGCAGCCCGCGCCCGCGACGCCCGTGCGGCGCCAGCCGTGGCTGCTCGTCACGCCGCCGCTGGTCCTCGCCGTCCTCGGTCTCGCCGTCGCGCTCGTGCCGGCCACGGGGGAGCGGCTGCTCGCCCCGTACGCCGACCTCTACCCGACGGGGCAGCCCGGCCACCTGGTGCTGTGGAGCGGGTTCACGCCCGTCCTCGCGCTGACCGTGCTCGTGCTCGTGGCCGGGTTCGTGCTCTTCTGGCAGCGCGCCCGGGTGGAGCGCGCCCAGGACTTCTTCTGGTCGCCGCGCAGCGCCGAGGTCGTCTACCGGCGCACCATGCGGCGCCTCGACGACGTGGCGGCCGACGTCACCGCCGCCACCCAGCGCGGCTCCCTGCCGGTCTACCTCGGCATGATCCTCGTGGTGCTCGCCGTGGCCCCCGGCGCCGTGATCGCGGCAGGCCTGGTGCGCGGCACGCCGCAGGTGCAGCTCGTGCTCTGGGACCGCCCGGGGGACGCCGCCGTCGTCGCGATCATCGTCATCGCCTGCGTGCTCGCGGCTCGCGCCCGCCGACGGCTCAAGGCCGTGGTGCTCGTGGGCGTCGCCGGGTACGCCAACGCGACGCTGTTCATGCTCCACGGGGCCCCCGACCTCGCGCTCACCCAGGTGCTCACCGAGACGATCACCCTGGTCGTCATGATGCTGGTGCTGCGGCGCCTGCCCCCGTACTTCACCGACCGGCCGCTCGCCGCCAGCCGCTGGGTGCGCCTGGTGCTGGGCGTCGTGACCGGCCTCGTGATGATGGCGCTGACCGTCGCGGCCCCGCTGGTGCGGGTGGCCGAGCCGATCAGCACCCACTTCCCCGACGAGGCGTACACCTGGGGCGGCGGCAAGAACATCGTCAACGTGACCCTGGTCGACATCCGCGCCTGGGACACCGTGGGCGAGATCTCCGTGCTGCTCGTCGCAGCCACCGGCGTCGCGTCGCTCATCTTCCTGCGCCAGCGCAGCGGGGAGGTGCTGCGCCTGTCCCGCGTGGACGAGGTCAGTCAGTCCGACCCGCACACGCGCCGCGTGTGGCTCGCCGCCGGCTCCACGCTGGAGCCCGAGCGCCGGTCCGTGATGTTCGAGGTCATCACCCGCGTCATCTTCCACGCCATGATCGTGTTCGCCCTGTTCCTGCTGTTCAGCGGGCACAACGCACCGGGCGGCGGCTTCGCCGCGGGGCTCGTCGTGGGCATCGCGTTCGCGGTGCGCTACCTCGCGGGCGGCCGGTACGAGCTCGGCGAGGCCGCGCCCGTGAACCCCGGCGTGCTGCTGGGCACCGGCCTGTTCCTGTCCGCCGGCGTGGGCCTCGCGACGCTCGTCGGAGGCCAGGAGGTGCTGCAGAGCACGATCGTCAACATGCATTTCCCGGTGCTCGGGGACGTGCACCTCGTGACCTCGCTGTTCTTCGACATCGGCGTGATGCTCGTGGTCGTCGGGCTGGTCCTCGACCTGCTGCGCACGCTCGGGGCCGAGATCGACCGGCAGGACCCGCGGCCCGCGCGCACGGTGGTCGTCGGCGAGGTCGAGGCGCCGCCCGCGAACGGCGACGCCCCGCACGAGGAGGCCGCCCGATGATCGTCCTCGAGAACACCCCGCCGGCCATCCTGGTGCTGGCCATCGGCGTCCTCTTCGCCACCGGCGTCTACCTGCTGCTGGAGCGCCCCCTGACGCGCGTGCTGCTCGGCTTCGTGCTCATCGGCAACGGCGTGAACCTCATGCTGCTGGTCATGGGCGGGCGCTCCGGGGCGTCGCCGATCATCGGCAACGCCCCGGACGGCGTGCGCATGAGCGACCCGCTCGCGCAGGCCATGGTGCTCACCTCGATCGTCATCACGCTGGCCCTCACCGCGTTCGTGCTGGCCATGGCCTACCGGTCGTGGCAGCTGCACGGCCACGACGAGGTCGCGGACGACGTCGAGGACCGCCGCGTCGCCCGGCACGCCGCGCTCAACGCCCCCGCGTTCGAGGACGCCGACGACACCGAGCCCGACCAGACCCTCGACGAGGAAGCGGCGGACGTGCACGACGACGTCGACGACAAGGACGAGGAGCGCCCGTGATGCCCTGGTCCGTCGAGACGCTCGTCCCGCTGCCCGTCATGCTGCCGCTCTTCGCGGCGGGGCTGACGCTCGCCCTGCACCGGTACGCCCGCGTGCAGCGCATCATCAGCGTCACGGCCCTGTCCGCCGCGCTCGCCGCGTCCCTCGGGCTGCTGTTCGCGGCCGACTCCGGCCCCATCGTCGTCGAGGTCGGCAACTGGGCGGTGCCCGTCGGGATCGACCTGGTGGCCGACCGCATCTCGGCCGTGATGCTCACGGTCTCGTTCGTGATGCTGCTGTGCGTGCTCCTGTACTCCCTGGGGCAGGGCGTGCCCGAGGGGGAGGACGACCCGGGCACCACGCGCGGCGACCGGATCCCCGTCGCGATCTTCCACCCGACGTTCCTCATCCTGGCGGCGGGCGTCGCGAACGCGTTCCTCACGGGCGACCTGTTCAACCTGTACGTCGGCTTCGAGATCCTGCTCGCGTCGTCGGCGGTGCTGCTCACCCTCGGTGGCACGGCCGAGCGCATCCGCGCGGGGTCGGTCTACATGATCGTGACGCTGGTGTCCTCCACGCTGTTCCTCACCGCCATCGCGCTGATCTACGGCGCTACCGGCACGGTGAACATGGCGCAGCTCGCCGAGCGGCTGCCGGAGATCGACCCGACCGTGCGCACCGCTCTGCAGCTCCTGCTGCTGCTCGCCTTCGGGATCAAGGCCGCGATCTTCCCGCTGTCCGCATGGCTGCCGGACTCCTACCCGACGGCGCCCGCGCCCGTCACCGCCGTGTTCGCGGGGCTGCTCACCAAGGTGGGCGTGTACTCCATCCTGCGCACGCAGACGCTGCTGTTCCCGGACAACCCCACCGTGGACCAGGTGCTCATGGTGCTGGCGCTGCTCACGATGGTCATCGGCATCCTGGGCGCCGTGGCGCAGAACGACGTCAAACGCCTGCTGTCGTTCACCCTGGTCAGCCACATCGGCTACATGATCTTCGGCATCGCGCTCGCCACCGAGGCGGGCACGGCCGCGGCCATCTACTACGTGGTGCACCACATCTCCGTCCAGACGGCGCTGTTCCTCGTCGTGGGCCTCGTGGAGTGGCGGGGTGGCTCGACGTCGCTCGACCGGCTCGGCGGCCTCGCCAAGCTCGCGCCCGGGCTGGCCGTGCTGTTCTTCGTGCCCGCGCTCAACCTGGCCGGCATCCCGCCGCTGTCCGGGTTCCTCGGCAAGGTCGGGCTGCTCACCGAGGGCGCGCGCGTCGACACCGGCCTGGCGTGGGTGCTGGTCGTGGGGTCCGTCGTGACGTCGCTGCTCACGCTCTACGCCGTCGTCAAGGCGTGGAACAAGGCGTTCTGGCAGGCCCCGTCGGAGGAGATCGAGTCCGACGTGCCGCTGCCGCGCGGGATGGTGCTGCCCACGGGCGCGCTCGTCGCGTTCGGGCTGCTGCTCACCGTCGCGGCGGGCCCGCTGTACGGGTACGCGGAGCGCGCCGCGACGGCGTCGATGGACGGCCACACGTACGTCGACGCCGTCTTCCCCGGCGGCGCCGACCGCGGCCAGGGCGAGTCGGTCGCCGGGAACGGCGGCCGCGAGGGAGGCGGCAGATGAGCCCCCGGCCGCGCCGGCCCGGGCTGCTGCGCCGGCTGGGCTCGCAGTGGCACGCCCTCGCGCTCCTCACCCTCATCTGGGTGCTGCTGTGGGGCGACCTGTCCTGGGCCAACGTCATCGCCGGCGCCCTGATCGCGGCCGTCGTGGTCACGCTGTTCCCGCTGCCGAACATCTCCATGCAGGGCACCGTGCGGCCGTGGCCCACCGCCGTCCTCGTGGGGCGGTTCGTGGCCGACCTGTTCCTCGCGTCCTTCGAGGTCGCGTGGACGGCGATCAAGCCCGGCCCGACGCCGCACGGAGCCATCGTCGCCGTCCGGCTGCGCAACCCCGAGGACGCGTACCTCACGATCACTGCCGTGATGTCGTCGCTGGTGCCGGGGTCGCTCGTCGTCGAGGCGCGGCGCAGCACGGGCGTCGTCTACCTGCACGTGCTCGACATCGACGGGGCCGGCGGGCCCGAGACGGTGCGTCGTGACACGCTCGCGCTGGAGGAGCGCGTGCTGCGCGCCTTCGCCAGCCGCACCGTCCTGACCCGGTGCGGGCTGGGTTCCGATGCCGACGCCCCGACCCCGGCCGCGGGGGCCGGCGATCCCGGACGAGGGGAGGGGGACGCATGATCCTCGCAGCCGTGATCGCGGCGGCCGTGCTCGTGGCCGTCGCCGCGCTGCTCGCGCTGGTCCGCGTGGAGCGCGGGCCCTCGATGCTCGACCGTGCCGTCGCGCTGGACGCCCTCACCATCACGCTCGTCGGCGCCATCGCCATCGAGGCGTTCTGGTCGCGCCGCACGGAGACCATCCCCATCCTCGTCGCGCTGTCCATGGTCGGCTTCGTCGGCTCGGTGACGATGGCGCGGTTCGCCGCGAAAGAGCCGGAGGGCGAGGGCCGCGTGCGCTCGCGGGAGGAGGTCGCCGCCCAGGCGCGCGACGTCGACGTGCCCCGTGGTGAGCGCCGCGGCGAGCAGCGGGGCGGCGCGCGCGACGTCGACCCGGACGCCGAGGACGAGGGAGGTGGCGCGCGATGACCCAGGTCGAGCCCGGGCTGTGGACGACGATCGCCGACTCCCTCGCGGTCGTGTGCCTGCTCGCGGGGGCGTTCCTCACCCTCGCCGCGGGCGTGGGCCTGACCCGCTTCCCGTCCCTGCTGGCGCGCATGCACACCGTGACCAAGCCGCAGGTGCTGGGGCTGATGCTCATGCTCACGGCGCTCGCGCTGCGGGTGCGCAGCTGGTCGGCCGTCGCGATGCTCGTGCTGGTCGTGGCGTTCCAGGTCATCACGTCGCCCGTCGCGGCACACATGGTGGGCCGGGCCGGCTTCCGCACCGGCAAGGTCGACCCGGAGGACCTGCGGCCCAACGAGTTCGGCGAGCCCGACTGACGCTCGGCTGGTAGACCGGGCGCATGGCACCCGCCGAGTCCGACACCCCGCCCGAGCCGGACCCCTCCGCCGCACCCGACGCGCTCACGCACCCCGGCGCATCCGACCCGTTCGACGCGCTCTCGCACCCGGCCGACCCGGAGCCGGACGCCGCGCCGCCGCACCCGGGCGTCAGCCCGCGCGTCGTGCAGGACGCCCACGGCGGCGAGAGCACGCTCACGGTGGTCATCGCGTTCTTCGCGAACGCCGTCGTCGCCGCGGCGAAGACCGCCGCCGCCGTGATCACCGGGTCCGCGTCGATGCTGGCAGAGGCCGTGCACTCCTGGGCCGACACCGGCAACGAGATCTTCCTGCTCGTGGCCGACCGGCGGTCCCGCCGGCCCGCCGACCCCCTCCACCCGCTGGGGTTCGGCCGGGAGGCGTACGTCTGGTCGATGTTCGCCGCGATCGGCCTGTTCGCCGTCGGCGCCGGCGTGTCCATCACGCACGGCATCCAGGAGCTGGTGCACCCGGAGCCCGCGAGCGACTTCGGCGTCGCCTACGTCGTCCTCGCCGTCGCGTTCGTGCTCGAGGGCGTGTCGTTCCTGCAGGCCAGCCGGCAGGCGCGCGCCGAGGCGAAGAAGGCGGAGCACGACGTGCTGCACCACGTGCTGGTCACGTCCGACCCGACCCTGCGCGCCGTCTTCGCCGAGGACGCCGCCGCGCTGATCGGCCTGGTCGTCGCGTTCGCGGGGGTGCTCGCGCACCAGCTCACCGGGTCGCCCGTGCCGGACGCCGTCGGGTCGATCGTCGTCGGCGTCGTCCTCGCCGTCGTGTCCCTCGTGCTCGTGGACCGCAACCGCCGGTTCCTCGTCGGCGAGGCCGCGCGGCCCGAGACCCGCTCCGCCGTGCTGGCGCACCTCGTCACCCTGCCGCAGGTGGAGCGCGTGACGTACCTGCGGATGGAGTACGTGGGGCCGCGGTCGCTGTACCTCGTGGCCAGCGTGGACCTGGCCGGCAACGAGCCCGAGTCGACCGTCGCGCGGCGGCTCGACGACCTCGAGCGCGCCGCGACGCAGGTGCCCGTCATCGCCGGGGCCGTGTTCACCGTGTCGACGCCGGAGGAACCGTCGCTGGCGTGACGGCTCCTCCGGCGCGGGCCCGGGCTGCGGGCTCAGCCCGCGTGCCGGGCCTCGTGGGCCAGCAGGCTCCGCTTGACGTCGAGGCCGTAGCGGAAGCCGCCGAGGGTGCCGTCCGTGCGCAGCACGCGGTGGCACGGCACGAACAGGGCGGCCGCGTTCATCGCGCACGCGCCGGCGGCGGCGCGCACGGCGGCGGGCCGGCCGGAGAGCTCCGCGTAGCGGGTGTACGTGACCGGGTCGCCGGCGTCGACCGTGCGCAGCACGTCCCACGCGTGGGCGCGGTAGGGCCCGGAAACCTGGCGCACGGCGACGTCGTCGATCGCGTGCACGTCGCCCGCGTAGTACGCGCGCACCGCCGCGACGGCGGGCGCGACGGCCGCGTCGTCCTCGGCCACGGGGACCGTCTCGGAAGGGCGGACGTCGGGGTGGGTGAGGCCGATCAGCGCGTCGGCGTCGGTGGTCCAGCCGGACGCCAGCACCGTGCCGTCCGGCTCGACGACGACGGTGAACGGCCCGTCGGGGGTGGTCAGCGTGGTGGTGCGGGCGGACGTGGTGGTGCTCGTAGACATGGTTCCTCCGTGAGGTCGTGCCGAACAGGCAGCTGATGTCGGAAAGGGGCCGGAGAGCGGCCGAATACGGTGCCTACTGCCTGGTCGGCGGGAGGGCGGCGCGCCACAGGTGCATGGCGGCGTACGACCGCCAGGGCGCCCACCGCTCCGCGCGGACGGCGAGGGCGCGCGACCGGGCGGCGCGCGGGGCGTCGTCACCCGCGCCGGGCAGGACGATCCCGGCGGCGGCCGCGCCCGCGAGGAGGGCGACATCGCCGTCGAGCCAGGCGTCCGGGTCGCGCAGCACGCGCATCGCGACGTACGCCGCGGTCCAGGGGCCGATGCCGCGGCGGGCGACGAGCGCGGCGCGCAGGCTGTCGCCGTCGTCGCCCACACCCACGGCCAGGGAGCCGTCGTCGAGCGCGCGGGCCGAGTCCGTCACGGTGGCCAGCGACCGGGCGGGCAGCCGCAGGTGGTCGGCCGCCGACGCCGCGACCTGCGCGGGCGTGGGGAACAGGCGGGTGAGGCCGGGCACGGCCGAGTCGTACGTCGTGCCGGCGCCCGCGGCCAGCCGGCTCAGGTGCGTGCGCGCGGCGGCGACGCTGATCTGCTGCCCGACGATGGCGCGCACCACGATCTCGTGCGGGTCCACCGTGCCCGGCACGCGCAGCCCGGGGGTGCGCGCGACGAGGGGCGCGAGGGCCGCGTCGTCGGCGAGCGTGGCGTCGACGGCGGCCGGGTCCGAGTCGAGGTCGAGCAGGCGGCGCAGGCGCGTCACCGCCACGGAGACGTCCGCGGCCGACGAGAGCTCCAGCCGCACCGCGACCCGCCCCGGCCCGACGCCCGGCCCCGCGACGACCTCCGCCGCGCCCGGCCCGTGGGGCAGGGCGAGGGTGCGGGCGTAGCGCACGTCGTCGCCGGACAGGTCGGCGACCTCCACGCCGTCGACGGCACGGGCGGCGAGGAACGCCACGACTCCGCGGCCGTCGAACGGCTCGCGGACGGGCAGCTCGAGGTCGAGGCGAACCCGCGCGACGTCGCAGCCGCGCTCACCTTCCAGCAAGCGATCTGTCGCGGCATCGGGCCCCGTGGCGCGGGAGATCGCTTGGTGGAAGGCAGGGTCGGGACGTGCGCGACGGCGGGCGCGGGCGCGCAGGTCGCTCGGCGTCGTGTCGAAGACCTCCGCCACGGTGTCGTTGAACTGCCGGATCGAGCCGAAGCCGGCGGCGAACGCGACGTCCGCGAGCGGCAGGTCCGTCCCGACCACCAGGCTGCGCGCGGTCTGCGCCCGCTGCGCACGGGCGAGGGCGAGCGGCCCGGCGCCGAGCTCGGCGGACAGCATCCGGTGCACGTGCCGCGCGCTGTACCCCAGCCGGGCGGCGAGCCCGTCCGTGCCCTCACGGTCGACGACGCCGTCGGCGATGAGCCGCATCGCGCGCCCCGCGAGGTCGTGCCGCAGGTCCCATGCCGGCGTGCCGGGCGCCGCCTCGGGCAGGCACCGCTTGCAGGCGCGGTACCCGGCCTCGTGCGCCGCCGCCGACGTCAGGTAGAACGTGACGTTCTCCGGCTTCGGCGTGCGGGCGGGGCACGACGGCCGGCAGTAGATCCCGGTGGTCCGCACGGCCGTGAAGAACTGGCCGTCGAACCGGGTGTCGCGGGCCGCGATCGCCCGGTACCGCTCCGCGAAGTCCTGCGCGGTGGGGGCCGCCGGCGTCGGGGTCTCGGGCCGGGCTGTCGTCGTCATGCCCCCATCCTCACGCGCGCCCCCGACGTCCGGCTAGCGGGAATCGGACACGGCCGTGGCGGCCCCGCCGAGCGCCGAACAGGCAGTTGGCACCAGGGTGGTGGGGGAGCGGCCCCCCCCCCCGGGGCGAACTTCCTTTCTGGCCCCGGGCGGGGGGCGGTGGGGGAAGC
>NZ_JBSGUW010000001.1:0-5059 GCF_053608125.1 Isoptericola sp. NPDC055063 | reverse complement strand
AGTGTTGGGGGGGGGGGGAAGGGAAAGTGCTGGGGGCCCCCCCCCAAAAAACAAAAAATATGTTCCCCCCTGGCCCGCCGCCACCTCCCCCCCCCCCCTTCCGCCAACTGCCTGCTCGGCACTGGGCCGGGGTCAGGTGAGGGACTCGATCCAGTCGAGCACGGCGGTGAGGTAGGCGTCGCGGGCGGGCTGCGGCGACAGGGCGAGGTCGTGCGCGCCCCCGACGATCGTGCGGACGGTGACGTCGCTGCCCAGGCGCGGGGCGCGCTCGCGGATGTGCACGACGTCGAGCACGGAGTCCGTGGTCACCAGCTCGTCGTGCCACGACCGCGCCGGGCCGGACCGGTCGGACGCCAGCACGAGCACCGGGATCGTGAGGTCCAGCCCGCGGGCCACCCGGTGGTGCGCGCGACGCACGGAGCGCAGCCAGCCGGCGCGGACGGGGAAGCCGGCGTGCGGCTTCCAGGCCAGGTCGTAGTCCCACTCGCCGCCGGTCTCGCGGTGCAGCGCCGCGCCGTAGTGCTCGCCGAGGGAGCCCACCGGCAGCCGCGGCGCGAACCGTCCGACGACGTCGATCGCCCAGGTCGCCGGCCCACGCATCAGCCAGGTCTCGTTGAGCTCGAGCCACGGGCTGTTGAGCACCAGCGCGTCCGCCCGGCCGGGGCGGGCGTTCGCCCACAGCGGCGCGACCAGGCCCCCCGTCGAGTGCCCGAGCACCACCAGCCGCTCGTGGCCCGCGGCGCGCACGGCGGCGGCCGCGGCGTCGAGATCCTGGGCGTACAGGGCGAGGTCGTCCACGAGGTTCGGGTCGCGCCCGGCGGCGACGTGCGCGGCGAGCGCCCGCCCGTGGCCGCGCAGGTCGACGGCGTAGAACGCGTGCCCCCGCGCGGCGACGGCGCGCGCGACGTGCGGGTGGAAGAAGTAGTCGACGAAGCCGTGCACGTACAGCACCGCGGTGCGGGCCGGCGGAGCCCCGGGCGTGGCCGGGTCGGGCGTGGACGGGACGTGGCGGACCAGGACCGCCTCCGCACCGCCGGGCAGCGCGAGGGTGCGCTCCTGGAACTCCGGGCCGAGGACGTCCTCGCGCCACGCCCCCGCGGGGCCCGGCGCGGACGGTGCGTCAGGCACCCGGCGTCGGGTCGGTCGGGCGCGCCGGCCCCGGAGTCGTGCCGGGGTCGTCGGTGCCGGGGTCGTCACTGCCGGGCTCGTCGGTCTCGGGCTCGTCGGGCCGGGGCTCGCCGGACGACGGCGCGGTGCCGCGCTCGGCGGCGCCGTGCTCCCGGCGGTAGGCGTCCTCCTCGCCGGGGCGGCCGGGCTCCAGCGGCTCGGCGACGGGTCCGGTCGACGGGCCGGCCGGGGGAGCGGGCTCGGGGGCCGCCTCCGGCTCCAGCGGCTCGGCGACGGGTCCGGTCGTGGGTCCGGTCGGGGGCTCGGTCGGGGGCTCGGTGGTCGCGCCGCCGAAGACCTGCTCCTCCGGCGTGGGGCCGGCCGCGGGGACGGCGCCGGGCGTCGTCTCCGCGGCGAACGCGGCGTCTCCGGTCGCGGTCCCGGTGACCGGGGCGGGCCGGCGGTTGTTCCGCACGACGAACCACACGACGAGCCCGATGACGACCAGCCCGACGACCAGCCCGACGATCCACCACGGGAACCCGTTGTCGGCCTCGGCCGAGCCGACGGCGTGGATCTCGGTCTTCTCGCCGACCTGTGGCGTCCAGGTGACGGTGGTGCCGTCGATGGCGCCGGTGGCGTCGCTGACCGCCCCGGGGAAGGTGATCGCGAGGCGTACGTCGAAGGCGTCCTGCACCTTCTGCGGCAGCGACTTGAGCTGGTCGGCGCCCTGGGCGAGGTCCAGGGTGCCGTCGACCACGTAGTCGTCGCCGTCGCGCGTGATGCTCAGGTCCTCGCCGCCCTCGCCGGAGATCTGGTCGATCGGCGCGTCCGTGAAGGTGTACTTGGTGCCGGTGTAGTCGTCGTCGGACCACGGCTCCTGGGACGCGCCCTCGGGCAGGTTCTGCGACAGCTCCCCGCCGGCCTGCTTCCACAGCTCGCCGGGCTCCATCCCCATCGTCTCGGCGAGGCTGTTGGAGACGGCCATGATCATGGTGCCGGAGACGGTGTCGTCCTCCGAGAGCGTCATGTCCATGTCGACCTTCATGCAGCCGGCGAGGGCGAGGAGGCCGACGGCGGCGAGCAGGGCCGCGATCGCTGTGCGGAGGCGGCGCACGGGGCCGCGGGCTGGAGTGGTCACCGGCCCAGCATCCCGCAGCACCGGGGTGTGAGCCACCGGGCATGCCGAGCGGCTTGCGAGCAAAGTTGAGCGGAATAGACTCAACTTTGGCGACGTTCCCCAGAAAGACGTTTTCCCTCGTCATCCCGGAGGTCCCATGGACATCAAGCTCACGACCATGTCGCAGCAGGCGCTCGGCGACGCCGTCCAGTCGGCGTCGGCCGCGGGCAACCCCCAGCTCGAGCCGGTGCACCTGCTGCAGGCGCTGCTCCAGCAGTCGGGCGGTGTCGCCGTCGGCCTGCTCGACGCCGTCGGCGCAGGCGCGCAGCAGATCGGGCAGCGCGCCCGTGCCGCCCTGGTGGCCCTGCCGCAGGTGAGCGGCAGCGCCGTCGCCCAGCCCTCGCCGTCGCGCGCCATGAGCGCCGTGCTCGAGAACGCGGGCAAGGAGGCCGAGGCGCTCGGCGACGAGTACGTCTCGACCGAGCACCTGCTCATCGCTCTCGCCGCCGGTCAGTCCGCCGCGGCCCAGGCGCTCACCGAGGCGGGCGCCACCGCCGACGCGCTGCGCGCCGCCCTGCCCGCCGTCCGCGGCTCGTCCCGCGTGACCAGCCCCAACCCCGAGGGCACCTACAAGGCGCTGGAGCAGTACGGCAGCGACCTCACGCAGCGCGCCCGCGACGGCAAGCTCGACCCGGTCATCGGTCGGGACTCGGAGATCCGCCGCGTCGTGCAGGTGCTGAGCCGCCGCACCAAGAACAACCCCGTGCTCATCGGCGAGCCCGGCGTCGGGAAGACCGCCGTCGTCGAGGGCCTGGCCCAGCGCATCGTCGCGGGCGACGTCCCCACGTCGCTGCAGGGCAAGCGCCTCGTCGCGCTCGACCTGGCCGGCATGGTCGCGGGCGCTAAGTACCGCGGCGAGTTCGAGGAGCGGCTCAAGGCCGTCCTCGAGGAGATCACCGCGTCGGACGGCGAGGTCGTCACCTTCATCGACGAGCTGCACACCGTCGTCGGCGCGGGCGCCGGCGGCGAGGGCGCCATGGACGCGGGCAACATGCTCAAGCCCATGCTCGCCCGCGGCGAGCTGCGCCTGGTCGGCGCCACGACCCTCGACGAGTACCGCGAGCACATCGAGAAGGACCCGGCCCTCGAGCGGCGCTTCCAGCAGGTGTTCGTCGGCGAGCCGTCCGTGGAGGACACGGTCGCGATCCTGCGCGGGCTCAAGGAGCGGTACGAGGCGCACCACAAGGTGACGATCGCGGACTCTGCGCTCGTCGCCGCCGCCGCGCTGTCCGACCGGTACATCACCGGCCGCCAGCTGCCCGACAAGGCGATCGACCTCGTCGACGAGGCGGCGTCGCGCCTGCGCATGGAGATGGACTCCTCGCCCGTCGAGATCGACGAGCTGCAGCGCGCCGTCACGCGCCTCGAGATGGAGGAGGTCGTGCTCAAGGAGTCCGACGACGCGGCGTCGACGGAGCGCCTGGAGCGGCTGCGCGCCGACCTCGCGGACACGCGCGAGCGGCTCGCCGCGCTCACCGCGCGGTGGGAGTCGGAGAAGGCCGGCCACAACCGCGTCGGCGACCTGCGCGCCCGCATCGACGAGCTGCGCACCGAGTCCGACCGGCTGCAGCGCGAGGGCGACCTCGAGTCCGCCGCGCGGCTGCTGTACGGGGAGATCCCGCAGGTCGAGCGCGAGCTCGCCGACGCGGAGCGGGCGGAGGCGTCGCAGGAGGCCGACGAGGCCGCCGCGCACGAGGCGCCGATGATCGCCGACAAGGTGGGCTCCGACGAGATCGCCGAGGTCGTCGCCGCGTGGACGGGCATCCCCGCCGGGCGCCTGCTGCAGGGTGAGTCCGAGAAGCTCCTGCACATGGAGGACGTCATCGGCGAGCGGCTCATCGGCCAGACCGCCGCGGTACGCGCCGTGTCCGACGCGGTGCGGCGCTCGCGGGCGGGCGTGGCCGACCCCGACCGGCCGACCGGGTCGTTCCTGTTCCTCGGCCCGACCGGCGTCGGCAAGACGGAGCTGGCCAAGTCGCTCGCGGACTTCCTCTTCGACGACGAGCGCGCCATGGTGCGCATCGACATGTCCGAGTACTCCGAGAAGCACTCGGTGTCGCGGCTGGTCGGCGCCCCTCCCGGCTACGTCGGCTACGAGGAGGGCGGGCAGCTCACCGAGGCCGTGCGGCGGCGCCCGTACTCCGTCGTCCTGCTGGACGAGGTGGAGAAGGCGCACCCCGAGGTCTTCGACATCCTGCTCCAGGTGCTCGACGACGGACGGCTCACCGACGGCCAGGGCCGCACGGTGGACTTCCGCAACGTCATCCTGGTGCTGACGTCGAACCTGGGGTCGCAGTTCCTCGTGGACCCGGCCCTCGACGACGCCGCCCGGCGCGAGGCCGTGATGGCGGCCGTGCGTGCGTCGTTCAAGCCGGAGTTCCTCAACCGGCTCGACGACGTGGTGGTCTTCGACGCGCTGACCGTCGAGGAGCTCGGCGAGATCGTCGACCTGCAGGTCGCGGCGTTCGCGAAGCGGCTCGCCGACCGGCGCATCACCGTGGACGTCACGCCCGCCGCGCGCGAGTGGCTGGCGCTCGAGGGCTTCGATCCGGCGTACGGCGCCCGCCCGCTGCGCCGCCTCGTGCAGCGCGAGATCGGCGACCGGCTCGCCAAGGAGCTGCTCTCCGGCGCGGTGTCCGACGGCAGCAGCGTCGTCGTCGACCGTGCCGAGGACGCCGCCGGGCTGGTCGTGACGCCGCAGGGGTGACGCCGAGGTAGTTCGAGGATCGCCGAGAGAGTTCGAGGGGCGGACCGCACCACGTGCGGTCCGCC